>VAXY01000212.1:3727-4941 GCA_005885085.1 Actinomycetota bacterium | reverse complement strand
GGTCGCGGCGAACGCGGTTGACAACGTCGCCGCTGATCGTGCCGTCGCGACCAAGCTGCGTGACGGCCGCGCGCTCCGCGTCGAGCAGCTCGCGGCGCAGGCGCTGGTAGGCCTGTGACTGCTCCTCGATCGCTCCGTCCGACTCCTCGTCGAATCGCGACGCAAAGCGGTTGCGGCGGAAGCCGTACAGACCGCGGAGGCGTTCGGCCGTCTCCTCGCGCACCCAGTCCTCGTCGACCAGCTCGTCGAGACGAGCCAGCGCCGCCTCGGCCGCGCGGATGCGAGCCTTGGCGTCCTCGGCGTCGTCGCTGTGGTCCGGCTCGATCCTGAGCATGCGGATCAGCAGCGGTAATGACAACCCCTGCAGGACGAGCGTGCCGAGGATGACGCAGAACGCCAGGAAGATGATCAGGTCACGGTCCTGAAAAGGCGTGCCGGCATCGGTGGACAAAGGGATCGCGAGCGCGGCTGCGAGGGAGACGGCGGCGAGGGAGACGGCGCCGCGCATGCCGGACCAGGAGATCAGGAAGGAGTGGCCGAACGGCTTCGCGGGATGCCTTGTGCTGCTCCAGAGCCACCTCGGCAGCTCGCTGAAGACGGGAACCCAGATGATCCTCGTCAGGATCACCGTCCCGGTCACGAGCACCGCATAGCGCATCAGCTCGCCCGTCGAGCGTCCGGTCAGCGTGTCGAGGATGCGCGACAGCTGCAGGCCCACGAGGGCGAAGAGCAAGGCGTTGAGGACGAAAACGACGATCTCCCAGACGGCGACGCCCTGGAGCCGCGTCTGCACGGACGTCAGCTCCGGCGTGCGCACGCCGAGGTAGACGCCTGCCGTCACCACGGCGAGCACGCCCGACGCCTCCGCTGCATTCGCGGGAATGAACGCGAGATAGCCCGTCATCAGCGCGATCGTCACCTCGACGGGAGGATTCTCGAGCCGCCGGCGCACCTCCGCAGTGACGAAGCCGACGATCAGGCCGATCCCGATCCCGCCGAGGACGCTCCAGGCGAAGCGCCAGGACGCGTCCCACACGGAAAACGTGCCGGACACGACCGCCACGACGGCGACGCGGTAGAGAACGAGCGCCGTGCCGTCGTTGACGAGGCTTTCGCTCTCCACGACCGAGACGAGGCGCCTCGGCACCCCGAGCCGGCGCATGATCGCGGTCGAGGCGATCGGATCGGTCGGCGCCACCACAGCGCCCAGCACG
>VAXY01000212.1:0-3716 GCA_005885085.1 Actinomycetota bacterium | reverse complement strand
AGGCCGCCGATCGCAGCGTGCGCGACAACGGCGACAGTGACCGTCGTGGCAACGACGAGCCCGACCGCGAGGATGCCGATCGCGCGTGCGTTCGCCCGCAGATCGCGCACGGACGTGAAGAACGCCGAGAGATAGAGCAGCGGCGGCAGCACCGCAACGAACACGACCTCCGGGGGTAGCTCCAGCGCCGGAATTCCTGGGACGAATCCGAGGCCGAGACCGCCGAGAACGAGGAAGATCGGGTAGGGGATGCGCAACGCCGGCGCCAGGATCAGCAGCACGGCGAGGCCGACCAAAAGCGCCAGCAGGACGAGCTGGTCGTGGGTGCTGAAGTCCACGGCGTGAGCCTACGCCGCGCCTAGACTCTTGCGCATGTGCGGGATCTGCGGAGTCGTCTCCGCGAACGGCTCGGCCGATCCGGAGCGCGTCGCGCGCATGAGCGCGACGCTCGTCCATCGCGGGCCGGACAGCTTCGGTGAGTACTGCGACGGCACCGCGGCGCTCGCCGCGCGGCGGCTGTCGATCATCGACCTCGACACCGGCGACCAGCCGATCGCAAACGAGGACGGAACGCTGCACGTCGTGCAGAACGGCGAGATCTACAACTACCGCGAGTTGCGGCAGGAGCTGGAGCGTGCGGGCCACCGCTTTCGCACGCACGGCGACACCGAGGTACTCCTGCATCTCTACGAGCTGCACGGCGACGGCTTCGCCGAGCGGCTGCGCGGGATGTTCGCCGTCGCGATCTGGGACGCACCGCGGCGTCGCCTCGTGCTCGCGCGCGACCGCTTCGGGATCAAGCCGCTCTACTACCGCGACGCCGGCGGGGAGCTCGAGTTCGCGTCGGAGCTGCGGGCGCTGCCGCGCGGCGAGATCGACCTCGAGGCACTCGAGGCGTTCCTCGCGTTCAACTCGATTCCCGCGCCACTGACGATCTTCCGCGAGGTGCGCAAGCTGCCGGCCGGGCAGCTGCTGCTGTGGGAGGACGGCCGCGTCAGAGTGGAGCGGTTCGCACGTCCCGCGCCGGTGTCCACCGACCAGCTGCGAGAGGACGACGAGGCTGAGCTCGTCGAGGAGCTACGCTCGCGCATGCGCGACTCGGTGCGCGCGCATCTCGTCAGCGACGTTCCGGTCGGGGTGCTCCTGTCCGGCGGCGTGGACTCGGCGCTGCTGGCCGCGCTCGCCGCCGAGGAGAGCGCCGAGCCGCTGCGCACGTTCTCGATCGGGTTCGCGGAACGCTCCTTCGACGAGCTCGCCGACGCCCGGCGGGTCGCCGAGCGCTACGGCACGCTGCACCGCGAGCTCGTGCTGCGCCCCGATGCGGCGCTGCTGCTCCCGGCGCTCGCGGCGGCGTTCGACGAGCCGTTCGCCGACTCGTCCTCGCTGCCGACGTATCTCGTCTCGCAGCTGGCGGCGCAGGACGTGAAGGTCGCGCTCTCCGGCGAGGGCGGCGACGAGCTGTTCGGCGGCTACTACACGTACGCCGCCGACCTGCTGGCGGAACGCATCGGCGGCCTGGCGCGGCTCGCACGTCCGTTCGTCGAACGCCTGCCGACCTCGACGGCGAAGGCGAGCTTCGACTATCGGGCGAAGCGGTTCGTGCGCGCTGCGCACCTGCCGCCACTCGAGCGGCACCACGGCTGGAAGGAGATCTTCTCGCCGGCGGCACGGGCGGAGCTGACCGGCCGCAGCTCGTCGTTCGACCCGGTCGATCTGCTCCGCGCGCGTTACGAGGCGACCGCCGGCGCGGACGAGCTCGCGCGCCTCCAGGACGTCGACCTCGGCGTCTATCTGGTCGACGATCTGCTCGTGAAGACCGACCGCGCGTCGATGGCGCATTCGCTCGAGGCACGCGTCCCGTATCTCGACACGGTGGTCACGAATCTCGCGCTCGCGCTGCCGAGGCGGTACAAGATCCGCGGCTTCGCCAAGAAGGTGTTGCTCCGCAAGGCGGCCGAGCCGTTGCTTCCCCGCGAGATCGTCCACGGGAGGAAACGCGGCTTCTCGATTCCGGCCGCGGCCTGGCTGCGCGGCGAGCTGGAGCCGTTCGCCCGGGCGACGCTTGCGACCGAGACCTTGGAGCGGCAGGGATTCTTCCGGCCCGAGTTTGTGCACCGCCTACTCGACAGTCACGTCGCCGGCAGCGAAGACCTGAGCCGGCAGCTCTGGGGACTGCTCGCCTTCACGCTCTGGTACGACCGGCACGTCGAACGCATCAACACGGATGCGCCGCTGCCCGAGCTGCTGGTGGAGCGTTGATGGCACGGCCGCTGGTCGTGCACGTCGTCGGCGCCCGACCGAACTACATGAAGGTTGCGCCGGTCTACGCCGAGCTCGAACGGCGGGGACGCGTCGAGCAGCGGCTCGTCCACACGGGCCAGCACTACGACGCGCTGCTGAAGGACGTCTTCTTCGCGGAGCTGCCGCTACCCCGCCCACACGTGGAGCTGGACGCGCACACCACCGCAAGCGCGCTGAGTGGCCTCGAAGAGGCCTTCCGCGAGCTCGAGCCCGATCTGGTCGTCGTCGCGGGTGACGTAAACTCGACGCTCGCCGGCGCGGTCGCGGCGCGGGCGTGCGCGAGCACTCTCTGCCACGTCGAGTCGGGCTTGCGCAGCAGGGATTGGTCGATGCCGGAAGAGGTCAACCGCGTCATCGCAGACCACCTGTCGAACCTGCTGCTCACGTCCCTGCCGAGCGGCAACGACAACCTCGCCGCCGAGGGGATCCCCGAAGACCGGATCGCGTACGTCGGCAACACGATGATCGACACGCTGCTGGCCAACGTCGGCGCCGCCCGTGCCGTCGAGGCGTGGCGGCAGTTCGACCTCGAGCCGCGCGGCTACACCCTGGTCACATTGCACCGCCCGAGCCTCGTCGACGTCCCCGACCTGCTCGCCCGCACGATCTCGGCGCTCGCCGACGTTGCGGAGACGTTGCCGGTGATCTTCCCGGTGCATCCGCGCACCAAGAAGAATCTCGAAGCCGGAGGCGTCGGACGTGTGCTGCTGACGGAGCCGTTGCCCTACCGTCAGTTCCTCTCCCTCGAGGCCGAGGCCGCTGCGGTCGTCACCGACTCCGGCGGCGTTCAGGAGGAGACCACGGTTCTCGGCGTCCCGTGCTTCACGCTCCGGGACAACACCGAGCGGCCCGAGACGTTGCTGGGAACGAACACGCTGCTCAACCTCGACCCGGAGCGGCTGCGCGAGGTCCCGGCGCTCCTCGCCGAGGCGAAGCGCGGGAAGGTTCCCGAGCTCTGGGACGGCCGGGCGGGCGAACGGGCGGCCGAGGCGGTCGAGCGCCTGCTCGTCGGAGTCGGCGTCTGAGAGTCTGGATCGACATGACTGCGTCGGCGCACGTGCTCGTGTTCCGACCGGTGATCGGGTTGTTGCGCGAACGAGGCGACGAGGTCGAGATCACCGCACGCGACTACGCGCAGACGCTGCAGCTGCTCAACCTGCACGGGCTCGAGGCAACGGTGATCGGCCGGCACGGCGGGCGTTCGCGCCTCGGCAAGGCACAGTCGCTGCTGTCGCGGCTCCACGCGCTCCGCCGCTGGGCGCGCCCGCGCGACGTCGACCTGGCGCTCGCGCACGGCTCACACGAGCTGACGCTGACGGCACGACGGCTCGGCATCCCGAGCGCCACGACGCATGACTACGAATTCGCGACGCTCCAGCACCAGCTCGGCATGCGCGCGGCGACGAAGGTTGTCG
>VAXY01000211.1 GCA_005885085.1 Actinomycetota bacterium | reverse complement strand
CACTTGCACCTCGACATGGCGCGGATCCTCGAGATAGCGCTCGACGTAGACGGCAGTGTCCGCGAAGTACGCCTCCCCCTCGCGGCGGGCGGATTCGAACGCGCGGGCGGCCTCCTCCGCTGCGCGCACGACCTTCAGGCCCTTTCCCCCACCCCCGGCGGAGGCCTTGATCGCGACCGGCCAGCCGAGCTCGTCGCCGAGCCGGCGAACCTCGTCCCCGGATTCGACCGGCTCGGTCACACCGGGCACGATCGGCACGCCGGCGGCACGCATGCGCTCCCGCGCCTCGATCTTCGATCCCATCGCCTCGATCGCCTCAGGCGGCGGGCCGATCCAGACGAGACCCGCCCGACCGCACGCAAGCGCGAACTCCGCGTTCTCCGCCAGGAAGCCGTAACCGGGATGGATCGCCTCGGCACCGGCGCGCTGCGCCGCGTCGAGGATGCGTTCCTGGTTGAGGTAGCTCTCGGCGGGAGCCCCGCCCCCGAGCAGGTACGCCTCGTCGGCGTAGGCGACGTGGGCGGCGTTACGGTCGGCCGACGAGTAGACGGCGACCGTGCCGATGCCCAGCTCGCGCAGCGTGCGGAAGACGCGGATCGCGATCTCGCCGCGGTTCGCGACCAGCACTTTGCTGAAAACCGGCACTGCCCCCGTATTCTCCAGGCGGTGAGCCTTCCCGACACGCTGACGGTCGCGCGCGCCGCATCGGTTCCGTTCGTGGTGCTTCTCTACGCGTGGAACTTCAACGGCCACAACTACTGGGCGACCGCGCTCTTCGCGGCCGCAATGGCGACCGACTGGTTCGACGGCCGGATCGCACGCAGCCGTGGGCACTCGTCGCCGCTCGGCTCGCTCCTCGATCCCGCCGCGGACAAGATCCTCGTGCTCGCCGTCCTGGTGATGCTCGTCGGGCAGCACGTCGTGCCGGGCTGGATGGTGGCGCTGATCGTCGTACGGGAGTTCCTCGTCACCGCGCTGCGGCTCGCGGCCCTCGAACGCGGCGTCGTGCTGCAGGCGCGCGACCTCGGCAAGCTCAAGACGTGGTCGCAGGCCGTCGCCGCGGCGATCGGCGGCTTCGCCGCGGCAGGCGCCTGGCGCGACCAGATCGCCTGGTGGGCGCTGCTCGTCGCGGTCGTGCTGACGTGGATCTCGGGACTCGACTACGTGCGCGTGGCGCCGCGGCTCTGGCGCGGCGGCGCACCTGCCTGAGGGCCTTCGTCCTCCGGCTCCGGCCCCAGGCCGGCCGCTTGCCAGGGCGTCGGCGCGGCTGACTGCTCGGCCTCGAGCTCGAGCGCCCGGACGATCGCCTTTCGCTCTTCTTCGCTGGGCTCAGGGCTGATTTCGAGGGCCATTCGCCTGGATTAAAGCCATCCGGAGAGCCGCCGATAGGAACGGGGTATGCGCCGCCGCCTCCTTCCGCCTGTCTGCATGCTCATCACGCTCCTCGCGTGGTCGCCGGTCGCCGCCGCCAAACCGGCACCCTCGTGGGCACAGGCTGAGCTGAAGGCAGTGGTTGCTGCCGGTCTCATGGCCAAGGAGGCGGCGGCGCGTCCGAACGACCCGCTCACCCGCGCGGAGCTCGAAACCCTGACCGCCGGACTGCTCCACGTTCCGCCGGCCACCTCGACCACGCCGGGGGCCACCGTCACGATCAGCGCTCTCGACTCCCGCCTCGTGACCAAGCTCGGTCTCGGCGAGACGGCCAAGCTCTTCGCGGCCAATGCAAAGAGCGCCGGGCTCACCCCGCCGTCCCGCTTCGGGACGGAGGCGGTCGCGCGCCTGCTCGGCCTGCGCACGAACCATCCGGCGGCGCTGGACAGCCTCGAGCTCTCGCCCTCGGAACCCGCGACACACGCTGAGGCGGCCTACTCCGCGGCGCGCGTCCTGCAGTTCGGCGAATGGGACGTACCGGACACGGAGGAGCTCGCGCCGACGTTCGTCCTGCCCCTGCTGACGCCGTGGCAGCAGCGGGTGCTGAATACCGCGGTCAAGTTCATCGGCTATCCCTACGTCTGGGGCGGGGAGAGCGAGACGACCATCTCGCCCTACGGTCCCCAGGCGCACGGCGGCTTCGATTGCTCCGGCTTCGTCTGGCGCGTCTACAAGCTGCAGCAGTACGCAAACGCGAGCACGCTCGCCGATGTGCTGCGCGGCCGCACGACGTACGCCATGAGCGGCGAAGTCGGCGCGGCCAAGCGGATCGCGCTCGCGAAGCTGCAGCCTGCGGACGTGATCTTCTTCGGCGCGGCCGGCTCGAAGTCGAAGCCCGCGCAGGTCAATCACATGGGCATCTACCTGGGCAACGGGTGGTTCATCCATTCGTCAGGCTTCGGGGTCGCGATCGCGCCGCTGACGGGCTGGTATGCGCAACGGTTCGCCTGGGGCCGCCGCCCGCTGGCCGAAGCCGGCCTCGTTTCCGCTTCGTAAGCGATATCGCCTAAATCCCCCTCTCGGGTGATTCGCCACATAGTGGAAGCGCGAGAAAATCCCGCAGTCTGGCGTCTTCTCGGAGGTACTCCCGGATGTTGCAGTGGAAGCCCAAGCTGATCGCTCTCGTGGCCGTCCTGGTGCTGGTTGCGGCACTCCTGGGACAGTTCACCTGGGAGTCGATCGCCGACCAATTCACCTGGTAGCACTCTCAACGTGAGCACACAGGCGGTCACGCCCCGCCGGCTTTCCGCCCTCCTGCTGCCGGTCTGTCTGGCGGGCCTGGGCGTCCTCGTCGCAGCGGCGTACGTCTTCGCGACGACCGCACACAGCGACCGAACCCTGATCAGCCTGGTTGCCTTGACGGCGGCCGCCACGCTCGCCGAGCGTTTCCCGGTACCGATCAACGCCGAGAGCGGCGGCGGGGTCGTGTCACTGACGTTCGTGTTCGCGGTGGCTGCGATCGTCCTCTACGGCTGGGCTGCGGGCGCGCTGTTGTTGCTGATCGCGACGGGCGCGATCCATGTCGCGCAGCACCGTCCGTTCCAGCGGATCGCGTTCAACGTCGCGGTGCTCGCGATCGTCGCGCTGACGGCAGGCGTGCTGATCTCCCCGATCAGCGGGGACACGGTCGGTGGGCTCGTCGCGCGCGTGCTGATCGCCGCGACTGCAGATTCGGTTGTAAACATCCTCTTCATCTCCGGGGCGATCGCCCTCAGCACGGGTCAGAGCTACGCGCGGCTCGTACCCTCCAACCTGCGCGCGACGATCACGCCGTTCGCGTTCATGGCGTCCGCGGCGCTGATGCTCGTGGTGCTCTGGGAGCGCTCGCCCGTGCTCGCGACCGCGCTGATCGGCCCACTGCTCGCGATCTCGTTCTACCAGCGCTCGACGCACCGCGCGCTCCGGGCGATGCGGCTCGCGCTCACCGATCCGCTTACGGGTCTCGGCAATCACCGCAATTTCCACGAGCGCCTGCAACGCGAGCTGCTCAACGCGGAGGAACAGCACACGCCGGTGACGCTCTGCTTCGTCGACATCGACGACTTCAAGAAGATCAACGACCGCTTCGGCCATCCGTCGGGCGACCGGGTCCTGTCGCAGGTCGCAGGCCGGCTCCGCCAGGGCGGCGGGGCGTTCCGACTCGGCGGCGACGAGTTCGCCCTCCTGCTCGCTGGTCAGGACGATGTCGCGGCGCTCGCGGCGGCCAACTCCGTGGTCGAGCGGATCGCCGGCGTCGACTTCGATCACATCGGCAGGGTCACTTGCAAGGCCACGGCCGCGACGAGCTGATTCGGCTCGCCGACAGCGCGCTCTACTGGGCGAAGGAGCACGGCAAGAACCGCGTCCGCCTGTACCGGCCGGACGTCGTCGAGCTCGCGGAGCTCAAGCGACTCGCCGCCGGCCCGGACAAGGCGGCGCGGTACCGCGCGGCCGCATCGCTCGCGAAAGCCGTCGACGCCCGCGACACCTACACCGGCAGCCATTCGGAGCGCGTGGCGGAGCTCGCCGCCCGAGTCGCCAGCCGGGTCGGGCTCGATCCGGAGCACGTCGAGCTGACGCGACTCGCCGGCAGCTTGCACGATCTGGGCAAGCTCGCGATCCCAGAGGAGATCCTGCGCAAGCCGGGTGCGCTGGCCGACTCCGAGCGACTGGTGCTCGAGCGCCATCCGCAGATCGGCTTCCGGATGCTGGACAGCCTCGGCGTCGACCCGGTTGCCGACCTCGTGCTGCACCACCACGAGCGGTGGGACGGCGCAGGGTATCCGGACGGCCTGCGCGGGGAGGAGATCCCGCTGGGCGCCCGCATCATCTTCGTCACCGACGCCTACGACGCGATGACGTCGGACCGCATCTACCGTCCCCGGCGTTCCTCCGCTGCGGCGCTCGCGGAGCTGCGCCGCTGCGCGGGCACGCAGTTCGACCCCGGCATCGTCGCGGCCTTCACGGATGAGCTCGGCGTGAGCTCTCCGCTCGAGGCCGCGGCGCCCGCGCTCGCCTCCTAGTTAGGTCGGCCCCACAGCGGGGCAGGACCAAGGCATGAACCGCGAGCAACGACGCCATCCGGACAAGGAATCACCGCCACGGCCTCCGCAAGAGAAAGAGCTGCTCGACAAGAGCCCGCCCGAGGACGAGGCGAGCGCGCGCTCGAAATCGCACCGTCACAAGAAGTCGACGGCAGACAAGTGGAACCAGTAGAAGTCCGGGTCTGACCCCAGCAGCACGGTCTACAGCGGGATGTTTCCGTGCTTGCGGCGCGGGCGCGGCTCCTGCTTCGTCAGCGCCGTCTCGAGCGCGTCGATCAAGACGGGCCGCGTTCGCCGCGGTTCGATCACCTCGTCGACGTAGCCGCGCTCGGCCGCCGTGTACGGGTTCGCGAAGCGCTCGCGATAGTCCTCGATCAGCTCCGCGCGACGTGAATCCGGATCGTCCGCCTCCTCGAGCTCCTTGCGGAAGATGATGTTGACCGCGCCCTCCGGGCCCATCACCGCCACTTCGGCCGTCGGCCAGGCGAAGTTGAAGTCGGCGCGGATGTGCTTCGAGCTCATGACGTCGTACGCACCGCCGTATGCCTTGCGTGTGATCACCGTCAGCTTCGGCACCGTCGCCTCGGCGAACGCGTACAGCAGCTTCGCGCCGTGGCGGATGATCCCGCCCCACTCCTGCTGCGTCCCCGGCAGGAAGCCGGGCACGTCGACGAACGTGACGAGCGGGATGTTGAACGAGTCGCAGAAGCGGACGATCGTCGCGGCCTTCACGGATGAGCTCGGCGTGAGCTGTCCGCTCGAGGCCGCGGCGCCCGCGCTCGCCTCCTAGTTAGGTCGGCCCCACAGCGGGGCAGGACCAAGGCATGAACCGCGAGCAACGACGCCATCCGGACAAGGAATCACCGCCACGGCCTCCGCAAGAGAAAGAGCTGCTCGACAAGAGCCCGCCCGAGGACGAGGCGAGCGCGCGCTCGAAATCGCACCGTCACAAGAAGTCGACGGCAGACAAGTGGAACCAGTAGAAGTCCGGGTCTGACCCCAGCAGCACGGTCTACAGCGGGATGTTTCCGTGCTTGCGGCGCGGGCGCGGCTCCTGCTTCGTCAGCGCCGTCTCGAGCGCGTCGATCAAGACGGGCCGCGTTCGCCGCGGTTCGATCACCTCGTCGACGTAGCCGCGCTCGGCCGCCGTGTACGGGTTCGCGAAGCGCTCGCGATAGTCCTCGATCAGCTCCGCGCGACGTGAATCCGGATCGTCCGCCTCCTCGAGCTCCTTGCGGAAGATGATGTTGACCGCGCCCTCCGGGCCCATCACCGCCACTTCGGCCGTCGGCCAGGCGAAGTTGAAGTCGGCGCGGATGTGCTTCGAGCTCATGACGTCGTACGCACCGCCGTACGCCTTGCGTGTGATCACCGTCAGCTTCGGCACCGTCGCCTCGGCGAACGCGTACAGCAGCTTCGCGCCGTGGCGGATGATCCCGCCCCACTCCTGCTGCGTCCCCGGCAGGAAGCCGGGCACGTCGACGAACGTGACGAGCGGGATGTTGAACGAGTCGCAGAAGCGGACGAACCGTGCGGCCTTCACCGACGAGTCGATGTCGAGCACGCCCGCGAGCGAGCGCGGCTGGTTGCCGACCACGCCGACCGGATGCCCACCCAGCCGCGCGAAACCGCAGATCACGTTCTCGGCCCACAGCTCGTGTACCTCCAAGAACTCGCCGTCGTCGACGATGCGCCGGACGACGTCGTGCATGTCGTACGGCTTGTTCGGATTGTCGGGCACGAGACTGTCGAGCTCCGGCTCCTCGCGATCGCGCGCGTCGGACGGCTCCGCGAACGGAGGCGGGTCGAGATTGTTCTGCGGGAGGAACGAGAACAGGTAGCGCGCGTCCTCGAGGCACGCCTGCTCGTCGGACGCGGTGAAGTGAGCGACGCCGGACTTCGACGCGTGCGTCGACGCCCCGCCGAGCTCCTCGAAGGTGACCTCCTCCCCGGTCACGGTCTTCACCACGTCGGGCCCGGTGATGAACATGTACGACGAGCCCTCGACCATGAACACGAAGTCCGTGATTGCGGGCGAGTACACCGCGCCGCCGGCGCACGGCCCCATCACCAGCGAGAGCTGCGGGATCACGCCGGAGCACTGGACGTTGCGCCAGAAGATCTCCGCGTAGCCGGCGAGCGAGACGACTCCTTCCTGGATACGCGCGCCGCCGGAGTCGTTGATCCCGATCACGGGGCAGCCGTACTTCAGCGCGAGGTCCATCACCTTGCAGATCTTCTCGGCGAAGACCTCGCTCAGAGAGCCGCCGAAAACGGTGAAGTCCTGCGAGAAGACGAAGACCTTGCGGCCGAAGATCGTCCCGTAGCCGGTGACGACCGCGTCGCCGTACGGGCGCCGTTCGAGCATCCCGAAGTTCGGCTCGCGGTGCCGGACGAAGCGATCGAGCTCCACGAACGAGCCGGGATCGAGCAGCTGGACGAGGCGCTCGCGCGCCAGCAGCTTGCCCTGCTGCCGCTGCCGCTCGATCGCCTTCTCGCCGCCCGCATGCTCGGCCTCTTCCCGGAGCTGCTGGAGCCGGTCGAGCTTCCCCTCGGTGGAGTCCGCGCGGTCGTCGGTTGTCGCCATGGGCGGAGCCTAGTATGGCTGTCACGTGGACGAGTTCCGGCTCCTGGGGCCGCTCGAGGCCGTGGTCGACGGGAGGCCGGTTCAGCTTGCGGCCGCGAAACCACGCGCCTTGCTCGCGCTGTTGTTGCTCAACCGCAACCGCGTCGTGCCGACCGACCGGCTGATCGACGAGCTGTGGGCAGACGAGCCTCCGGCGCGCGCAACGAAGACGCTGCAGGTCTACGTCTCGCAGCTACGAAAGGAGCTCGGCCCGGACCGCCTGGTCACACAACAGCCGGGCTACCTGCTGCGCGTCGGCGAGGGCGAGCTCGATCTCGAGCGCTTCGAACAGCTCACCGCGGCAGCGCGCAAACGCCTGGCCGACGGAGACGCGGCCGGCGCGCGCGACGAGCTCCGGGAAGCTCTGGATCTGTGGCGCGGGCCCCCCGAGGGCCCGGCCGCGCGGCTCGAGGAGCTGCGGCTGTCAGCACACGAGGACTGGCTGCAGGCGGCGCTCGAGTCGGGCGAAGCGGCCGGCGTCATTCCCGAGCTCGAGGAGCTGGTGAGGTCGCAGCCGCTGCGCGAGCGGCCGCGCGAACTGCTGATGCTCGCGCTCTACCGGTCGGGACGTCAGGCCGACGCGCTGGAGCTGTTCCGCCGGACGCGCGAGCTCTTCGTCGACGAGCTCGGGATCGAGCCGGGCCCCGGACTGCGCGAGCTCGAGCAGTCGATGCTGCGACAGGACTCGGAGCTTCGGCTGCCGGCTGTTCGGCGCGAACAGGCGGCGCCGGCGAAACCGGACCGGGGCCGGCGACGCCTGTGGATCCTGGTCGTCGGCGCCGCAGCTCTCGTCGCGGCCGGAATCACGGCCGCCCTGCTCGTCCACGACGGCGGCGGCAGCACCCAGCCCCCGCCGACGCACGCGAACCCGCAGCTGCGGTCGTTCGTCTTCACGCTCGAGAACTTCCTCCAGCAGTCCCGCGAAGGCCGGGTCGAGGTCACGCGCGTGCTCAAGGGGGCGTTCGACTGCAGCCTCTCGCCCGGCGTCGCCGCCGCGCAGCTCGACAGCGTCCAGGAAAACCGCCAGAGCCTGCTCGAGCAGCTCGCCGCGCTGCAAGTACCCGATGACCGGGCCGCCCAACGCACCGCCGATCTGCTGCAGAAGGCCGTCCACGCCTCGATCGCGGCGGACTGGATCTATCGCGACTGGCTCCGCAGCCACACGAGTTGCGTGCGCCGCACCCGGGCGCCCGCGAAGGCGGGGCGTGCCGACGCACGCGCAACCACGTTCAAGCGCCGCTTCATCACCGCGTTCAATCCCCTGGCGACGACGTTCGGCCGGAAGACCTGGCGCGCTGAGGAGTTCTAGCGAGGCAGGACGTAACAGGGTCCGCTGCCGTACCGCAGCGACCAGACCTTGATCAGCTCGACCGGGACGACG
>VAXY01000210.1 GCA_005885085.1 Actinomycetota bacterium | reverse complement strand
CGTCCTCGGCGTCAAACTCGTACTCCTTCTCGACCGGGACCCAGGGGAGATCGCGACGCTTGCTCTTGATCTCCTCGTTTCGCTCCGCCTGCTCGGCCTCGAGCTTGGCGAGCTCGCCCCGCGCGACCTGCCATTCCTCGCGGGTTCCAATCTTGTGTTCAGACATCTCATCTCCTTCCAGTCCGACTCGTCGCTGCCGCGCGAGCCGAAATCCATCGTCGGATCAGACGCTACCGGGATCACTGAAAAAGACCCGCCGGAACATGAAAACTCATCGCAACTCTCCTCGAACGCGCGACCTCCGCGGCCGTTCCTGACTAGGTCCGCAAGCCGATCGCGGACGCGCCCGATCTCGGCGCTGATCGCGTCGTCTTTCGAATCATCTTTGACTCCCTTCGTATTGAGTTACCGAAGAGATCTCAGCCGCGCACGCTAAGACAGGCGTGAAGGCAAAGTGAAAAGGAGCTGAAGATTCCCATCGCCTCGAGCGGGTGCGCGCAATTCTCAGACACTTTTCATCTGGATCTCAACTCCCGCTTAGTCGCCGCTGCTGAGATGTCTTCATGAATCAGAAGGAGCGGCAACAAGCGAAGAGCCGCGGGTTGCTCGATCCGAGCATTTCCCTCGGGCGCATCGCCGGAGTGAGGATCGGCCTCAACTGGAGCTGGTTGATCGTCTTCACGCTCTTCGTGTGGTCGCTGGCGGCCTCGTACTTCCCTTCGCGGTATCCGTTTCTGACGGGCGGGGCGTACGTCGTCATGGCCGTCTACGCGGTGATCCTGTTCTTTGGTTCGCTGCTCCTGCATGAGCTCGGCCATGCGATCCAGGCACGGCGTGAGGGGATGCAGATCGACGGGATCACGCTCTGGCTCTTCGGCGGCGTCGCGCGCTTCAAGGCGATGTTCCCGAGCTCGGGGGCGGAGTTCAGGATTGCGCTCGCCGGCCCGCTCGTCACGCTCGTCTTGAGCGGCATCTTCGCGGCGCTGGCGGCGCTGGTGCCTGCCTCGCAGGCGCTGCACGGCGTGCTCGCCTGGGTCGCCTACGTCAACCTGGTACTACTCGTCTTCAACCTGATCCCGGCGCTGCCGCTCGACGGCGGGCGCGTGCTGCGCTCGATCCTCTGGCGAGCGAAAGGGAACTTCGGGTGGGCGACCGCGATCGCCGCCGACATCGGGCGCAGCTTCGGCTACCTGTTGATCGGCGGCGGCGTTTTGCTCTTCGTCCTCTCCGGCGCTTTCACCGGGGCCTGGTTCGCAGTCGTCGGTTGGTTCCTCGTCAACGCGGCCGAGGCGGAGCGGCGCTACGCGGTCGCGCGCGGCGCGTTGGCCGGATTGCGGGTCGGTGACCTGATGGTTCGGAACCCGGTGACCGCTCACCCGGATCAAACGATCGCCGCCTTCGTCGACGAGAGCGCAGGGGCATCGCGGCACGCGCTCTACCCCGTCGTTCGCGATGACGAGTTCATCGGCGTGCTGCCGTTTGGCCGCGTCGCCCACATCCCCCGAGACGAGTGGCCGCGACGCGCCGTCAGCGAATGCATGCTCCCGCCCGACGAGGTCCCCGTGATGCGCGAGGACGACGGCTTGATCGACGCGTTCGCCAAGCTCGGCAAAGCCGATCGCCGGCGCGGCGTCGTGGTTCGTCACGGCCGCCTCGTCGGCGTTTTGTCGCTCTCAGACATCGAGCGCGTGCTGGCAGAGCGCCCGGCAAGCACGGCGGCCGCCCCGCGGCACGACCCTCGGGCGCAGGCCTCATGAAGATCGTACGACGCATCCACGTCCGGGCCGCGCTCGTCGCGTTTGTCGCAACCATCGTGATCGGCAGCGGCGCAGCCTTTGCCGCAACGCGAACGACGACTCGTCCGATCGGCACAGGCGTCGTCGTCATCGATACGAACCTGGCCTACCAGGGTGCATCGGCTGCGGGCACTGGGATCGTGCTCTCGTCGTCGGGAGAGATCCTGACCAACAACCACGTGATCGCCGGCGCGACGACGATCCGGGTCGTCGTGCCGAACACGACGCACACGTACACCGCGCGCGTCGTCGGCTACGACACGACGGCAGATGTCGCGGTGCTGCAGCTCCGGAACGCCTCGCACCTGAAGACGGTGACGATCGGTAGCGCATCGAAGCTCACCCTCGGCGCACGCGTCAAGGCGGTCGGCAATGCAGGTGGCACGGGCACGCTCACGTCCGCGAACGGCACCGTGACCGGGCTGAACAAGTCGATCACGGTCCAGAGCGACAGCGGCGCCGCCGAACAGCTCAGCGGCCTGATCGAGACCAATGCGGCGCTCCAGCCGGGAGACTCCGGTGGGCCGCTGCTGAACAGCGCGGGCCGTGTCGTCGGAATGGACACGGCTGCATCGAACAGCTTCCCCTTCGCCGCGTACGGCTCGAGCGAGGGCTACGCGATTCCGATCGCAAAGGCGCTGACGATCTCGAAGGAGATCGTCTCAGGGAAATCGTCGGCGACGGTGCACGTCGGCCGGACTGCCTTCCTCGGCGTCCAGGTCGCGGATGCACCGTCGTACCCCTTCGGGCACAGCTCCGTGGGCGCGACCGTCGTCGGCGTGGTCTCGGGCGGCCCCGCGGACGCGGCGGCCCTGCTGCCAGGCGACGTGATCACAGCCGTCGACGGGAAGACCGTGACCTCGGCGAGCAGCCTCGAGCCGATCGTCCTCGCACACAAGCCCGGCACGAAAGTCACGATCACCTACACCGACACGAGCGGACACAGCCAGACGGCAACCGTCACGCTCGGAAGCGGGCCACCGCAGTAGCAGCGTGCGCTCGTCGGCCCGATGAAAGGAGTCTTCTCGATGTTTTTCCGAAAGCTCACCAGACCGGTCGCAGCCGGCACCGCGGCGATCGTGGTCGCGGTCGGTGCCTACGCGATCCTCAACTCGACTTCCAGCAACGGCGTGTCAGGCAGCGCGAACGCGGCACCGTTTACGCGATCGGCCCCGAACCAGCGAGTCGTCGGTCAGGTCCCGCAAAACTGGCGTCCCGGGACGGGAACGATCATCGCCGGAGCGGCGGCGAACAGGGCCAAGGCCGTCGCGCTCGCCAAGTACCCCGGTGGCACCGTCAACCGTGTCCTGAAGCTGAGCAACGGTTCGTACGCCGTCCACATGATCAAGATCAGCTGGCCACACCACGTCTTCGTCAGCAACAACTTCAAGGTCACCGGCGCCATCGGGTAGCAGCGCGTAACCGATTGCGTGGCGCCGGACGCAGTCGCCCGGCGCCACGCCATCAGCGCTTATTTGGCTGGGTGCCGACCGACTTCCGAAGCGATCGGCAGCTTCTTCTTGTAGACGACGCTGGTGCTGGCGGACATCACTTTCGTGTCGAAGGCCATCTGGACCACCATCGTGGCAAACGCCTTCGACATGAACGTGAGTACCGTCGGATCGTTGTTGCTCAGGTTGTCGCACCACAGGAACGGGTTGTCGACACATCCTCCGTCGAAGCTCGGGACGTTGCCTTCGAAATTCCCAAGGGAACCGCCGAACAGGTCGACTTCCGTTTGGGTCTTGCAGCAGTCCTGCCCGGTGAGCAGACCCCCGGCCGGAATTCCGACCTCGTTGAAGCTGAACGCGTCGGTTCCCACTGGTGAGAACAGCTCGTGGTTGAGCCCGATGGAGTCGAAGTACGCGATCGCTTGATCGCGCGAGATAGTCGACGAGGTCCGGCCCCGCGGGATCGAGGACTCCGATCGTGTAGTTGGGCGTGGCCGTGACATCCGCATCGAGGTCATAGCCGATGTGACTCAGGTCGGTCGAAGGCAGATTGTCGATGTAGTACGACGATCCCAGCAGGCCCAGTTCCTCGCCGCCGAACCAGATGAACCGCAGCTTGTTCAGCGGCTGGACGTTCTTCATCTTCTGAGCGATGTCGAGAATCGTCGCCGAACCAGAAGCATTGTCGAGCATTCCGGCGCCGTAGATGGCATCCAGGTGCGCATCGACGACCACGACGTGGTTCTTGTCGCCGCCCTTTGACTCCGCAATAACGTTGTAGTCATCGGCGTTCGGTTTGACGATCGCCGGAATGCTGATGGTCATGACCGGCAGCGCGGTTTGGTTCACGATCGCTTGCTGATACTGGGTCAACAAGTTGGAGCCGACCGCGAACGACGTGAACGCCACCGGAATCGTCGGGACAATCGGATTCCCCGCGGTGTCCACCAAGCTGCCCACCAGGAGACCTGTGCGGCCGGGATTGCCCTCGTTGAAGATGATGACGCCGGTTGCCCCGGCCGCTTGGGCATTCAGCACCTTCAGGCCAAAAACGCATCCACCGCGTTGGATCAGAGCGATCCGGCCCGGCACGAACCCGCTGAAGTCAGCCGCGGTGCAGCCGCTTGTCGAACTGGCGGTTGTCGTCGGCGGGATGATGATGCCTCCAGCGGGCTGAAGCGCAGCAGACGCCGTCCCTGTGCTCTGCCCGGGACCCCATTCGTCGTTCAGCGTGTACGTGTGCGCGGCCGGTGACTCTTCGCGGAATGACGGAATGGCTGTAAACGCGTAGTAGAGAAACTTGTATGGCTGGATGGTGACGTCGTATCCGGCGGCCTGCATCGCTGATGCCACGTAGTCGACCGAGGCCTTGTAGCCCGGTTCACCGGAATTGCGCGACGGCATCCCGTCCGGGCCCGGATTCTGGTTGGCGATCTTCTGGAAAGCCTTCATGTGATTCCAGAGATCAGACGTCTGGATGCATTCCACGAGCTTGCTCGGCGTGTCGTTTACCCGCGCGTCGCACTGAGCTGATGTGATCGCACTCGCGCTGGGCACCGCGAAAAGTCCTAGCGCTACGGCGATGCAGAGCGGCGCGACCCACGGGCGCGGTCGGCGCAAAGTCATACGTTGTGGCATGAGACCTCCCCTTCAGATCGCTTGACCGCAGCCCGCACGGCGGCGCGTTACGACACGTGTGCCCGCTGCGCTCGACGTCAGATCCCCGTAGCCCTGACCTCCCCAGTTCCGATGCGGTGCTCGATGCTACGCCGGTTGGTCGAGAAAGACAACGGTTGAGCCTCCGACCTCGGCCCGGCCGGAAAACGCGAGCACCTCGGTTAGAGGCAGTCGAAGATGCCGATGTCGGCCTACCGCAGAAAACGGGGAGACAAAATTCTCAGCCCAACGCGCACTTGTCGAGGCCGTAGCGGCTTGCCGCTTTGTTGAAGCGGGTCGTGTACTGGGCGATTGCCACGACCGCCGGGAGCACGTCTTCTCCTTTGGCTTGGTCGATCACCCGCGCCGCCTGGTCGATCAGGCGGAGGGGCCGGAGGAAGGTCGCGACCTGCTGGCGCTCTCCCACCGGAGCCGCGAGCGACGCAAGCGACCGCAATGCCCGTGTCAGCGCGACGCGCAGCTGCTTGGAGCCGGTGACGTGCGAGAACGCCCGCAAGCAGATGACATTCGCGTCGTTCACGTACCGCTGTTTCTCCGGACTCCATGCCGCCTTGTCCGCCGCGGATGGAGCCGGTAGAACGGTGAGGGGCCCCGCGACGCTCACCTCGACGATCGAGTCGGCGGGACCGCCGAGCCGCGACAGCGTGTAGCGGGCGTGAACGTCGCCCCGGACCAGCTCGAGGTAGACGCCCTTCTCCTCGCGCCTGACGCCCTCGACGCGCCAGCCCTTGCTCACGGCGAGCACGCGAAGCCGCTGCAGCCTGACCGCAAATGCCTGCCCCTTGGCGGCGGAGAAGAAGGCATTCATGCACGGGAACGTCGGCGAGATCCCGCATTCGTGGACCTTCAGCTCGTCGGCCGTCAGCGAAGCGCGCTCGCTCGGCGGGACCAAGCCGCGCATCAGTACTCGAAGGTCAGGCCCGACGTTCTGGGTGGCGGCCAGATCTGCATTCGCATCCGGAGAGGGAGCCGCAGCCGGGTGCGCGGACGCCCGCGGGCTGCTCGAGTGTGTGTCGTCGCTCCCGCAGCCGGCGAGCCAGAGCGCGGCACAGAGAACGGCGGCGACCACAAATCTCATCGACTCCCTATCGGCCGCGGCTGTGTGACCCGAATCTCGGCCGCGACGACAGCGCATACCGAAGCGAGAGCTCCGCACGGAGACGCGGGATCTGATATCCGCGCGCGCGAGTAGCCCTACGGCGTCGGCGAGCTATAAACGGCCCAGGAATCCGCGTCAGTAGCCGTCACCACAAGCGGGTTGCCGAACCGGTCGGCGAGATTGAGTGCTCAAATTGCCATCGCGCTTTTGCTGGCGCTCGCGTCGACCACGCTGACGAACGTCGCCTACCTGCGTGAACACGACGCCGCGGCCGCGCTGCCCGCCCTTTCCCTTCGGCGACCGCTGCACTCGGTCGGCGCGCTGCTGACAGATCGCAGCTGGCTGGCTGGATTCACGCTCGAAGGCGGTGGCTTCGCGCTCTACGTCGCTGCGCTCGCGCTCGCACCGCTCACGCTCGTCCAAAGCGTCTCCGCGGGCGGAATCGGCATCCTCGCCTTCGTCTCCGCTCGGATGAGGCGGCTGCGCCTCGGCCGCCACGAACGTGCAGGCGTGCTGGTGTCGATGCTCGGCCTGTTGGCGCTGGCGGTTTCGCTGGCCGGCGGGAGCGGCGAGGGCGCCGGCGGCTCGACCGCCGCGATCCTGCTCTGGCTCGCAGCGACGGCCGGTACGGCGGCGATCGCGCTCGCGCTCGGCCGGCGGCTCGGCGCACTCGCGGTCGCCGAGGGCGTGGCCGGAGGATTGTTCTTCTCCATCGGCGACATCTCGGTCAAGGTCGCCACCCAGGGAGGCGCCCGGGCTGCCTTCGCGATCGGCGTGATCGGCGGCTACTCCCTCGGTACAGCGTTCCTGCAATTCGGCTATCAGAAGGGTGGTGCGCTGACGGTCGCCGGATTGGCGACGCTGCTGACGAACGCCCTGCCAATTGCCGCGGGCCCCGTCGTGCTCGGGGAGCCCGTCCCGTCAGGCGGGTTCGGAGGTGTCCGGGTCGTCGCCTTCGCGGCCGTCACGCTCGGCGCGATCCTGCTCGCCCGCCCAGAACGGCGAGGCGTAACTTCATCTCCTGAAGCTACTATCGATGGTGTATCTACCAGAGAAGGGTGATGAAGCTTGAGCACGTTGCTGCTTGTCCCGCTTGACGACACTGTCGTCTTCCCGAACATGAACGTCACGATTTCTGCCGACGTGGCAGACGAGGACCGCGTGTTGCTCGTGCCACGGCACGAAGGGCAGTACGCGAAGGTCGGCACCGTGGCCGAGGTGGCGGAACGGGTGCGCCTCCCCGGTGGCGTGGCAGCCGTCAATCTCGTCGGCTTGCACCGCGGCATCGCCGGTGTCGCCCACACCGATGCCCAGGGCCGGCTCCGGGTCGAGGTGCCGCCGGGCGTACGGACCCGCGAGCTCGAACGTGAGTACCGCGCCGTGATCGAAGAGATCCTGGAGCTGCGCGGTGATGACGGGCGCATTTCCGCGTTCGTCCGCTCGATCGCCGAGACCGGCACGCTTGCAGACACCGCCGCGTATGCGCCTGAGATCACGTTCGAGCAGCGGATCGAGCTGCTCGAGGCAGTTGACGTGGTCACTCGGCTCGAGCTCGCCTTGCAGCTTCAGCGTGAGCGCCTGGCCGAGCTGCAGATCCGGCATCGGATCCGTGAGGACGTCGAGGAGGGCGCTCAGCGCCAGCAACGCGAGTACATCCTGCGACGCCAGCTGGAGTCGATTCGCAAGGAGCTCGGCGAGGACGACGCCTCGGTCTCGGAGGACTACCGCGCGAGGATCGCCGAGGCAGATCTCCCCGACGAGGTTCGCGAGCAAGCCGAGCGCGAAGTCGCGCGGCTGGAGCGGATGGGCGACCAGAGTGGGGAGTCCTCGATGATTCGCACCTACCTGGACTGGCTGCTTGCGGTGCCCTGGGGGGAGCGTTCCGAGGAGCGGCTCGACCCCGTCCACGCGCGCGAGGTCCTGGACAACGACCACGCAGGTCTCGAGGACGTGAAGGAGCGAATCGTCGAGTACCTGGCCGTGCGCAAGCTGCGGCAGGAGCGAGGCATCGCCGAGGACAAGCGCTCCGGCGCGATCCTGACGTTGATCGGGCCGCCCGGGACGGGAAAGACCTCGGTCGGCGAGTCGATTGCCCGGGCGCTCAACCGCGAGTTCGTGCGGATGTCGCTCGGCGGCGTGCGCGACGAAGCCGAGATCCGCGGCCACCGACGCACGTATATCGGCGCGCTGCCGGGCCGGCTCGTGCGCGCGCTGCGCGACGCCGGGACGATGAACCCGGTGATCCTGCTCGACGAGGTCGACAAGGTCGGCGCCGACTGGCGCGGCGATCCTTCGGCCGCGCTGCTCGAGGTGCTCGATCCCGCCCAGAATCACTCGTTCCGCGACCACTACCTCGACGTCGAGCTCGACCTGTCCGAGGTCGTCTTCATCGCCACGGCGAACGTGGCGGAGACGATTCCCGGGCCGCTGCTCGACCGCATGGAAGTGATCCGCTTCGACGGCTACACGGTCGACGAGAAGGTCGCGATCGCCCGCGGCTACCTCTGGCCACGGCAGCGGGAGCGGGCAGGCCTGCGCGAGGACGAGCTGTCGATCGACGACATCACGCTCGAGCTGATCGTCAGCCAGTACACGCGCGAGGCCGGCGTCCGCCAGCTCGAGCGCGAGCTCGGCAAGCTGCTGCGGAAGACGGCGACGACCGTCGCCTCGGGCACAGCACAGCCGCCGATCTCGATCGACGAGCCGACCGTGCGCGACGCGCTCGGACGGCAGCGCTTCTACCAGGAGTCGGCCGAGCGGACCGCAGTTCCCGGAGTGGCCACCGGTCTGGCGGTCACCGGAACGGGCGGCGACGTGCTGTTCGTCGAGGCGACGAAGATGCCGGGCAAGGACGGGCTCGTCCTGACCGGCCAGCTCGGCGACGTGATGAAGGAGTCGGCGCGGATCGCGCTCTCCTACGTGCGGTCGCATGCGGAAGAGCTCGGCCTCGACGAGCATGTCTTCGAGGACGCGAGCTTCCACGTGCACGTGCCTGCCGGCGCGATCCCAAAGGACGGCCCCAGCGCCGGGATCACGATGACGACGGCGCTCGCTTCTCTGCTCACGAGCCGGCCGGTAAAGCACACTGTCGGGATGACCGGCGAGGTCACTCTGCAGGGTCGCGTGCTGCCGATCGGCGGGCTGAAGCAGAAGGCGCTCGCCGCGCACGCGGCCGGCCTGACCGACGTGATCATCCCCGAGCGAAACCGAGCCGATCTCGACGACATCCCCGAGGACGTCCGCAACGAGATGAGCTTCCACCCGGTGATGAGCCTGGACGAGGTGCTCGAGCTGTCGCTCGAGCCACACTCGGCACATGCGTTGTCGTAGCTGCCCACCGCTCCCCGAGGAGGTCCGCCGCGCCGCGGATCTCCTCGAGCGGCGCTGGACCGTCTCGATCCTCTACGTCTCGCACGAAGGCGCCGTTCGCTTCAACGAATTCCTGCAAGCGCTCGGGAACATCCCGCCTGCGACCCTCGCACAGCGGCTGACCGACCTCGAGGAGGCCGGCGTGCTCGAGCGGGAGGTGATCGACGCCCGCCCGCCCCGCGTCGAGTACCGCCTCACCGGGCGTGGCCGTCAACTGCGCTCGCTCGTCAACGCGCTCGCCCGCTTCGCCGAGACGGGCTAGTTAGTGCCCCTCCCAGCAATACATGCCCGCTCCTGGCCCGCTAGCACGCGGCGCGAGAGTCCACCCTCGTCCTTACCCAGGCTTCTAGCCTGGGCTGCGGACGAGTGCGGCCCCTCG
>VAXY01000220.1 GCA_005885085.1 Actinomycetota bacterium | reverse complement strand
CGGCTGCGGCGAGGTGACCATGGAAGGCGAACGGATTCCCCTGCCGCCGGACTTCTGCGGCGGCCGGGTGACCTTCGTCGTCCACGCCACCTCCTCGACAGGCGCCCAGCACGACGGCCTGCTCGAGGTCAACTGCCAGATCCACGACCCCGGCGGACAGGCTCCACCGGGGACGAGCGAAGGCGTCAAGGTCAACGCCCGCGGGATCAACTTCAACAAACACATCACGGGCGACAACCTCATCCAGATGCTGCCCTAGCAAGACGTCCGGCCCCCAGGTGCCGAGGTGCCGGCAACACGCGACACCTCGGCACCTGCCCCACGCCAGAAGAGCGGGCCAGCGACTGCAAACGCACAGCCGCAGGGAAGGCCAATTCATGCCGGTTCCGCAGCTCAGGGGACGAATCACGTCGCGGCTCGAGAGGCGTGAAGTCTTGACTTCTTCGTCTGAAGGTTCTATTTCCCGTGGCCTGAGCAGTTCTCTTCCGTCGGCTCTGGAGCAATCACTCTCGCGACGACAGTTTCTGGTCGCCGCGGGTGCGGGTGCTGCATCGCTCGCGCTTCCCAAGCGTGCGTCGAGCGCGCGGGGCGTCCATGCGGGAGGCAACCTCGTCCCGCGGTGGAACGACGCGTTCCTGGAAGGTGTACGCAACTCGAAGCTGGGACCGCCGATGGTGGCACGCGCCCTCGCGATCGCACACACGTGCATCTACGACGCCTGGGCGGCATACGACGACAAGGCGGTCGGCACACGCCTCGCTAGTTCGCTGCGTCGGCCCCCCCGAGAGCGCACGGCGGCGAACGCAGCCCAGGCGATCAGCTTCGCCGCGTGTCGGGCGGCGGTCGACCTCTTCCCCGGCAGCGACTCGTCGGTCTTCGATCCGCTGATGCGGAGCCTGGGCTACGACGCCGCCGACCATTCGACCGATACGACGACGCCGACCGGAATCGGCAACGTCGCCGCTCAGGCGGTGCTCGACTTCCACCACAGGGACGGGGCGAACCAGCTCGGCGACGAGCTCGGCGGCGGCGCCGGCGTTCCCTACTCCGATTACACCGGGTACGTGCCGGCGAACAACCCGATGGACATTCGAGTGCCATTCGACCCGACGACTGTTCGGGACCCGAATGCCTGGCAGCCCCTGCGCTACGTCGACGGCGGCGGGACAGTCGTGACACCGGGCTTCGTCGGCGCGCAGTGGCAGCATGTGACGACGTTCGCTGTCAACCCAGGATCGCTGCGCTCCTCCACCGGCCCCGCCAAATACGGGTCGCCCGAATACGTTGCGCAGGCTCAGTCCCTGCTCGAGCTTAGCGCCGCGCTGACGGACGAGCAGAAGATGATCGCCGAGTACTGGGCGGATGGGCCACGCTCGGAACTCCCACCTGGACATTGGAACCTGTTCGCGCAATTCGTGTCACGCCGCGACCACCGCGGAGACCACGAGCACGGCCTCGAGCGGGACGTGAAGCTCTTCTTCGCTCTCACGAACGCGCTCTCCGACGCCGGCTGTTGCGCGTGGGACAACAAGCGTGCGTTCAACTCCGTTCGACCCATCACGGCGATTCGGACAGTCTTCCGCGGCCAGATGGTGCGCGCCTGGGGCGGCCCGTACGAGGGCACGAAACTCATCGACGGTGCGACCTGGCTTCCCTACCAGCCGACGATGTTTCCGACGCCGCCGTTCCCGGAGTACTCGTCCGGGCACAGCAACTTCAGCGCCGCCAGTGCCGAGATCCTCAAACGCTTCACGCACAGCGACCGCTTCGGCGCCTCCGTGACGCTTCCGGCCGGTAGCTCGAGGACCGAACCCGGAGCGGTCCCGAGCAGCGACATCACGCTTTCCTGGTCGACGTTCTCAGACGCCGCCAATGAGGCCGGCATCTCAAGACGCTACGGCGGCATCCACTTCGAGCAAGGAGATCTTGACGCCCGAGCCACTGGCCGCACCGCTGCTCGGCTCGCATGGGAGCGGGCACGGGATTACTGGGAAGGAGGTTAGTTCGTAGGATTGCATGCCCACAAAGTGGGTAGTAGCCTCGTCACTGCGGGGGAGAAAGGGGAGAGCATGAAGCGACTTTTCGGCGTGCTCGCCGGCATGCTTGCGGCTTGCGCGCTCGTTCCTGCCGCGTCATCGGCGGCGGGACCTGTCGCGGCCACCGGCGGCGGCAGAGGGACGACGGACGGCGTCCACGCATTCTCGGACTTCGGCTTCAGCGTGATGCGCTCGACTGGGGGTGCCGTCGAAGGGCACTTCAACTGCCTGATGGCCGGGTCGTCGCAATTTCCCGGCTTCACACTGATGGCCGTCCGCGGTCAGGTGACGCACGCAACCATGGGAGGGAGCACCGCGAGTTTCGACGGGGTCGGCATGTTCCTGGCACCAGGCGTCTTCGACAAGTCGGCGGCCACCTTCCACGTCGAGGTGACGGCTGGCGGCCCTGGGGTCGGGACGTTACACCTGACGCTGCTCACGCCGTTTCTCTTCGATCTTCCGGTGGAGCACGTCCTACACGGTCAGATCAGCATCGACTAGGGAACGAGCACGAGGGAAGGAGGCAACATGCGACGCACCGCACGGTTCTGGGGGCTCGGCGTAGTCCTGGCGCTCGCTGCCGGCCTGATGCTCCTGACGACCTTTGCCTCAGCCGCGTCGTCACGCGGGGCCCAGCACGTTCGCTGGGACATCATCAGTACGACCGGGATACCCCCGACGCCCCTAAATCCCGGCGGTCACGCTTCTGCGATGGCTCCCAATGGTGACACGATCACGCTCACGGGATCCGGTCACTTCGTCGCGCCCGCAAGCGGAGGAGGGTCCGGTGCGGTGGACGGGGGAGGCACTTGGAGCACGTCCTCCGGCGGGAGCGGCACCTATCAAGTCACGGCGCTGGTCAGCTGGGAGCGCGCCAATGATCAGGCCAATGTGGGCTTCGTCGACAACATCGACGAGGGGACTCGGACGAACGGCACAGCCGTTCTCAAGATCGCGTTCTCGGACGGGAGCAGCGGGATTCTCACCGTTGGTTGTCACGGCCCTGGGGCGCCCCCCGGGATCTTCGAGGGGATCGCGACAACGAAGGGGTACAAGACGTACTACAACGTGCAGGCACCCGCCCCAGGCGTGAACGGGAACCGCACGATCTTCCACGTTCGCTAAGGCGTTCGACGCATCGAACTGCAACAGGGCAGCCACCTCGGCTGCCCTGTTCGCTTCACGAATGCGCCGACGTCGCAGTGTTCGTCACCTTGATCGGTCCTGACGCGTCACAACTCCCGACGGTGGACGTCTTGGCTTGAACAGATGGCTGAAGTAGTGGACAAGGGCGCACAGTCTCGCTCAGCACAGTGCGGCATCTTGCTTTGTCTCGGCCCGCGGAGGTCTTGGCGCTGTGTCACGTCGCGGGAGGGCGGGGCGGCCGTCCTCTTGGCTTAAGGTTGAAAGCGATGGAGGAGCTGGGGCGCGGTGGGCGACTGCGCGGTGACGCCGCGGGGGAGCTCGTGGTCGCGGCGTACGCCGCCGAGAGCGCGCACGGCCCACGGCTTGCGCGCGGCCTGTCGCTGGCCGACCTCGCGCACGCGGTCGCGCTGGTCGAGGGCGGCGACCTCTCGCGTGACGACGGCCGGTCGCTCCTGCGCGGGCTGCTCGAGCTGCACGCGATCCCGGGCGAGG
>VAXY01000219.1 GCA_005885085.1 Actinomycetota bacterium | reverse complement strand
CGGAGGTTCTCAGTCGTCTGCCGCGGATCGCGTCCGTGGCGGCCCAGGTAGAGGGCGGCTTGCAGCGCTGGGTCGGTGAAGCGCGCCGGCGAGGGTCGTCGTGGGCAACCATCGGCGAATCGCTCGGCATGTCGCGTCAGTCCGCATGGGAACGCTTCTCCAGTGACGCGAGCCAAGCGGCATAGCTACGGCGCCTTCCGTCGAGTGACATTGCCGCACCCTGGCCCAGGCGAAATACGGAGCGCTGGCAGACTCCTGAGGCATCAAATCGAACGTGACTTGCTCAGCAGTCGACTCGTGGAGCTCATCGCGCAGAGGTTGGAAGATGCCGCCCCGCGCGGGATCAAGGTTGGGAGCCAGCGACAACGACGCAGGCCCCGAGCACGGCAGATGCCATGAGAACGCTCTTTCGCACAACCAACCTGAAGGTGGCCCAGACCGACGTCCGCTTCACGGAGAGCTCAATTGCGACGCGCTAGGTTGTCTTCATGCCCGCGGTGTCTCAACTCCCGCAGCGCTCGGGCATCCGTGAAAGGAGCAATCCATGGAGAAGAGACTGGTAACGCGTTACGCGATGCGGTCGGCTGAGGCGGCGAACGAGAACCAGCGACGAGTCGAAGGGGTCTTTGACGAGCTCGCGGCCGCCAAGCCTGGCAACGTGAGCTACATCGTTCTTCGGCTCGCAGATGACTCGTTCGTGCACGTGTCGTTCCACAACCACGGCGACGACGAGCTGAACCCAATCGCCTCGACAGCTGCGTTTGCGCATTTCCAGCAGGACCACGCAGACCGTCGCGAGGGCGGCGTCGACCAGCAGACGGCGACCTTGGTCGGTGCCTACATCACCACCATCGACTGAGCCCGCGGCCGCCCGAGGATCGTCCGTCGGACACCGGCCGCCGGCGCTTGTGAGAGCCTCCGCTCTTCTCGCGCTCGGGTGATATTCCCGAACACTGGCGCAGGTCACGCGGACGTGCCCCGACTGAGCCCACGATCCGGCGCTCTGGCGTAGCCTCCTGCCCGTGCATCGGCTCACCAAGGCGCAGGCCCGGCGCATCGCAGTGCGCGCGCAACTGCTCGACGCGCGCCGGCCCACCGATCTGCTCACGGTCGTCCGGCAGCTGACCCTTCTACAGATCGACCCGACTGCGGCGATCGCGCCCAGCGCCGACCTCGTCGCCTGGAGCCGCCTCGGCTCGACGTACCGGCCCGACGACCTCCAGGAAGCCTTGGAGCAGGACCGCACGCTGTTCGAGCACAACGCGCTGGTGCGGCCGATGAGCGACCTTGGCCTGCACCTCGCGGCTAGTCGGACGAGCCGCAGTCACGAGCGCACGCACGCATGGATCCGCGACAACGACCGTTTCCGGCGCGACATCCTCGAGCTGCTCGGCAGCTCCGGGCCGCTGAGCTCGCGCGACATCCCCGACACGTGCGTGGTGCCGTGGGCCTCGACCGGGTGGACCAACAACCGCAACGTCACCCAGATGCTGGAGTTCCTGATGATGCGCGGGGAGATCGCGATCGCCGGGCGCGTCGGGCGCGAGCGGCTGTGGGATCTCGCCGAGCGGGTGTACCCGGCCGACGTCCTCGTCCCGTCTGAAGACGACGCGCATCGGATCAAGAACGAGCGGCGGCTCGCCTCGCTGGGCATTGCCCGACAGAAGACCACCGCCATGCCGATCGAGCCGGTGGACGTCGGCGACGCCGGGGAGCCCGCCGTGGTCGAGGGCACCGAGGGTGAGTGGCGCGTCGACCCCGCCGCGCTCGGCGCCGACTTCGAGGGACGTACGGCGCTCCTGTCGCCCTTCGACCGGCTCGTTTACGACCGGCGCCGCACGCAGGAGCTGTTCGAGTTCGAGTACACGCTCGAGATGTACAAACCCGCGGCCAAGCGCCGCTGGGGCTACTACGCCCTCCCGGTGCTCCACGACGACCGGCTGGTCGCGAAGGTCGATGCCACCGCCGACCGCAAGGCATCCGTTTTGCGGGTGCACGCGATCCACGAGGACGTGAGGTTCACCCGCACCATGACCAAGGCCGTACAGGCCGAACTGGAGGACCTGGCCTCGTGGCTTGGGCTGGGTGCGGCCGGGCCCCTGGGACCGCCTGGTCGATAGAACGGCATCTCGTCGGGCGGGTGGATGCCGCCTTCGGCGACGCGGAAGAGCTCGACGAGCTCCTTGTCGCTGGGCAGGCGCAGCTCGAGCCGCTCCGTGCGCAGCCGCAGGTTCCACAGCGTCGCGACGTTCACGAGCCCAGGCGCTGCGGGTGGCCGAGCATCCCGAGCTCGGCAATGTCCCTCCGGAAGAAGAGCGCCGTCGTCCAGTCGGCAACGACGCGCAGCTTCCGCGTCAGTAGCGGCAGCTGGTAGAGGTGGTACGTCCTCGTCACGAACCAGCCAGGAAAGCCACGGAGGAGAAAACCGGGAACCTGCGCGATCCCCTTGTAGCGTCCGAGCGTCGCGACCTGGCCGAGCATGCGGTACCGGTACGGCCGCGGCTCGCCGGTCAGGTTCTTCACGAGCCGGCGTGCCTGGCGGAGCGCATGCTGGCACGTCGGCGGATCGAACTCGCCGGGGGTCGCCAGGTTGGGAACGCGCGCTCCGTCGCCGAGCGCCCAGGTACGCGCTAGCCCTTCGACCGCCAGCGTCGGCTCGACCTTGACGCGGCCGCGCTCGTCGAGAGGCAGTCCGAACCGCTCGTTGAGCGGGTTCGCACGTACGCCCGCCGTCCAGACGACAGTGCTCGTGAGGATGCGGTCTCCGTCCGAGAGGGCGGCGACGTGCGGCTCGACCGAGTCGAGCGTCGTGCTCACTCGGATGTCGACGCCGCGGCTCTCGAGCTGGCGCGCGGCGTACTCGCCGAGGCTGCGTGGGATCTCGGGCAGGATCATCGACGCGGCGTCGACGAGCACCCAGTGCTCCGGCGTCTCCCGCAGCGTGGGGTAGTAGCGCAGCGCGTCGCGGACGAGGTCGGCGAGCTCGGCGAGCGCCTCGACGCCCGCGTAGCCGGCACCGACGAAGACGAAGGTGAGCTCGCGGCGGCGATGCGCTTCCGTCGGTGCCGCAGCCGCCGCCTCGAGTCGGCGTAGCACGTGGTTGCGCAGGTGGATCGCGTCGGCGAGCGTCTTGAAGCCGAGGGCGTGGTCGGCGAGGCCGGGGATCGGGAGCGTCCGCGAGATCGCCCCCAGCGCGACGACGATGTTCTCGTAGCTCACGGTGAGCAGTCCGTCTTCGGTCGCGACCTGCACCTGCCGTTCGCGGATGTCGACCCCGGTCGCGTGGCCCAGGATCAACTCGGCGCGGGGGCACATCATCCGCAGCGGTACGACGACATGTCTGGGCTCGAGCGTCCGGGCTCGAGCGTCCCGGACGCCGCTTCCGGGAGCATCGGTGTGTAGAGCATGAAGTTCTCAGGCGAGACGATCGTCGCGCCGCGCCTGCCGAGCAGGCGCGCGACATAGCTGCCGGCGAAGCCGCCGCCGAGGATGAGCGTTCCGCCGAGGGCGTCGCGTGACACCCGTGTATTAGAGCTTCATGTGTCGAGCTCGCGCGGCCGGCAATCCAGGTCCTTGACGAGGTGGATGAGCGTGTCGTCGACCTCCACCGGGCGCCCGCGCATCAGGACAGTTCCCTGGACGCGCTCGGGGTCGAGGCCGGCATTCCGGTAGCCGAGGCGCTCGTACACGCGCCGCGCCACGTCATTCGCGATGCTGTGGCCGAGGCTGATACGAGCGTGGTCCTGCGCTGCGGCCTCGCGTTCGGCCGCCGCCGTCAGCGCGGTTGCGATTCCACGCCGGCGATGGGCGGGGACGACGAACACGTCCTGGATCTCGGGTACGCCGAGCTTCCCACCCGCCCAGACCACGTGTGCATGACCGACCGGCTCCGTGCCCTCCCACGCGACGAGGTACGTCTGGTGGCCGCCCAACCGATGGAGCGGCAGGCGGTCGCCGATCCGCTCGACGTCAGCCTCGGTCAGTGTGCGAATGTCGATGACGCGACCAGTCGGCGGAGGAACATCAGCGCTCCGGCCTTGTCGAGCATCTCGTTCAGGTTGCCGCACTTCGGGCTCTGCACGCACGACGGGCAGCCGTCGGAACAAGGGCAGCCTTCGAGCATGCGTGCCGTGTCCTCGACCCAGCCTTCGAATGCGTTGAAGCCGCGTTCGGTGATCCCGACGCCGCCCGAGTGACCGTCGTAGATGAAGACGGTCGGGCGGTTGGTCTGGAAGTGGATGTTCGTCGAGAGCCCGCCGATGTCCCAGCGGTCGCACATCGCCCAGAGCGGCAGGAGGGCGATCATCGAGTGCTCCGCCGCGTGCAGCGTCCCCAGCAGCGTCGGCATCTGCTCCAGACCGTCGAGCTGCTCCGGCTCGGGCAAATACCAGATCGCCTCCGTCTCGAAGCTCGTCTCCGGCAGGTCGAGCTCGACCGTCTCGAGCGTCGCCTGGTCCCGGATCGACTTCTTCTGGTACGCGACCACGCGCTCCGTGACGGAGATGCGGCCGAAGGCAAGGCCGAGCCCGCAGCGCCGCTCGCGCCGGAGCGTCTCATCGATCGCCGTGTTTGTCTCCTTCTTCGCCTGTGTGTAGTAGTCGCCGCCGTAGGGAGTGACGAGCGCTGTGCGTGCCTGCAGGTCGAGTTCCCGCACGTGGTAGCTCTCGCCGAGGTGTAGATAGACGGCGCCCTCGTGCACGGTCGAGTACGCGCGTTCGCGCTCGACGAGCCCGAGCACCGTGCCGCTCTGCCCCTCGACGACGGCGAACGTGTCCGGCGTCGTGGAGCGAAGGCCGAACTGGGCCGCCGGGTAGTCGCGCCCGGCCCAGACGTAGCCGCTCTTCGTCAGTTTGAGCTCGGGAAGCAGCGCCGCGCGCTCGAGCGCCTCGTCGCCGAGGGTCTCGCGGTCGTCGTCGTCGACCGGCGCCTCGAATGCCGCCGCGCGGACATGTCCGTCGAGAACGCGTGGGTTCGCGTGGTCGAGGATGGCGGCCTCGACCTTCCGCCCGAGCAGCATCTCGGGCTCGCGCATGAAGTACTGGTCGAGCGCGTCCTCGCTCGCGATCAGGACGGCCAGTCCGTGTCCCCGCCGGCCCGCCCGTCCCCATTGCTGCCGGAGCGACGCGACCGTGCCGGGAAAGCCGACGGAGATCGCGCAGTCGAGCAGCCCGATGTCGATCCCGAGCTCGAGCGCATCGGTCGCGGAGACGCCGAGTAGCTCGCCCTCGACGAGGCGGCGCTCGATCTCACGCCGCTGCGCCGGGGTGTAACCGGCGCGGTACGGCGCCAGCCGTGCGCCCGTCTCCGTGTCGACACGCTGGGCGGTGAACCTGTGGATCAGCTCCGCCGCCTTCCGGCTCTTCGCGAAGCAGATCGTCCGGAGCCCGCGCGAGACGAGTGCCGCCATCAGCCGTGACGCCTCTCCGAGCGGGCTGGCACGCAGGCCGAGCTCGGCGTCGAGCAGCTCGGGGTTCCACAGTGCGACGGTGCGCTTGGCTCGCGGTGCTGCGTCGCGGTCGACCACGGTCGCCTCGACGCCCCCGAGCGCCGCGGCGAGCTCCCCGGGATTCGCGATCGTCGCCGACGCGAACAGCAGCTGCGGGGTGGCGCCGTAGACGCCGGCGAGTCGCCGCAGCCTGCGCAGCACGTTGCCGACGTGCGAGCCGAAGACCCCGCGATAGACGTGCGCCTCGTCGACGACGATGTAGCGGAGGTTGTGCAGCACGTCCGCCCAGCGGTCGTGGTGTGGCAGCAGGCCGACGTGGAGCATGTCGGGGTTCGTGAGGATCACGTTGGCCCAGCGACGGATCTGCCAGCGACGCTCCGCTGGGGTGTCGCCGTCGTAGATCGCGGCGCGAACGTTCGGCGCCCTGAGCTCCGCCAACGCCCGTGCCTGGTCCTGGGCGAGCGCCTTGGTCGGGTAGAGGTAGAGCGCGCGCTCCTTCGGCTCGCGTGCGAGCGCGTCGAGCACGGGCAGGTTGAAGGCGAGCGACTTCCCCGACGCCGTCCCCGTCGCGAGGATCAGGTGATCGCCGCGTGCGGCCGCGTCCCACGCGTCGCGCTGGTGGGTGTACAGGGTGTCGAACGGCAGCGCGTCGCGCAGCCGCGCGTCGAGCTCTTCGGGCAGCGTGACGACGCTCGGCTCTACAGCGGCGACAGTTTCGACATGCGCAAGCTGTTCGCCCTCGAGCAGGTCGTCCCAGGTGACGGCGCCGGCAGTCGTCACTCGCCGGGAGTGAAGAGCGTCAGCTGCGGTCCGCCCGGCGTCTCGAGCCGGACGTTCCGGTCGTTCCAGGGCGTCATGACAGGCCCGCCGACCCGTTCTGCGCCGGCCTTCTCGAGGCGCTCCGCGACAGCCTCGCTGTCGTCGACGCGGAACGCGACCCGCACCGGCCCGGCCACGCGCCGCCCGACCTCGAGCCGGTCGACCTCCGCCGCGTGGGCTTCGTCCACGAGCTCGAGCGTCGCGGCTCCCGCGGAGAGCAGCACGACGTGCCCGGCCTCGCTTTCCCAGACCGCCTCCACGTCGAGCCCCAGCGCATCGCGGTAGAGGCGCAGCGTCGCGTCGAAGTCCGGCACCGTCAGAACGAGACGCAGCTCCCTGACGTCGGTCATCGACGACACGGTACCCTGACCTGACCGGGGTGCCCGCACGGGCTGAGATCACACCCGTCGAACCTGATCCGGTTAGCACCGGCGAAGGGAGAGCGTTGGTTCCGAGATGTTTGACCATTGCCGGCTCCGATTCCGGGGGCGGCGCAGGGATTCAGGCCGACCTGAAGGCGTTCGCGGCTGCCGGCTGCTACGGGATGAGCGTCGTCGTCGCGCTCACCGCCCAGAACACCCGGGGCGTGACGGCCGTGCACGAAGCGCCGCCGGATGTCGTCCGGGCCCAGCTCGACGCGGTGTTCGACGACATCGGCGTCGACGCGGCGAAGACGGGCATGCTCTTCTCGCGGGAGGTGATCGAGACGGTTGCGGACTTCGTCGCCGAGCAGTCGGTGCCCCTCGT
>VAXY01000218.1 GCA_005885085.1 Actinomycetota bacterium | reverse complement strand
TTCCGCCAGACCGGGATGCTCCGCGAGTGCCGCTCGCAGCCGCTCGAGGTCCCGCAGCCTCAACGTCACCGGTCCGCGCCTGGTCGTGCCGTCGGTCGTGTACGCGAACCGCACGAGCCGCTCGCCCTTGTCGGTCTCGAGCAGCTGAACGAGTGAGGCGAAGCGCCTCTCGCCCGCGCGTTGCTGCAACGTCAGCTGCTCCACCGAATGCGCGCCGCCCCACGGTGTCGCGATCGTCTTCCGCCGCGTTCTCGTCGCCATGCTGGGCAACGTACCCGGAAATTTCGCGCCCGTGTGTGTCCGAATCGTCACGAAACTGCATAGCATCGGTGGGGTGCCGAGGCCACGGCTCCTGCTGCTGCTCGCCGTTGCCGCGGCGGTCGTGATCGCGCCGGCCCAGGCGGCAAGCGGCGCGGCGCAGCTGCAGCGCCTCGTCCCCCAGCCGGACGGGCGCGCGAACTTCGGGTTCACCTTTCGCCTGTACGACTCGTCCGATCCCGCGTGGGGCGACACACGCCCGTTCGACGAGCGGATCGCCGATTCGATCCAGCACGAGCTCGGAGGCAAGACGCCAACGTTCCTCACCGTATGGTCGCCGTGGCAAGAACCGGAGCAGCCCGGCAAGCCGCTCGTCCCCTTCAGCGCCGCACTGCCGGACATCGCGAAGGTGCGCAGCGTCGTCGGCGACCAGGGCCTCATCCATCTGGAATGGACGCTCTCGCTGAGCAGCCAGGGGAACGGTGGCCTCACGGTCAAAGACATTCGTGACGGCGCAGTCGACGCGTACATCCGCGCCTACGCGCGCGATGTGCGGAACTACGGCAAACCGCTGCTGATCACGCCGTTCGTCGCCGAGTTCAACGGGACGTGGTGGTGGGCCGTCAGTCCCGGCGCGAATCCCGGGCTGACGACCGACGACTTCGTCGAGGCGTGGCGCCGCGTCGTCGACATCTTCCGCGCCGTCGGTGCCGACAACGTGTCCTGGGCATGGGTCGTGAACAGCTATCCCCAGCCCAGCGACGAGCCCGTCATCGCCTACTGGCCAGGCGACGACTACGTCGACTGGGTCGGCGCCGACATCTACGACGTGAGCCCGCCGCACTGGCTCGACGGTCCGTACGGGCTTGCGGTGGCACACCACAAGCCGTTCTGGATCGGCGAGTTCGGAATCCGGCACGAGTTCAGCGTCCTGACGCCGACGCAGCAGCAAGGCTGGCTCGCCTCGATGTTCGGCTACTTCGAGAGCCATACCGACGTCAAGGCGATCTCGTACTTCAACTACTGCTACCGGCCGGGCGCCGTTCACGTGAAGTGGGATCCGGCGCGCACGATCTATCTCGACAACGGCCAGGTCAACTACGAGCCGAACGTCAACGACCTCGACAGCCGGCTGCTCGCGGGAGGCCCGGACACGCAGGCGCTCTTCGCCCGGCTCATCTCGTCGCCGCGCTACGTATCGGCGATCTCGACGGAGCCCGTGGACTCCCACGTCGAGGCCGCCACCGCCGAGCTACTCCCGCCGCTCCTCCACGGCAGGACTGCGACTCTCGGCTGGACCGGGAACCTCGCAGCCGACACATACGACCTCTCCGTGAAGCGGGGGTCCCGCCCATGGCGCACGATCACGTCGCGCGTTGCCGTGCTGTCCTACCGGCTCAGAGGTGCCGCCCGAGAGCGTGCCCGCGTCCGGGTCAGAGCCCGAAACGTGGATGGCGACCCGGGGCAATGGTCGCCGGCGCGCACGCTCGTCTTCGGCCTCCGCTGAGACTGACTGGCCGTCGCCCCAGCTTCCGGAGCGGTAATCAGCTCGATGCGGTACTGGTCGCTGCGAGCCTCGCTCCTGCTGACCAGGTCGACGCTCGTCGGCATCCGACCTGTGCGTCAGAACTCTTCGCGCAGGACGGCTTCGATGTTATTGCCGTCGGGATCGAGCAGAAAGGCGGCGTAGTAACGCCCAGCCGCCTCGGAGCTGTACTCCTCCCGCACCCCCGGAGCCCCGTTGTCCTCGTGACCAGCCTCGACTCCGGCGCGGTGGAAGGCGTCGACTTCGTCTCGTGACCTGGCAACGAAGCCGATGTGGATCGGCCCGCCCGGCGCCGCCTTCGTACTGACCACGAGATTGGCGTACTGGCCACCGTGCTCGCCCTCCCAGAGCGGGGGAATCTCGAGAGCCGCCAGGACCGTTCGGTAGAAGGTCTTGCTCGCTTCGGCGTCGCGGACGCCGATCTTCACGTGGTCGAAGACGACCCGCGACCAATCCCAGTCGGAGGCCACGCGCCGGCTACTTCCCCGAGCGATCGATCAGCTCGATGCGGTATTGGTCGGGGTCCTTCACAAAACAAATCCGCGAGCCGCCCTCGCGCACGCGGTACGGCTCTCGCTCCGGCTCGATTCCTTGCTCCTTCAACCGCGCGAGCGTCTCGTCGAGATCGTCGACCGCCAGCGCGATATGACCGTACGCGGTGCCCAGCTCGTACGTGCGCCCGTCGTGGTTGAAGGTGAGCTCGAGCTCCTCCTCCTGGCCGGGGACGCCGAAGAAGTAGTTCGTCGCCTCCGTCTCGCCCCCACGAACGATGTCCATGTCGCGGCGAAACTCGAGCCCGAGCGCTTCGTAGAACGTCCTGCTTCGCTCCGGGTCGGTGATGCGGTACATCGTGTGCAAATAGCGAGTCACGCGCTCGATGGTAAAGGGGCAGGCTGATCCGTGACAGTCCTTCGAGGCGACTCTTCTCCTAGCGCCCAGGCAAGCGTCTGTTCAAACGTGAGCCCTGTTCCCCGCGAAGACAGCTGGTTCCACTTTGCCTCGCCCACGCTCCGACGGAGGGGCTCGAAGAATCGCTTCTCCATCACCACCTCGGCACTAGAACGCGTGCCGCCGAATGAGATGAGGAGAGCGTCGACAGCCGCGGAGAGGGCGGCCGCCGTGTCGATATCGCCATCGGAGGCGGCGATGGCAGCGACGCCGCGCAACGCTTCGAGCGGCACGCGCGTGTCGCCGATCCTCCGACTGACTCGAAGGCTCTCTTGATAGCGGCCTTTGGCCACTTCGCCTTCGCCTCGAAAGAGACTGACGTTGCCTAGGTTCCCGATGATGAGGGCGATATGCCGGAGGTCACCGGTCTGCCGCGCGATCTGAAGGCCCTCCTCGAGTAGCGGCTCCGCCACGTCGTACTCGCCGATCACAGCTTGTACGTAGCCAAGATTATTCAGGGAGTCGGCGACGTTCACGTGGTCGCCGAGGGATCTCCGCAGAGCGAGGCTCTCCTGCAGCAACTGAAGTCCTCGCTTGGGATTCGTGCGGTCGTTGCCGAGAGCGGCGTCGTTCAGGATTTCAGCGACTGTCCACGCGTCACCGATCTCGCGGGCGAGAGCGAGAGCGCGATCGGCCTGCTCCAATCCCTCTTCTGTGTGGCCGGTTTCGACCATGACCCATGATTCCTTGCCGAGCGCCAGGGCCAGGGTGATCGTGTCTCCAACATCGCTCGCGACATCCGCCGCGCTACGAAG
>VAXY01000209.1 GCA_005885085.1 Actinomycetota bacterium | reverse complement strand
AGCAGCACCGGCTTCTCCGTCTTGCCGACCTCCGAGAGGAGGTTGAAGTTCTGCATGTTGCGCGCGCCGATCTGGATCACGTCCGCGTGCTCGAGCACCGCGTCGACGTGGCGCGGGTCCATCAGCTCGGTCACGATCGGCAGGCCGGTCTCCTCGCGGGCCTCGACGAGGATCGCGAGCGCCTCCTCCCCCAGTCCGCTGAACGTGTAGGAAGGCGCCGCCGCGCAGCATCGTCGAGCCGGCGTGCGCGACCGCGCGGGCTGTCTCGAGCGTCTGCTCGCGGTATTCGACCGTGCACGGCCCGGCGATCACGCCGAAGGCGTCGTCGCCGATCCGCCGGCCGTTGACCTCGATCACGGTCGGATCGGGCGACAGCTCGCGTGAGACGAGCTTGTACGGCTTCAGGATCGGCAGCACCTGCTCGACGCCGGGATAGCCCTCCAAAGGCAGCGCCGCGAGCAGCTCGCGCTCGCCGATCGCCCCGATCACCGTGGCCTCGCGGCCGGGCGTGACGTGCGCGTGCGCGCCCGCCTCGGCGAGCCGCTCGACGACGTGGTCGACCTCCTCGGGGGTCGCGTGCGCGCTCATCACGATCAGCAGTTCTGGGGATCCCGCCACGGCCATGGAACTCAGGATACTTTTGGTCGCGCCATGCGGATTTTCAGCGGCATCCAGCCCTCGGGCGACCCCCACATCGGGAACTACAGCGGGGGCTTCCGGCAGTACGCCCAGACGCAGGAGCAGGGCGAGGCCTTCTTCTGCATCGTCGACCTGCACGCGATCACGATCCAGCACGACCCGGCCGCGTTGCGGGACGGCACGCTGGACATCACGGCGATGCTGTTCGCCACCGGCCTCGACCCCGACCGCTCGACCGTCTTCGTCCAGAGCCACGTCACGGCCCACGCCGAGGCGGCTTGGCTGCTGTCGTCGGTGACGAGCTACGGCCAGCTGGGCCGGATGACGCAGTTCAAGGAGCGGGCGGCGGAGGAGGAGTTCGTCTCGGCCGCGGTCTTCACCTATCCGGTGCTGATGGCCGGAGACATCCTGCTCTACCAGACCGACATCGTCCCGATCGGCGACGACCAGCGGCAGCACCTCGAGCTCACGCGCGACGTCGCGCAGCGCTTCAACTCGCGCTACGGCGAGACCTTCGTCATCCCCGACGCCGTCTTCCCCGAGACCGGCGGACGCGTGATGAACCTGCAGGAGCCGGCGGTGAAGATGTCCAAGTCGCGCGGAGCGGAAAGCGGCACCGTCCTGATGCTCGACCCGCCCGAGACCGTCCGGAAGAAGGTCAAGACCGCGGTCACCGACTCCGGCACCGACGTCCGCTACGACCCGGACGAAAAGCCCGGGATCTCGAACCTGATCGAGCTGCTGACCGTCGTCACGGGCAACTCGATCCAGGACGTCGAGGCACGGTACGACGGCTCGGGGTACGGCCAGTTCAAGTCCGACGTCGCGGACGCGATCGTCGAGGTGCTCGAACCGATCCAGGTCCGCTACCGCGGGCTGCGCGACGACCCGGCCGAGCTGATGCGCCTGCTCACGGTCGGCGCCGAGAAGGCGCGCGCGGTCTCCGCGCCCACGCTCGCTGCGATGTACGAACGCCTGGGCTTCACCAGGCCGTAACCGGCAGATATCCAGTTCCCTTCCCACGGCCGGGGCCGTCCGGGTTACGGTCTCGCGGTCAATCCAAGGGGAGGGAGAGATGAGTCGTAGACGTAGGGCGGGCGCCCTCGGTGCCCTTCTGCTTGCGTGCCTGATCGGAGCGAGCCTGGCTGCAGCGCAGGTGAGCTCGAGCGGCGGGGGAGCGACACGCTCACTCGCGGCGGCCGGCTGTCAGCTGAACGGCCAGTTCAAGCACGTGATCTACCTGCAGTTCGACAACACGCACTTCCGGCGCGACAACGCGAACGTTCCGTCGGACCTCGAGCAGATGCCGCACCTGCTGAGCTTCATCCGCGACAACGGCACGCTGCTCACGAACGATCACACGGCGCTGATCTCGCATACGGCGACCGGCATCTTGACCTCGCTCACCGGCGTGTATCCCGACCGGATGGGGCAACCCGTTTCGAACAGCTTCCGCTACTTCACGCCCACGGGCGCCACCCGGACGGGCGTTTCCTTCGCCTACTGGACCTCGCCGCTCTTCGACCCGGCCGGAGCGGTGGGCGACACCACGCCGGAGATGATCAACGAGAACGGCAAGATCGCCCCGGCGCCGTGGGTGCCGTACACACGCGCGGGCTGCGACTTCGGCGCCGTTGCGACAGCCAACACGATCCTCGAGAACACGGCGATCGACATCCCGACCGTCTTCGGGCCGGGCTCGCCCGAGGCGGCCGAGGTCGCGGCCAATCCGGGCCAGGCGTTCGCCGATTTCGTGGGCATCGGCGTGCACTGCGCGCAGGACTCGACGATCTGCTCGAGCGCGAACCATGGTCGCCCCGACCTGCTTCCGGACGAACCCGGGGCGCCGTACACGGGTTACTCGGGCCTCTTCGGCGCGAAGTACGTCGACCCGGTGATCAAGCCGAGCGGCCCGATGACGGACCTCGGCGGCAACGTCATCCAGGACGCGGCCGGCCACATCGGCTTCCCGGGCTTCGACGGGATGGAGGCGACCACCTCGCTGTCGTGGGTGGCGCAGATGCAGGAGGCGGGCATCCCCGTCACCTACGCGTACATCTCCGACGCGCATGACGGGCACGGCACCGCCGGAAACATCCACTTCGCCTACGGGCCGGGCGAGGCGGGCTACGTCCAGCAGTTGCGCGACTACGACACCGCGTTCAAGACGTTCTTCGACCGGCTCGCGGGCGACGGCATCAACAAGAGCAACACGCTCTTCGTCGTCACGGTCGACGAGGGCGACCACTTCGTCGGCGACGCGCCGACGCCGGCAGGCTGTGACGGCGTCAACGTCGCGTGCACCTACAACCGCGTCGGCGAGATCAACGGGAACCTGAGTGCGATGATCCGGACGCAGTTCAGCGACAACACGGCGTTCACCGTCCATTCGGACGACGCTCCCACCGTCTACATCACGGGCAATCCGAGCCAGACCGCTCCCGCGACACGCACGCTCGAGCGGGAGATGG
>VAXY01000004.1 GCA_005885085.1 Actinomycetota bacterium | reverse complement strand
GTCCGACGTTGATCCGCCTGACCACCGACCCACATGCGCCGCTCTACGGGCAGGTCGATCCCGACCAGTCTCACCCCTACCGCCAGAAGGAGGTGATCCGGGAGGTGAACGCGCGCCTGGGCGAGGGCACGGTCAACCAGTTCGACGTCCTGAGCGTGCGGCGCGTGCACGCCGTCTCGGAGGAGACGCGTCCAGAGTTCGTGCACGTCCCGAAGTTCGGCTCGCCGCAGTACAGCGACGCGTTCGTCGACTGGCTCGTGGCCGAGCAGCAGCGCGACCCGGAGTTCTTCCAGCGGGCAAAGGCGACCTACCTGGCGACGCGACCGCGACGCAGGGCCGCCTCGAGCCCATAACCTCGGGACTGAGGAGACCTCGGAAAGGAGCGACATGGCTGGACAGCCCGTCCACATCGAGATACCGGCGCAGGACACGAGCCGCGCGCAGGAGTTCTACAAGAACCTGTTCGGCTGGCAGTTCCAGAGCATGGAAGGGCCGACCGAGTACCACATGACCCGGCTCTCGGAGAACTCGGGCGGTGCCGTGTTCCCGGGCGACACCGGTGCGATCCGCATCTACTTCGACGTCGACGACATCAACGCGGGCGCCGCCAAGCTGAAGGAGCTCGGCGGCAAGGCCGACGACCCGCAGCCGGTGCCGGGGATGGGCTGGTTCTCCACGGGGGCGGACACCGAGGGCAATCCGATCGGCCTCTGGCAGAGCGATCCCTCAGCGTCGATGCCCGAGGGCAACTAGAGCGTCCAGGTATCGCCCGCGCCCAGCAGCGCGGCGAGATCCCCTTCCCGCTTCTGTCTCGCGACGTCGAGCTGCTCGGCCATCAGCTCGTCGTAGACCGGGCGCTCGACGTCGCGGAAGACGCCGACCGGCGTCGCGCCCCAGGTCGACTGCGTGAGCCGGCTGAGCGCGAACGCGGCGCTCGGCTCGGTGTGATGTGCGTCGTGAACGAGTAGCTCCGACTCGTCCGACACCTCGACGATCTCGACGCTCCCGTCGCGCCGCTGACGCACGCCCTTCTCTTCCTCCGCGCCGAAGCGGATCGGCTTTCCCTGCTCGAGGTAGATGCGGTTCGTCTTGTCCTCGCGGACGAAGTCGAATGCGCCGTCGTTGTAGATGTTGCAGTTCTGGAAGATCTCGACGAAGGCGCTGCCGCGATGCACCGCGGCTGCGCGCAAGACGTCCGTCAGATGCGCCCGGTCGGTGTCGATCGCGCGCGCGACGAACGTCGCCTCCGCGCCGATGGCGATCGACAGCGGATTGAACGGCCAGTCGAGCGACCCCATCGGCGTCGACTTCGTCACCTTGCCAAGCTCGCTCGTCGGCGAGTACTGACCCTTCGTGAGGCCGTAGATCTGGTTGTTGAACAGCAGAATCTTGATGTTCACGTTCCGCCGCAGCGAGTGGATCAGATGGTTGCCTCCGATCGAGAGCGCGTCGCCGTCGCCGGTCACGACCCACACCGACAGATCCGGCCGCGACGTCGAGAGACCGGTGGCGATCGCGGGCGCGCGGCCGTGAATCGAGTGCATCCCGTAGGTCTCCATGTAGTAGGGGAAGCGCGCGGCGCAGCCGATACCGGAGACAAAGACGATCTTCTCCTTCGGCACGTCCAGCTCCGGCATGAACGACTGGAGAGCCGCCAGGATGGCGTAGTCGCCGCAGCCGGGGCACCAGCGGACTTCCTGGTCGGTCTTGTAGTCCTTGGCGGTCAGCTTGCCGTTCGTGGCCACGCTTCGATGATAGACGCAGAGGGAATGGGCCTACCGATGACCACCCTCCACGGCACCTGCCTCTGTGGCGGCGTCAAGTTCGAGGTCGCCGAGGTGCCCGAGACCCTCGTGTACTGCCATTGCGAGAGCTGCAAGAAGCTGTCCGGCGGGGCGGCGACAGTAAACGTGCGGGTGCCCTCCGCCGCGGTCCGGATTCTCGAAGGCCGGGACCTGCTGCAGACGTATCAGCCACCCGGAGGGAGCGCGAAGACGTTCTGCCTCTCGTGCGGCTCGAACCTCTTCGGCGGCGGCTGGCCGGACTCGCCGGTCGCGAGCGTTCGCGCGACGACCTTCGACGAGCCGTTCGACGCGCGTCCGGGCGCACACATCTACGTCAGCTCCGTCGCCCGGTGGGAGACGCTTCCAGACGACGACGCCGAACGCTTCGAGACGGCGTCGAGCTAGCGACCGAGCGCCTGGCGCGCTGTCTCCACGGCCTCCCTGGCGAACGCGATCGCATCGGCGTTCGTCGGATCGCGCTCGCGCACCTCGAGCGCACGCTCGAAGGCGCCGAGCGCGGCTTCGTAGTCGCCCGCCTCGAAGTGCTGCCAGCCGAGGTTGTTCAGCAGCGGCCCGGCCCAGTAGGCGGCGTCCGGCTCGTCCTCCGCGAGCGCGAGGCCGCGCTCGGTCCACTCGGTCATCCTGCCGGCGTCAGCGATCGCGACCATGTGCGCCGCATCGCCGGCGAGGTAGTACAGCTCGCTCGCCAGCGCATTCTCGAACGCCGACTCGAACAGCGGCAGCGAGGCCGCGGCTTCACCGCTCGAACGCAGCTTGCGACCTCGTTCGAGCTCGATGCGAACCTGCGCGATCCCGCTCGCGCCGGCGAGGCCTTCCGCCTCCGCCAGGAGCCGCTCGCAGCCGTCGAAGTCACCGCGAAGTCCCTGGACTCGGGCGAGCTGCGTGAGCACCTCCGCCCTGCCCGCGTCGTCAGGCTCCCGGTCGAGCTGTTCGCGGAAGCGCTGCTCGGTTCCGTCGAGGTCGTCGAAATCCCAGAAGCGCCGCAGCCGGTCAGGCATCGATCGAGATATGCCCAGGCTCGGCCGCCACGCGGTCGAGCCAGGCGCGCACGGCCGGATACGGCTCGAGCTCGAAGCCGCCCTCGTGCGCGACGTGCGTGTAGCCGTAGAGCGCGATATCCGCGAGCGAATACGAGTCGCCGACGAGGAACAGCCGCCCGTCCAGGTGCCGGTCGAGCGCAGCCAACGCCCGCTGCCCGGCGTCCATCCGCTCGGGCAGCCGGTCGGCGAATTCCTGCGCGCGGCCGGAGTACGCGACCCAGAAGCGGACGACCGCCACGGCTGGCTCGAGGTCGTACTGCTCGAAGAACATCCACTGCAACACTTGCGCCCGTTCGTATGGATCCTCGGGCACGAAGCGCGTGCCGTGGCCGAAGTACCAGAGGATCGCGCCCGACTCGCCGAGCGAGCGGCCGTCGTCGAACACGAGCGTCGGCACCCGCAGCGAGGGGTTGAGCCCGCCGAGCACATCGCCTCGGTTCGAACGGTCGACCACGTCCAGCGTGCGACGCTCGTACGGGAGCCCGAGGAGAGCGAAGAGCAGGCGAACCTTGTAGCAGTTGCCCGAGACCGGGTTTTCGTAGAGGACGATCAGACGTCGACCATCGCGGCGATCGCCTCGGCGACCTCCCCCGCACGGAACGGAATCCCGCGCACGAGGTTGAAGCCCGTCGCGTCGACGAGGAACTCCGCGCGGACCAGTTTCTGCAGCTGCCCGAGGTTGATCTCCGGCACGAGCACCTTGTCGTAACGCCGCAGGACGTCGCCCGTGTTGCGTGGGAAGGGATTGAGGTGGCGCAGATGCGCATGCGCGACCTTCTTCCCCGACGCGCGCACGCGGCGCACACCGGCCGCGACCGAGCCGTACGTACCACCCCAGCTCAGGACCAGCGTCTCGGCGCCGTCTGGATCGTCGACCTCCAGCTCGGGAATGTCCTGCGCGATCCCGGCCACCTTCTGGGCGCGTAACCGCACCATCAGGTCGTGGTTGTCCGGGTCGTAGCTGACGTTGCCGGTGACGTCCTGCTTCTCGAGCCCGCCGATGCGGTGCTCGAGCCCGACGGTGCCCGGGATCGCCCACGGCCGCGCCAAGGTTTCCTCGTCGCGCCGGTAGGGCTGGAAGTCGTCGCCGTTCGCCTGCGCGAAACCGGGATCGATCGGCGGGATCGCATCGACGTCGGGCAGCAGCCACGGCTCGGAACCGTTCGCGAGGTAGGCGTCGGAGAGCAGGAAGACCGGCGTGCGGTACTTGATCGCGATCCGCGCCGCCTCGATCGCCGCGTCGAAGCAGTCCGACGGCGTCGCAGCCGCGATCACGGGCACCGGCGACTCCGAGTTGCGTCCGAACATGACGCCGAGGAGGTCGGCCTGCTCCGGCTTCGTCGGCATGCCGGTCGAGGGCCCGGCGCGCTGGATGTCGACGATGATCAGCGGCAGCTCCAACGTGATCCCGAGGCCGATCGTCTCCTGCTTGAGCACGATTCCGGGGCCGCTCGAGGTCGAGATGCCGAGCGCGCCGCCGAAGCTCGCGCCGAGCGCGGCGCCGACCGCGGCGATCTCGTCCTCGGCCTGGAACGTGCGCACGCCGAAGTTCTTGTGACGCGCGAGCTCCTCGAGCACCGACGAGGCCGGCGTGATCGGGTAGGCGCCGAGGAACAGCGGCAGTCCCGACTTCACCGACGCTGCGATCAGCCCGTACGCGAGCGCCTGGTTGCCGGTGATGTTGCGGTAGAGCCCGGGCTTGAGCGCCGCAGGCTTGACCTCGTACTGCACCGCGAACGACTCCGTCGTCTCGCCGAACGCGTAGCCGGTCTGAAACGCCTTCACGTTCGCCTCGGCGATCTCCGGCCGCTTCGCGAACTTGCGGCGGAGGAACTCGATCGTGCCCTCGGTGGGGCGCCCGTAGAGCCAAGACATCAGCCCGAGCGCGAACATGTTCTTCGAGCGCTCGGCCTCGCGCTTCGTGATCCCGTCGATCTCCTTGAGCGCCTCGATCGTCATCGAGGTCAGGGGGATGGCATGCACGTCGTAGGCCTCCAGCGAGCCGTCCTCGAGCGGGTTGCCGTCGTAGCCGGCCTTCTGGAGGTTCCGGTCGGTGAAGGCGTCCTTGTCGACGACGAGGATGCCGCTCGGCGGGAGGTCCTTCAGGTTCGTCTTCAGCGCCGCCGGATTCATCGCCACGAGGACGTTGGGGGCGTCACCCGGCGTGAGGATGTCGTGGTCGGCGAAATGGAGCTGGAAGCCCGAGACGCCCGGGAGCGAGCCCGCCGGGGCGCGGATCTCCGCCGGAAAATCCGGGAAAGTGGCCAGGTCGTTGCCCAGCAGCGCCGTCTCGGAGGTGAACCGGCCGCCCGTCAGCTGCATGCCGTCTCCAGAGTCCCCGGCGAACCGGATCACGACCGATTCGAGCTGCTCGACGGGCTTCGAGGCCACGTCTGAGTTGTAGCGCAACCTAGCTCGCGATCTCAGCCCAACTCTCGGCTATGCGCTCCGGCTCGACCGGGTCGCGCCCGAAATCGACGCCGGCACTCCGCGTCCAGCGCCGAACGTCGAAGCGTCCCCCGGCCCCCGCGAGGACGACTCCCGTCAGCGAGCACTGCTCGGACGCGAGGAAGAGGACGCCGGGCGCGACTTGCTCCGGCTCGAGCTCGCCGGGCTCGGCCGGGCGCGTGTAGACGCGCGTCGCCGCGACCGGCGAGATTGCGTTGGACAGGATTCCGTGCTCACGCCCCTCGGCCCCCACCACAACCATCAGCCCGACCTGCGCCATCTTCCCCGCGCAGTACGCAGCGAGCCCAGGCCGGCTGTCGTCGGCAGACATGGCGATACCGGAGGTCGTGAACACGAACCGTCCGTAGCCCTGGCCCTTCAACACGGGGAACGCCGCGCGCGAGACATGGAACGACGCATCGACCTGCACCCGACGCATCACCTCCCAGCTCCGCTCTGCCTCCTCGAGCTCCTCGTAGATGACGAGCCCCGCGTTGTTCACGACGACGTCGAGCCGGCCGAGCTCGGCGACCGAGTGCGCGACGAGAGAGGCGCAGGCGTCTTCGGAGGCGAGATCCTCGTACGACGCGACTGCAGTTCCGCCGGCGACGCGGATTTCTTCGACGACCTCGTCCGCAACGCTTCGGTCACTTCCTTCTCCTTCACGATCGACGCCTGCGTCGTGGACGACCACCGCCGCACCCCGCGCGGCGAACGCGTTCGCGTATGCGCGGCCGAGCCCGCGCCCGGCGCCCGTCACGAGCACCGCGCGGCCGTCGAACCGGATCATTCGGCTTCCGCGAGCAGGGCCTGCAGATCGAGGGGAGCAGTGAACATCTCGTCAGGCCACTGGTCTCGCGGCCGGTCGCGGTAGAGCTCGATCCCGTTCTGATCCGGGTCGTGGAGGTAGATCGCTTCGCTCACACCATGGTCGCTTGCACCGCTGAGCGGGATGCCCACATCGAGTACCTGCTTGACAGCATGCGCGAGCGTCTGGCGATCCGGGTATCGAATGGCGACGTGGTAGAGACCAGTCGTGCCGCGCGGCGGCGGTGAGCCACCCAACGACTCCCAGGTGTTCAGGCCGATGTGATGGTGGTAGCCGCCGGCCGCCAAGAACGCGGCCTGATCGCCGTATCGATGCATGAGCTCGAAGCCGAGGACGTCACGGTAGAACGCGATCGCGCGGTCGAGATCGCTCACCTTCAGGTGAACGTGGCCGATGTCCACGCGCGGATCGATCGCCATCCGCGGGCAACGCTACCGGCGCCAGCGCGATCCCGGCCAGCGCCCACAGGCAGTACGCGACCCATGGGTCGCCGATCACGTCGGTCTGCACGGCGAGCACCAGCACGGCCGCAAACGCGGCGGCGACGCCGCCCGCCGCCCACCAGCCGGTTCGGCGCGCAGCCGCGACGAGCCCCGCCAGCAGGGCCAGCCCCCACGCCGTCCAGAGCACGGAGCCGAGCAGGCCGGTCTCGGCACCGAGCTCCGTGTAGTTCGACTCACCGGCCTTGATCGGCGTCCCGGTGCGAGACGCGGTCTGCCCGGCGTTGCCGAGCCCGTAGCCCTGCGGATGGTGCACGACCGTCCGCACACCTTCGCGCAGGCTGATCCAGTGACTGTGGATCGACGGCTCGTTGATGCTCCCGGCGCTGCCGCTCGCGCCCGGTTTCTGCTTGGCGATGTTGCGCTGTTGAATGAGGTCCTGCTTTGTCCACGTGCCTTGCGGCGCGACGTCCGGAAAGACATGCACCCACGCGACGCTGACGGCAATGGTCACTGCTGCCGCGGCAACCGGCCACCAGCGACGGCTGCAGAACGCGAGCACGACGAGCCCGGCCGCGAGCGCGAGCAGAGACGAGCGCGAGAATGTGAACAGGAGCCCCGCCGCGACGAGCGCGCCGACGGCCGCGAGCCAGCGCACGCGCCGCCGCAACGCCGAGGCGAGCAGCAGCGTGACGACGAAGAGGTACGCACTTGCCAACGGGCCCAGGAAAACGGAGACCAGCCGCCGCAGGAAGTGCGCCTCGGAGCCCGTGTTGTAGACGAAGTTCTCGGGCAACCCGCCGGTCCCGTTGTAGTGATAGCCGAGCTGCTTGTGGAAGTAGTCGACAACGGCGGAGTTGCGCCACCACGAGATCGGCACGAGGAAGTCGTCGAGCAGGCCGATTGCGGCCACCGCCGCGGCGACGCCGACCAGCGTCCACGCGAGCCGCACGAGTTGCTCGCGGCGCAGCAGCAGCGAGCGGCCGAGAAAGTAGGCGCCGACCGGAACCAGATCGTGCTTGAGCGCGAGCCCGATCGCGGAACGGTCCGCCGCGCCGCCCAGCCACGACTGCGGCAACACCGCGTAGACGCAGACGAGCACGGCGAACGCGAGCGCCAGCAGGTCGACGGCGTGGATGCGGAACGCGAGCCGGCGCGCTCGCACCGCGTCCGTGCCCACCCGCGCGAGGGCAACTCCGAGGAGAATTTCCTTCCAGGCCTGGAGGGCGGTCAGAGCGCCCCCGCGAACTCCCGCGCCGTAGAGGGCGGCCATGACCGCGTTGTGCGCGGCCAGGCCGACGATCCACGCGTACAGCGCGGCCGCAGGCCTTCGCCAGACGAGGAGCGCACCGGGCACGAGCAGGAGCCCGTACACCGCGAGCGCTAGCCCCGAAGACATCAGGCGAGACTAATCGGGGCGGGGGCACGACGAAGCGCACCCCCGCCTAAACGCACGGCATCAGCTACCCCACGGCGCCATCTAGGTCCCCTCCTTCCAAGATCCGCAGATCGAGGGGCTTATGTTGCCACGAGGAAGCGCCGATTGACTATTTGACTTATGTCCGAGGCCCTTTCATGATCCAGATCAGCGTGTCGGAAGCCAGTTCGGGAGAGACGATTGGCGCGCGACTCAAACGCCTTCGTCTCCAGAGGGGCCTGTCTCAGCGCGACCTTTCGTCGCCAGGGGTGTCGTACGCCTACATCTCGCGGATCGAGGCGGGTGCGCGAACTCCCTCGGTCAAGGCGCTGAGAAAGCTTTCGCAGAAGCTCGGGGTCTCGGTCGAGTATCTCGAGACGGGCCGCGATATCCGCGACGTCGACGATCGCGAGCTGCGGCTCGCTGACGACGAGCTCGAGCTCCGACTCGCAGACGACATCGCCTCCGCGGAGCGAAAGCTCGAGCAGATTTATGCGGAGGCAGACGCGGTGGGCGATCGCACGTCGGCCGTCCGCGCGCGGATCGCGCTTGGCCTGGCGTCGGCCCAGCGGGGAAATCACCTCGAAGCGGTCGAGCGACTCGAAGCAGCGGTCGCCGACGAGGTCGCGCCGCAGCCGCATCTTCGCCCAGACGTGTACACGACACTCGGCCAGTCCTACGCGGCACTGGGGGCACCGGACCGCGCGGTGCGCATCTTCGAAGATTGCCTCTCGCACGTCCGGCGCGACGTTCCCGAGGACAAGACCGTTCACATCCGCTATGCGACGTTCCTGAGCTACGCGCTGACTGATCAGGGTGACTTCGACGAGGCCGCGGCTGTCGTCGGCGAAGCGCTCGGCGAGGCTGACGACCAGACCGATCCCTACACACGTGTGCGTCTCTACTGGTCGCTCGCCCGACTGAACGTTCTCAATGGTCGCAGCGCAGAAGCGCTCGAGTACATCCGTAACGCGATCGCGCTGCTGAAGGCGACTGACGACACGATGACCTTGGCGCGCGCGTATCTACTCGCTGCCGGCGCCGAGCTGCGCCGCCAGGCTGCGTCTGCAGCAGAACAGAACCTCGAGGCGGCGGAGAGCCTGCTCGGTGCGCATCCAGAACCGGCTGACATAGGGATGCTGCGCATCGGGAAGTCGCGTTTGGCTGCACTCAACGGAGATGCTGGGACCGCTGTCGAGCAGGCGCGGAGCGCTCTGGCGGTGTTCGGAGACTTCCACGGTGCCGAGCAAGGCGCGGCTGTTCACGCCCTCGCTCGAGGTCTCGCAATGCAGGGCGACGAGGCAGGCGCGAACGACGCGTACCGCCGCGCGGTGGATCTGCTCACCGTGCACACACGCCGGGCCGACGCCGGAGAGGCCGCCCTCGAATGGGCGAACTTCCTGCGTGAGCGCGGCCGCGAGGATGAGGCCGAGCCCATCCTCCGCCGCGCATACGATCTCGGCGTGAGCGCCGAGATCGCACCCGCCAAGCGTTGAACCTCGAGCGGGTCGTTCGTCCCGCCGGCCCGTTCTCGCTCGCGCACTCGACCAGGCACGCGAGCGACGCGACGCGCTACCTGCGCGACGGCAGGCTGACGACGGCGATCCGCGTCGGCGAACGCATCGAGGTCGGCTCGGCCCGGCAGACGGTCGACGGCCGCGTCGTCATGCGTGCCGAGACCGAAGAGGGCCTCGAGCGGCTGCGCTTCATCGTTCCGGTCGACGCCGACCACACCGACTTCCTCCGGCGCTTTGCCAACGATCCGCTGATCGGCGAGGCGACGCTGCGGTTTCAGGGGCTGCGCCAGTTGCGCCTGCCCACCGTGGCGCAGACGCTCTTGCGCGCCTTCTGTGGCCAGCTGATCGACTCCCGCCGGGCCCGGGAGCTCGAGGTGGGCATTGTCCGCGCGATCTCGCCGCGCGTCGAGGGAACGACCTTGCGCGCGCCGCCGACGTGCGCGACGTTTGCGCAGCTCGCGCCGGCGCGCCTCCGACAGCTGGGCTTGCACGCGGGGCGCGCAGCCGCGCTCGTTCGTATCTGCCGCTCCGTGGATCTCGAGCGGCTGCACGGCCTGCCGACGGCGAAAGCCGTAGCGTTCATCGAGCGCCAGCGCGGGCTCGGGCCGTGGTCGGCCGGCGTCGTCTGCCTGGAGGGCCTCGGACGCTACGAACACGGGCTCGTCGGCGACCTGTCGCTGATCAAGCTCATGTCGCGCCTGAGCGGACGCTGGGTGGAGGGACACGAGACTGCCGAGCTCCTCGCCCCGTACGGGGAATGGGCCGGGCTGGCGAGCCTCTACCTCGCGACTGCATTCAAGCACGGGCTGATCGCGCTGCCGGCCGAGCGGCCCGTGCGGTTTCCGCGGCCCGCGTACGCGTGATCGAGCTCGTCCTCGGCGACATCACGACGCAGGAGATCGACGCGATCGTCAACGCCGCGAACCCGACCCTGCTCGGCGGAGGCGGGGTCGACGGGGCGATCCATCGTGCGGGCGGCCCGGCGATCCTCGAGCAGTGCCGCGATCTCGGCGGCTGCGACCCCGGCGACGTGAAGGCGACCGGCGCGGGCAACCTGCGTGCGCGGTTCGTGCTGCATGCGGTCGGGCCGATCTGGCGCGGAGGCGGCGCGGGCGAGGCGGAGCTGCTCGCATCTTGCCATCGCCGCGCGATCGAGCTGGCTGCCGAGCTCGGCTGCAAGTCCGTCGCGTTCCCGGCCATCTCGACGGGCGCATACGGCTATCCCGTCGAGCTGGCCGCCCCGGTCGCGATCGGCGCGACGGAAGAGACGCTGGCCGCACAGCCGTCGGTCGAGGTCGCGCGGTTCGTCTTCCGCGACGAAGGCAGCCTGGCTTCATACCGCAGTGCCATCGGCGCCTAGACTGGCCTGATGGCCACGAACCGCCGGATCGCAATCCTCGGGGCGGGGAAGATCGGCGAATCGCTCCTGGCCGGGCTTCTCAGCTCCGGCTGGCGCAAGTCCGCGGACATCGTCGTCACGGCGCGCCGCGAAGAACGGCTGCAGGAGCTGACCGAGCGGCACGGCGTCGAGGGGACGCTCGAGAACGCCGCGGCGGTCGAGGGCGCCGGCCTGATCGTAATCGCCGTCAAACCCCAGGACTTCGACGTGCTGCTCGGCGAGGTCGGCGGGCTGATCACGCCGGAGCAAACCGTGCTCTCCGTAGCCACCGCAATTCCCACCGCACAGATCGAGGCTCGGCTCGCGACGGGCGTCCCCGTCGTGCGCGCGATGCCGAACGCTCCGGCACTGGTGCACGAGGGCATCGCCGGAATCTGTGCGGGCGCACACGCCGACAACCCGCACCTCGACCTCGCCGAGGAGGTGCTAACTCATCTCGGTGCCGTCGTGCGCGTGCCCGAGACGTACATGGACGCCGTCACGGCGGTCTCGGGCTCGGGCCCGGCATACTTCGCCCTGCTCGCCGAGGCGATGATCGAAGCCGGGATCCTGCTGGGTCTCGGCCGCGAGAGCTCGACGCAGCTCGTCGTGCAGACGATGCTCGGCACGGCGAAGCTGCTGCGGGACGAGCAGATGCATCCGGTCGAGCTCCGCGAAGCGGTCACGTCACCGGGCGGGACGACGATCCGGGCGATCCGCGAGCTCGAGCAAGCGGGCGTGCGCGCGGCGTTCCTGAACGCGATCCAGGCAGCGATGGAGCGCTCGCGCGAGCTGGCAGCCGGCGAGCAGTGAGGAGAGCTCCATCGCTGCGAGCGAGGCGTACCTTCAAGAAGGGGGCTCGCGGGGGAAAAGTTGTTTCCCCCGCGCGGCGGAGCGACCGCCGTAGGCGGTTGCGGAGGATGACGGCGATGGCGCGCGAGCTCGCAGCCGGCGAGCAGTGAGCGACGTCGAGCTCGTCGTAGTCGGGAATGCCCGGGAGGTCGCGGCCGCCGTCGCCGAACGTCTCGCACGCGCGGCTCGCGAAGGCGGCAACGTCGTGCTCACGGGCGGAAAGACGCCCGAGCACGCGTACGAGGAAGCGGCGAAGCGCGCGCCCGACTGGAGCAAGGTCGACATCTGGTGGGGAGACGAACGCTGCGTCCCGCCGGACGACGAGAACTCGAATTACGGCATGGCGAAGCGGTCCCTCCTCGACAGGCTCGAGCGTCCGCCGCGCGGCGTCCATCGGATCAAGGGCGAGCTCGGCAAGGACGAGGCCGCCGCCGAGTACGAGCGGGAGCTCGACGACTGGCGTCTGGACCTCCTGCTGCTCGGCGTCGGGCCGGACGGCCACGTGGCCTCGCTGTTCCCCAACGCGCCGACGCTTCGCAGCAGCGAGAAGGTGCTGCCGGCCGAGCCCGGCCTGGAACCGTTCGTCGACCGGGTCACCCTCAGCCTGCCGGTGCTGCAGAGCGCAGGGGAGATCCTCTTCCTGCTCGCCGGCGAGTCGAAGGCGGATGCCGCCGCCCGCGCCTTTGCGGGCGAGCCCAGCCCGGACACGCCTGCGAGCCTCGTTCGCGCGCAGGCGGGACGCACCGTTGCAATCCTGGATCGCGCTGCTGCAGCCAAGCTGCCCGCTTGACAGCGGCCTTTCTATATGTAGAAGTGCCACGGGGCAGTGCAGGAGACCCTCGTCCTCGACAGGCCGGAACAGCTGAAGGCACTAGGCCATCCTCTGCGCGTCCGCGTGCTCGAGATGCTCGGCCAGGAAGGGGAGTGGCAGCTCACCAACCGTGAGCTGGCGCAGCGTCTCGGGGTCGATCCCGGGCATCTCCACTTTCACGTGCGCATGCTGCTGAAGGCCGGTCTGATCGAGCTCGCCGCTCGGAGGGCCGAGGGCGCGAGAAGCCGTACCGTGCAGTCGCCAAGGTCTTCCGCGTCGCGCCGGAGCTGCTCGCGGCGGGCGGGGCAAGCGACCTCCAGGCGGCGATGATCGACCAGGTGCAGCGCGCACACGCGCTCTACTCCTCCGCGGGCGTCTTCCGCAGCGCGCAGCTCGAGGTGAAGCTGACGGTCGACCGGGCGCTGGAGCTGATCTCGGGGTTCCTGTCGGCGGCACGCGAGCTCGAGGACGAGAACGCCGACAAGGTCGTCCTGACGATGTTCGCGCATCCCCCGGCGCAGCAGGACTGAACGATTTCCGGATCGAGCGGGTCGCGAGCGCCGACGAGCGCGCGCAAATCTGCGCGCGTACCCTGCGCGACCTGCCCGAA
>VAXY01000208.1:8401-10260 GCA_005885085.1 Actinomycetota bacterium | reverse complement strand
CGGCTTCGCGGCCACGAAGCTGGCGCAAGCCGCCTTTGGGCCTGCGGTCGACGCGCACCGCCTCGTGCGGCTCGCGAACGAAGGCGAGGCGCGCGCGGTCGAGATCCTCGACGGGATCGGGCGGCGGCTGGGGGCAGGGATCGGCAGCCTCGTGAACATCTTCAACCCCGAGCTCGTCGTGATCGGCGGCGGCTTCGCGGCGGCGGGCGACTTCATTCTCGATCCCGCGCGAGAGATCGTTGCGCGCGAAGGACTGGCCGGCGCAGGGAAGCGCGTCCGCATCGTGCGCGCCGAGCTGGGGACGGCGGCCGGCCTGATCGGGGCCGGGCTCGTGGCTTTCGACGCATTGCCCTAGATGCCGCTCGCCGTCTGCGCGACGCCGATCGGCAACCTCGCGGACATTACGTTGCGCGTATTGGACGAGCTCCGCGACGCCGACGTGGTGTTGTGTGAGGACACGCGTCACACGCGCGTGCTGCTCGACCGCCACGGGATCTCGGCACGGCTGCTCTCGTACCACGAGCACAACGAGGCGAAGCGAAGCGCCGAGCTGCTGCCGCGGCTCGCCGCGGGGGAGCGGTTCGCGCTCGTCAGCGATGCCGGGCTGCCGGGAATCAGCGATCCCGGCGCTCGGCTCGTCGCCGCGGCGCTCGACGCGGGCGTGCCGGTCACGGTGCTCCCGGGCGCGTCGGCTGCGGAGACGGCGCTCGTTGCGAGCGGCTTCGGCGCGGAGCGATACCAGTTCCTCGGCTTCCTGCCGCGCGGCGGAAAGGCGTTGCGGGCACTGTGGGACGAGCTCGGCGCGTGGCCGTTCCCCGTGGTCGCGTTCGAGTCGCCGCAACGCCTGCCGGCGACGCTTCGCTCGCTGGCGGCGGCACAGCCCGAGCGCCCCGTCGCCCTCTGCCGTGAGCTGACGAAACGCTACGAGGAAGTCGTACGCGGGACCGCGCAGGAGGTCGCGGCGCGGTTCGCGGAGGCGCCGAAGGGGGAGGTCACGCTGGTGCTCGGCCGGGCCGCCCGCGTTGCGGCGAGGGATCATGCGGATGCCGTCGCCGCGGTTGCGGAGCTCGTCGCTGCCGGCGTCGCGCGCCGGCAGGCGGCCGAGCTCGTGGCGCGGCTGACCGGCGCACCGCGCAACGAGCTCTACCGCCGTACTTTGTAGCCAGTATTGACAACTACGAGCCGTCCTTGCTACGGTCGCTCAGTTCTCGATTCTGACAACAAGAGGAGGATTCCCCGTGCGGCGATTCGTTGTACTGCTGATCCTGTTTGCGCTCGCCTTACCCGTTGCCGCCGCTCGAGCATGGACGTGGCCCGTTGACGGGCCGGTGCTGAGGCCGTTCTCGTTCGACCGTGCGCACCCGTACGCCGCCGGGCAGCATCGTGGCGTCGACCTCGGCGCTCCTGCCGGCGCAAAGGTCGCCGCACCCGCGGGCGGCGTGGTCTCGTTCGCCGGGACGGTGCCGGAGGGCGGCAAGACCGTGTCGATTCAAACGCCGTCCGGTTACACGGCCACGCTCGTTCATCTCGGCTCCTTCGGCGTCGCGCGCGGGGCGCACGTCGACGAAGGATCGACTGTCGGCACCGTCGGCCCGAGCGGGACGGTCGACCTGTCGGAGCCGTACGTCTACTTCGGAGTCAGGCTGACCTCGGACCAGCAGGGCTACGTCGATCCGCTGACGTTGTTGCCGGCGCGCCTCCCGGCACCTGCGCCGCCGGCGCCCGAGTCCGTGCCCGTGACCGAAGTGCAGACGGCGGCGCCGGCGGCGTCGGCCGCCGAGGCCGCCACACCCGCAGCTGGCGACACGCCGATACCCACGGAAGCGGTGGCCAAGCCGTCGACCACGGGCGTGGCGGAC
>VAXY01000208.1:597-8327 GCA_005885085.1 Actinomycetota bacterium | reverse complement strand
CGGCCGAAGCGCCCGCGACCCCGGCGGCGGATGTCGCAGCTATCGCACACCCGAACGGGCGTAGCGATGCGGTGGGCACGCCGCTGCGCAGCCGGCTCCGCCGGCCTGTGGACGAACGTCAGAGCGTTCACGATGCGCGGCCGTTTCCGGCTCGGCACTCCTCTCGATCCGCGCAGGCTCGGCGTATCCCCTGGCTCTTCATGCCTGTCGCACTCGCGCTGCTGTTCTCGCTTGCGCTCCTTGTGCGGCGCGCTGTCGGACGCAAGGCGGCTCGTATCATGTGCGTCCCCGAGCCGGAGCCGTTCTTTGTCGGAGCAGAAGCAAACGCGCAAGATCCTGGTGGCGCCCGCTTGGCCGTATGCGTCGGGGAAGCGTCATCTGGGCCACGTGGTCGGGTTCGCAGTCCCCGCGGACATCTTCGCGCGCTACCACCGGTTGAAGGGCAACGACGTGCTGATGGTGAGTGGCACGGACCAGCACGGGACGCCCGTGATGGTCACGGCGGACCGGGAAGGCGTCTCGCCGCGTGAGATCGCCGAGCGCTACAACGCGCTCACCCGCGAAGACCTCCGCGACCTCGGCATCAGCTACGACTGCTTCACGCGAACGACGACGCGCAATCACGCGACTGTTACGCGAGACCTGTTCCGCACGCTCTACGAGCACGGCTGGCTCATCGCGCAGACCACGCTCGGCGCGTTCTCCGCCACGACGGGCAACACGCTGCCGGACCGGTACATCGAAGGCACGTGCCCGATCTGTGGCTTCCCCGAGGCACGCGGGGACCAGTGCGACAACTGCGGCAACCAACTCGATCCCGCCGACCTGATCAACCCGCACTCGATCATCGACGGGTCGACCCCCGAGTTCAGGGAGACGACGCACCTCTTCCTGGATCTCCCGAAGTTCGCCGCTCGCCTCCGGCCGTGGATCGAGCAGAAGTCGAACTGGCGCCCCAACGTGCGCAACTTCTCGCTCTCGCTCGTCGACAACCTGAAGCCGCGTGCGATGACGCGGGACATCGATTGGGGCATTCCCGTACCCGTCGAGGGCTATCCGGAAGAGACGAAACGCATCTACGTCTGGTTCGACGCGGTGATCGGCTACCTCTCCGCCGCGGTCGAGTGGGCGCAGAACCGAGGCACGCCTGAGGCTTGGCGCGACTGGTGGCAAAGCCCCGACGCTCTGCACGCGTACTTCATGGGCAAGGACAACATCGTGTTCCACACCGTGATCTGGCCGAGCATGCTGCTCGGTTACGGGGAGGGAGGACAACTGGGCGCCGGCAACGGTGACCTCCATCTGCCGGACGAGGTCGTCGCGAGCGAATTCCTGACCATGGAGGGGAAGCAACTCTCCACGAGCCGCGCGATCGCCATTTACGTCCGCGACGTGCTCGAGCGCTACGACCCGGATCCGGTGCGCTACTTCCTGACCGCCGCCGGCCCCGAGACCCAGGACACGGACTTCACGTGGGCCGAGTTCCTCCGGCGCAACAACGACGAGCTGCTGGCGAACTGGGGCAACCTCGTCAACCGCACGCTTACGAATGCCTACCGGAACTTCGGCGAGGTCCCGGCGCCCGGCGAGCTCACCGCGCAGGACGAGCAGGCGTTCGAGTCGGTCGCCGCAGGATTTTCGAGCGTCGGCGAGCTGATCGAGCAGGCGCGGTTCAAGGCCGCTCTCGCGGAGGCGATGCGGCTCTCGAGCATCGGCAATCAGTACGTCGACCACGAGGCGCCTTGGGCGGTGATCAAAGAGGACCGCGAGCGGGCCGGGACGATCCTGTACGTCGCTCTGCGGCTCGTCGACACGCTGAAGCTGATCTTCACGCCGTTCGTGCCGTTCTCGAGCCAGAAGCTGCACGAGCTCCTCGGCTACGAGGGCTGGCTCGCCGGCCCGCTCGAGTTTCGGGAGATCGAGGAAGAGGGAGGCGACAAGCACGCAGTGCTGACCGGCGACTACAGCGCTTGGCTGCAGCGCTGGGAGCCGAGCGACCTGCCGGTCAGTCAAAAGCTCAGAGAGCCCGAGCCGATGTTCAAGAAGCTCGACCCCGGCATCGTCGAAGACGAGCTCAGCCGGCTCGACGTCGCGTGATCGACACGCATGCGCACCTCGATGGGCTCGACGACCCCCACGCCGCGATCGCGCGCGCACGAGCGGTGGGAGTCGGCCGGATCGTCGCGATCGCGTCGGGCCTGGAGTCGACCCGCGTGACGCTCGCGCTTGCGGAGGGTGAAGAGGGCGTCGCCGTCGCCGCAGGCGTGCATCCGCACCAGGCAGCAGACGGCGAATCCATCGAGGAGCTCGCCGCGCTTGCCGCCGGCAAGGTCGTTGCGATCGGCGAGATCGGCCTCGACTTCTACCGCGACTACGCTCCACGAGAGGCACAGCGCCGCCTCTTCGCCGACCAGCTTCGCCTTGCAGGGGAGCTCGGGACGGCGGTGATCGTGCATTCGCGCGCTGCCGACGACGAGACCGCGACAGCGCTCGAGGATTTCGGCGGCACAGTGGTGTTGCATTGCTTCTCCTCACCGGGGTTGCTGCCGGTCGCGCTCGAGCGCGGCTACTACGTCTCGTTCGCCGGGAACGTCACCTACCCGAAGGCGGCCGAGCTGCGCGAGGCGGCCGCGAAGGTTCCGCCGGAGAAGGTCCTCGCGGAAACGGACTGTCCCTATCTCGCCCCGCAACCCGTCCGAGGCAGGACGAACGAGCCCGCGTACGTCGTGCACACGATCGCCTCGCTGGCGGAGACGCGCGACGAGGACCCGGAGGAGCTCGGCCGCCGGATCGACGCGAACGCCGCGGCTGCCTTTGGTCTTCCGTGAGCGTGCGCGCGAAGAAGGAGCTCGGCCAGCACTTCCTCGTCGACGAGAACATCCTCGGCGTGATCGGCCGTCTCGCCGAGCTCGGCGAGGATGACGTTGTGCTCGAGGTCGGGCCCGGTCTCGGCGTCCTCACGACCTACCTCGCAGATCGGGTGCGACAGGTGTACGCCGTCGAGCTCGACCGGTCGCTGGAGCCGCAGCTGACCGAACGGCTCGCCGGCCGCTCGAACGTTCGGCTCCAGTTCGGCGACGCGCTGCAGCTGGATCTCGCGAGCGTCGCTCCGATGGCGACGAAGCTCGTCGCCAACCTCCCGTACAACATCGCGACGCCCCTCGTCGTGGAGAGCCTCGACCGCCTGCCAGGCATCGAGCTCTGGTGCGTGATGGTGCAACGAGAGGTTGCCGACCGCTTCTTCGCGAAGCCGTCGACGAAAGCCTACGGCGCCGTCTCGGTGCTCGTCCAGCTCGTTGCGGAGCGGACGGGCTTTCACCCGGTGTCGCGCACGGTCTTTCGGCCGCGTCCGAACGTGGAGTCGGCGATCGCCGCGTTCCGGCGGACGCAGCTCCCGGACGAATACCGCTGGATCAAGCGCGTCGTCGAGGCGGGCTTCGCGCACCGGCGCAAGCGGCTCGCCAACTCGCTCGAGCTCGCCGGGCTGACGGGTCGCTCCCGCGCTGAGGCGGCGCTCGCCGCCGCCGGGCTCGCGCCGAACGTGCGCGCCGAGGAGCTGGCACCCGCCGACTTCGTCGGGCTCGCGGAGGCGCTGCGATGAAGCGCGGCGCCGCGCCGGGCAAGATCAACCTCGCCCTTGTCGTCGGCCCGCGCCGCGCAGACGGCCGCCATGAGTTGGTGACCGTCTACCAGCGGGTCGCGCTGTGCGACCACATCGCGGTCGAGCGCGCACCCTCGTTGCGAGTCGGCGGCTTCGCCGAGGACACGCTCGTCCGGCGCGCGCTCGAATCCGTCGCCGGGGCGAACGGCTCGAGCTTCGCCGCGCAGATCAGGAAGCGCATCCCGGTCGCGGCCGGGCTCGGCGGCGGCAGCTCGGACGCCGCCACCGCGTTGCGGCTCGCCAACGCACTCCGCCAGCCGCCGCTCTCGGAAGACGAACTTCGAACAAGGGCGCACGAGCTCGGCGCGGACGTGCCCTACTTCCTGGTTGACGGTCCCCGGCTCGGCACGGGTGACGGAACCGAGCTCGCGCCGCTCGACCTCCCGCAGGACTACTGGATCGTGCTCGTCGTACCCAAGGCCGCGGCGAAGTCGTCGACGCGTGAGGTGTACACGGCCTTCGACACGCGCGGAGGGGAACGGGACTACGAGGCGAGACGTGCTCGCGTCCTCGACGTGGTGAGCGGGGTCCGCCGTCCGCGTGACCTCTCGGGGCTTCCGGCCAACGACCTCGCCTCGTCACCGCTGGCCGCGAAGCTCGTCCGGCTTGGTGCCTTCCGGGCCGACGTCACCGGCGCCGGCCCGGCCGTGTACGGCCTGTTCCTCCACGGCCACCAGGCGCGTGACGCGCGGAAGGAGATGTCCAGGATCGGGCGCACCTGGCTGACGGCACCAGCGTGGTACCGTTGATTTGGTGGCCTATACGCAGCCGATGATCGAGGCAGGCACCACGCGAACCGGCCGCTGGCTCCGTGAAAGGCGCGTGAGGATTGCGCTCTGGGTGGCCGTGATCGAGGGCTTGATCGCCGCGTTCTCACATGACATCGGACGTTGGACGATCCTGATCATGGCGGTAATCGTGCTGGCTTTCTACATCGTGGCCGGCCGCCAGATGAAATGGGACGTCGCGCGCCAACTCTCGTGGATTGCCGCCACCTCTCAGGCGCTCGCGATCCTGGTGATCATCTTCGCGTTCATCCTCAAGCTCGTCGCGATCGTCGCCATTGCTGTTTTTGCCATTGTCGCGCTCGTCTATCTGTTCTCCGATCGCAGACACGCCTAGCCTTCAACGCTGGTCAAGGCCGCAGCGGCTTGACGCTGCGGCCGCGGGCCGCGGCCGACCCGAGCCTCCGCGACACTAGGACATACCCTTTCGGCGTGATGGGGCGTAGCCAAACGCTGCGGCCGCCGGCCGTGGCCGGGCCGAGTGTCCGCGAGACTAGGACATACCCTTCCCGCTGATGGGGCGTAGCCAAGTGCTGAGGCGTCGCTTGCGACGCCGACCGCCGGCCGTGGCCGAGCCGAGTGTCCGCGACACTAGGACATACCCTTTCGGCGTGATGGGGCGTAGCCAAGTGGTAAGGCAGCGGGTTTTGGTCCCGCGATCCCAGGTTCGAATCCTGGCGCCCCAGCTTTGAGCGACTTCGCAGCCGTCGTCATGGCCGCCGGGCTCGGCACGCGGATGAAGTCCGCAACGCCGAAGCACCTCCACCCGCTGCTCGGGCGCCGCCTGGTCGACTGGGTCGTCGCGGCGGTCGAGCCTTTGCGACCTGATCCGCTCGTGCTCGTGGTCGCACCGGACGCCGTCGACGCCTTCGACGGGATCGACGTTGCGGTACAGGAGGAGCCGCTCGGCACGGGCGACTCGCTACGCGCGGCGCGCCAGAAGGCCGGCGGCGCGAAGGAGCTGCTCGTCGTCTCCGGCGACCATCCGCGCCTGAGCCCGCAGCTGCTGCAAAAACTCGTAGAGGAGCACCGCACCTCCGGCGCCACCGCGACGGTGCTGTCCTTCGAGCCATCCGACGCCCGAGCCTACGGCCGCATCGTCCGCGACGGCGACGGCCGGCTCGAGCAGATCGTCGAGTACGCCGACGCCGACGAAAGCCGGCGTGCGATCCGGGAGGTCAACTCCTCCATCTACGTGTTCGCGGCTGACAAACTGTGGCCCGCGCTCGACCGGATCCAACCGGTCAACGCGCAGGGCGAGCTCTATCTGACGGATGCGGTGCGGTTGCTGGTCGAGGCTGGGGAGGCGGTGGCGGTGTTCAAGGCGCCGGACGCGGACGAGGTCGAGGGCGTGAACACCCGCGCCGAGCTGGCAGACGCCGCCGCCTTCCTGCGCGCGCGCGTGAACAGAGAACACATGCTGGCCGGGGTGACGATCGTCGACCCGCAGACGACGTGGATCGATCCCGAGGTCGAGCTCGAGCCGGATTCGACGATTCATCCCTTCACCGTCCTGCGTGGAAAGACCCGGGTTGCGGCCCGCGCGGAGGTGGGGCCGCACGCGGTCGCGGTCGACGCCGAGATCGGGCCGGACGTCAAGGTAGGGCCGTTCTGTTACCTGCGCCCGGGAACGAAGCTCGGTCCCGGCGCCAGGGCCGGCGCGTTCGTCGAGATCAAGAACTCGGACGTCGGTGCGCGGACGAAGGTGCCGCATCTCTCCTACATCGGCGATGCCGAGATCGGCGAGGACACGAACGTCGCGGCCGGGAACATCACCGCCAACTTCCCCCATCAGCCCGGCCGGCCTAAGGGGAGGACGAAGATCGGCCGCAACGTCAGGACCGGCATCCACAATGGCTTCGAGGCGCCGGTCGAGATCGGGGACGATGCATGGATTGCGGGCGGGGCGTACATAACAGAAGATGTCCCTCCCGAATCGCTCGCTGGATTCCCACCGAAGCAGATCACGAAAGAGGGCTATCTCCGTGGAAAGCGCAACGACTGAGCTGACCCGCCTGCCGGGACTCGAGGTCGCCGAGGCCAAGCCCGAGGTCAAGCCGGAGCACTGGATCGAGACCGGGCCGTCGAAGCGGCTGATGCTGTTCGCCGGCCGTTCGCATCCGGAGCTCGCGCAGCGGATCGCAGAGAAGCTCGGCATCCAGGTGGGGGATGTCTCCCTGCGAACGTTCTCTGACGGCACGACCTCTTCATCGTGCAGACGAGCTCGCCGCCCGTCGACCAGCACTTGATGGAGCTGCTGATCATGATCGATGCGGCGAAGCTCGCTTCGGCGAAGCGAATCACCGCCGTAATGCCCCTCTACCCGTATTCGCGGCAGGACAAGAAGTCGCGCCCGCGGGAGCCGATCACCGCCAAGCTGATCGCGGAGATGCTCCAGACGGCAGGAGCCGACCGCGTCCTCACGATGGACTTGCACGCCGGTCAGATCCAGGGCTTCTTCGACGTCCCCGTCGACCACATGACGGCGCTGCCGATGCTGGCTCAGTACGTCAGGGACCTCGGACTGCCCGAAGAGGTCGTCGCCGTTGCGCCCGATACAGGTCGCACCCGCCTTGCGAGCAAGTTCGCGGAGATGATTGGGGGAGAGCTTGCCGTCCTACAGAAGGACCGCCCTGCGCACAACGTCGCGCACATCACGAACGTGATCGGCAGCGTCGAGGACAGGTGTGCAGTGATGACCGACGACATGGTCGATACGGCCGGGACGCTCGTCGCGGGGGCGCAGTTCCTCAAGGACCATGGCGCGAAGAAGGTGTATGCCTGTGCGACGCACGGCATCTTCTCGCCGCCGGCGATCCAACGCATCGAGGAGAGCCCGCTCGACCGGGTGATCGTCACGGACACCGTCCCGATCGATCCGCTGACGAAGCCGGAACGCGTAACCGTGCTCCCGATCGCCGACATTCTCGCCGAGACGATCCACAACATCTTCGCGGACGACTCCGTCTCCGCGATCTTCGGCGACATGAACGCGCTGTTCTAGGCAGGCTTCCTCAAGAAGTAGCTACCATTCGGCGCCGAAATGGCGGGCGAACGAGTCAAGCTGCAGGTGAAGGAGCGCGAGCGGCGCGGATCTCGCGATGCTCGCCGGCTGCGCCGTGAAGGGATGATTCCCGGCGTCCTGTACGGGAACGGGAAGGAGTCCTTCGCGATCTCCGTCCCCGAGCGTGAGCTGCGGCGCGTCCTGACGGGTGCCGGCGGCCTCCACGCCATCCTCGACGTGGTGCTCGAAGGTCACAAGACGACACACGCGTCGATCCTCA
>VAXY01000208.1:0-570 GCA_005885085.1 Actinomycetota bacterium | reverse complement strand
GCACGTCGACCTGCACGAGGTCCGCCTCGACCAGCCGATCCAGGCGAGCGTGACCGTGCAGCTGATCGGCGAGCCGGCGGGTGCCAAGGAAGGCGGCGTGCTCTCGCAGGTGCAGCGCGAGATCAACGTCGAGGCGCTCCCGATGGAGATTCCCGAGCACATCGACCTCGACGTGAGTGGGATGGCGATCGGCGACACCTTGCGCCTCGTCGACCTGGCGCCGATGGAGGGCGTGACGTATCTCGACAACCCCGAGGAGACGGTGCTCGCCAGCGTCGGGCTGCCGACGCGCGTCGAGGAGCCGGAGCCCGAGGAGGCCGAAGAGGGCGAGGAGCTGCCGGAGGGCGAGGTGCCCGAAGGCGAGGAGGCTCCCGAGGGTGCAGCGGAGGCGCCTGCCGAAGCCGGAGCGGAAGCAGCGTCGGGCGAGCAGGGCGAGCCCGGCACCACCCCCGGCTAGATGCGCCTGCCCTGGCGTCGAGGCGAACGCGCCTCGTCGCTCGACCTGCTCGTCGTCGGCCTCGGCAACCCGGGCCGCGAATACGCGCGGCACCGTCACAACGCGGGCTGGAT
>VAXY01000207.1 GCA_005885085.1 Actinomycetota bacterium | reverse complement strand
ACCGGATCGTGATCGGCGCGTTCGCCGACGAGGACGGGGCGGCGGTGGAGGCGCTCTACGGGGGCATCGAGGCGCCCGTCGTGCGGACGGACGTCGCGTCGGCGGAGATGATCAAGCTGGCGGCGAACGCGTTCCTGATGACGCGGATCTCCTTCATCAACGAGATCGCGAACGTCTGCGAGGCCGTCGGCGCGGACGTCGTCGAGGTTGCCAAGGGCATCGGCCTCGACCACCGCCTGGGCCCGCACTTCCTGCGCGCGGGCATCGGCTACGGCGGCTCCTGCTTCCCGAAAGACTCGCTCGCGCTCAAGCAGCTGGCATCGAATTCCGGGTACCACTTCCAGTTGCTCGCGGCGGTGATCGAGGTGAACGAGCTGCAGAAGCGGCGCGTGATCCAGAAGCTGCAGAAGCATCTCGGACGGCTGCGCGGGAAGAAGGTCGCGCTACTCGGGCTCTCGTTCAAGGCTGGCACCGACGACATGCGCGAGGCGCCGTCGCTCGTGCTCGCCTCACGGCTGCTGGCGGAGGGCGCAGAGGTGCGCGCGTGGGATCCTGTCGCGCGGCCCGGCGAGCTGATGAAGGGCGCCGTCCTGTGCGAGAGCGTGCAAGAGGCGGTCAGCGGCGCCGACGCAGCGGTGATCGTGACAGAGTGGGACGAACTGCGCGGGCTCGCATCCACCGACGTCCGCGGCGCGATGGCGCGCCCATTGATCATCGACGGCCGCAACCTGCTCGATCCCGAGGAGACCAGGCGGGCCGGCTTCGCATACGAGGGTGTAGGCCGGCAGAGCTCCGGATTCGAGGCGTTGCCCGAGACGGCTGAGCCCGAGCAGCAGGTCACGAGCTAGTGGAAGCGATCATCCTCGCCGGTGGACAGGCGACGCGACTCGGTGACGCGGCGCGCGGTCATCCGAAGTCGCTCGTCCCGATTGCAGGGCATCCGCTCGCCGAGTACCAGGTCTCGCAGCTCGTGCGTGCGGGCGTCGAGCGGGTGATCGTCAGCTGCGGCGCCGGGCAGGCGGTGCTGTTCGAGGCAAAGCTTGCGGGGCTGGGCGCCGAGATCGTCGCCGTCGCGGAGCCGGAGCCGCTCGGGCGTGGCGGAGGCCTGCGCTTCGCCGCACAGCACCGAGACGAGTCCGGTCCGCTCTACGCCTTCAACGGCGACGAGCTGCACGACGTCGACCTGCGTGCGTTCCTCGAGGCGCACGAAGAAAACGACGGCGCCGCGACGATCGTCGTCGCGCCGCTGAAGTCGCAGTTCGGCGTCGTCGAGCTCGGTGACGGCGATCGTGTCAGCGGCTTCCGGGAAGCGCCGCGGCTGCCGCACTGGGTCAACGCCGGCATCTACGTGCTCGACGACGAGGCGCTCGAGCGGCTGCCGGAGCGCGGCGACCACGAGCAGTCGACCTTTCCCGAGCTCGCGGAGGAAGGCAAGCTATTCGCCTTCAGGCACGAGGGCCTGTGGATCACGGTGAACACCCCGAAAGACCTGCAGCGGGCCGAGGAGCACTACGCGGCACATCCGGAGCTGCGGCCGACGCTGGCCCGAAACCGCTAGCCCCGTTCCGACAGGTCCCGGGGTCAGACCCGTGGACCGGTCCGTTCCGCCATTCACGCTGCGTATCCGCACTTTGGTGCCAGGCGGGTGACCTGTCCACGGACATGTCTTCTGCCTGGCACCAGACAGGCCCGTACGGCGCCGCGACGAGGCGTAGAGTCGGCCGGGTGAGCGTCGACTCGCCGAACCACAACGGCCTCGACGCGTGGGCGTTCGAGCCGCGCAAGGTCGAGAAGCCGTGGGGGCACGAACTGATCTGGGCCGAGGCCGAGGCCTACGTGGGCAAGCTGCTCTTCGTCAAGGCCGGCGAGTCCCTCAGCCTCCAGTTCCATCGCGTCAAGGACGAGTCGTGGCTTGTCCAGGACGGTCGGGCCAGGGTCGAGCTCGGCTCGGCCGGGGACGCCGTGCTCAACGAGGAGGTCGTCCGACCAGGGACGTGCTTCCGCTTCCGCCCCGGCACGGTCCACCGCGTCACCGCGCTCGAGGACACGACGATCCTCGAGGTGTCGAGCCCCGAGCTCGAGGACGTCGTCCGCCTCGAGGACCGCTATGGGCGGGAGGGCACCTCCGAGCCTTGACCCGCGTGCGCGTCCTCGTCTGGGACGGATGCGTCAATGTGCGGGATCTCGGCGGGCTCCCGCTCGAAGGAGGAGGCGAGACCAACTTCGGCGTCCTCGTCCGTGCCGACTCGATCGGCACGTTGACCGAGGCCGGCTGGGCAGCGCTGCAGGACTACGGCGTCACGACCGCGGTCGACCTCCGCGGCGAACACGAGCTCGAGGAGCCCGCCGACGCGCAGCAGCGGCCGATCCGGATCGTCAGCATCCCGATCGCGCCAAGATCGGGTCCGGGCTGGAACTGGCCGTCGATGCTGGACGCCTACCTCGGCGTCCTCGAAGAGTTTCGCCCGCAGTTCGTGGCCGCGGTCGTTGCCGTCGCGGCAGCAGAGCCCCCGGTGGTGATCCACTGCCAGGGCGGCCGCGATCGGACCGGCCTCGTCGTCGCTCTCGTCCTGCGCTGCGCAGGCGTCGACCCGGAGGCGATCGCCCTGGATCACGCCATCAGCGACGACAGTTGGGCCCCCTACAATCCCACCTGGTTCGACGAGGCGGCGGACGAGGACGAACGGGCGCGCCGCCACCGCATCGCGATCCCCGCCGGCCGAACCATCGCGCAGGTGCTCGAGGACGTCGACCGCGAATACGGGGGGCCGAGAGCGTTTCTCGACGGCGTCTCCACCGAGCACCTTGACAGACTTGTGTTAAGGTTGCGCGGTGACTGACGCGACTGTCGGACAAGCGGCGTCCGGTACGGGCTGGTCGCCCCGCATGCTCCGCTATCTGGAGCGCGCGGGCCTGGTCGTCCCGCGCCGCACGGCGGCCGGCTACCGCAGCTACGGGCTGCTCGAGCTGAACCAGCTGCGTTCGCTGCGCGAGCTCAGGCGTCAGTTCAAGGTCGAGCTGACCGGCGTCGCCTTCGCAGCCCGCCTGCGGCGCGAACCGGATCTCCGAGCGGCGATGGACACGTGGCTCGCCGGCACCGAGCTCTCCGCTCTCGACTGGGAGCAGCGCAAGCACGAACGGCTGCTCGCCGCCTAACGCCAACGGAAGGACTGAATGGCCACGACGAAACGGCATGACGTAAAGGACCTCGCGCTCGCATCGGAAGGCGTGCGCCGGATCGAGTGGGCCGACCGGCAGATGCCGGTACTCGCTGCGATCCGCGAGCGCTTCGACCGCGAGCAGCCGCTGGCCGGCTACCGCATCTCCGCGTGCCTGCACGTGACGACGGAGACGGCCAACCTCGCCCGCACGCTGAAGGCCGGCGGCGCGGACGTCGTGCTCTGCGCCTCGAATCCGCTCTCGACGCAGGACGACGCCGCGGCGGCGCTCGTCGATGAGTTCGACATCTCCGTCTTCGCGATCAAGGGCGAGGACAACGACACCTACTACTCGCACATCGAGGCGGCGGTCGACCACAAGCCGCAGCTGACGATGGACGACGGGGCCGACGTGATCGGCGTGCTGCACTCGGCGCGCCGCACATCATCGCCGGCACCGAGGAGACGACGACCGGCGTCATCCGCCTGAAGGCGCTCGAACGCGGCGGCGCCCTCGGCTTCCCGGTGATCGCCGTCAACGACGCGCAGACGAAACACCTCTTCGACAACCGCTACGGCACCGGTCAGTCGACGATCGACGGGATCATCCGCGCGACCAACGTCCTGCTCGCCGGGAAGCGCTTCGTCATCTCCGGCTACGGCTGGGTCGGCCGCGGCGTCGCGCTGCGTGCGAAGGGGATGGGTTCTCATGTGATCGTCACCGAGACCGACCCCGTGCGCGCGGTCGAGGCGGTCATGGACGGCTACGAGGTGTTGCCGATGGAGACCGCGGCCAAGGTCGGCGACATCTTCTGCACGGCCACCGGCGACAAGTCCGTGATCCGACGGGAGCACATGGAGCAGATGAAGGACGGCGCCATCCTCGCGAACACCGGCCACTTCAACGTCGAGATCGACATTCCGGCGCTGAAGTCGCTCGCCTCGGAGACGCGGGAGGCGCGTGCGTTCGTCGACGAGTTCACACTCGCGGACGGACGGCGGCTGTACCTCCTCGGCGACGGCCGCCTGATCAACCTCGCCGCCGCGGAGGGGCACCCGGCGATCGTGATGGACATGTCCTTTGCGAACCAGGCACTCTCGGCCGAGTACGCGATCCAGCACGCGGCCGAGCTCGAGCGCAGGGTCTACCCCGTGCCGGAGGAGATCGACAAGGAGATCGCGCGCCTCAAGCTGGAGACAATGGGCATCGAGGTCGACGTGCTCACGGAGGAGCAGGCGAAGTACCTGGCCTCGTGGGACGAAGGAACCTAGGCGTCGCTTGCGATGCCGACCCAAGAGGCGGTGCTGGCTTAGCCAGCGCGGCCGTCTGATGCGCTCGTGAAACGAGTGCTAGAGCCAACGGACATCGTTCGGTACGAGGAGGGCGGCCCAAAGGTCGTCCTCCTCGACCAGCGTCGGTTGCCGGACGAGGAAGTCGAGCTCGAGTGCGGGACGGTCGCCGAGCTCGTGACCGCGATCCGCGAGCTGGCGATTCGCGGCGCACCGGCGATCGGCATCGCCGCGGCGTACGGGCTCGCGCTCGCCGCCGAGCGGGGCGAGGATCTCGACGCCGCCGCCGCGGCGCTCGCGGAGGCCCGGCCCACGGCCGTCAACCTCGCGTGGGCGCTCGGGGAGATGCGCGACGATCCGACGCCGGCTCATGCGCGGCGCCTGCACGAGGAGGAGGTCGAGCGCTGCCGCGCGATGGCCGCGCATGCGGCCGAGCTGTTCGGCCCAGGGACGAGAGCGCTCACGCACTGCAACGCCGGCGGCCTTGCCACCGGCGGCTACGGCAGCGCCGTCGGCGCGCTGCGCGCCGCGTGGGAGCGCGGCCTGCTCGCACATGTTTGGGTCGACGAGACGCGCCCGTTGCTGCAGGGCTCGCGGCTGACGGCGTGGGAGCTCGAGGCGGCCGGGATCCCGCACGCGGTCATCGCCGATTCCGCCGCTGCGGCGCTGATGGCGGGCGGCGAGGTCGACTGTGTCGTCACCGGTGCGGATCGCATCGCCGCCAACGGCGACACCGCGAACAAGATCGGCACGTACTCACTCTCGGTGCTGGCCGCGTACCACCGACTCCCCTTGTACGTCATCGCGCCGACGTCCAGCGTTGATCTGGCGACGGCGACGGGGGCGGAGATCCCGATCGAGGAGCGCGCAGGTGCGGAGCTCACGAGCCGGTTCCCGGCACGCAATCCCGCGTTCGACGTCACGCCGGCAGGGCTGATCGCGGCGATCGTGACCGAGCACGGCGTGCACCGAGCGCCGTATGCGGACTCGCTCGCGATGCTCGTATGAAGGCGCTGATCCTCGCGGCCGGGTACGCGACGCGCCTGCGGCCCCTGACCGACACGATCCCGAAGCAGCTCCTGCCCGTGGGCGGCCGGCCGATGCTGGACTGGATCCTCGACCGCATCCTCGAGACGAGCGCCGACGAGATCCACCTCGTCACCAACGCGCGCTTCGCTCCGGACTTCGAGCGCTGGGCCGAGGACAAGGACGTCCGCGTCCACGATGACGGGACGACGTCGAACGACGACCGCCTCGGCGCGATCGGCGACATTCACTTCGTGGGTCTCGATGACGACCTCCTCGCGGTCGCAGGCGACAACCTGTTCGACTACTCGCTCGCCGACTACGAGGCCTACTGGCGCGCGAGGGGCGGCAGTTGCGTCGCGGTGCACGACGTCGGCGACTTCGAGCTGGCGAAGAAGTACGGGATCGTGGACGTCGACGCGGACGACCGGATCACGAACTTCGTCGAGAAGCCCGAGCATCCGCCGACGACACTCTGCGCGACGGCGACGTACCTCTACACGCGCGAGGAC
>VAXY01000217.1:2871-6549 GCA_005885085.1 Actinomycetota bacterium | reverse complement strand
CTCGATGTTGTCGTAGCCGAAGAAGCGCTGGTACTGCTTGACGAGCGCGTTCTTCGGCTCCATCAGGATCTGCACGAGATCCTCACGCTGCAGCTGGTGCACGGCCGAGATCACGGGCAGCCGGCCGATGAACTCGGGGATCAGCCCGAAGTTGAGCAGATCTTCCGGCATCACCTTGGCGAGCAGCTCGGACGACTCGATCGAGCTTTTCGAGCGCACTTCGGCGCCGAAACCAACGGCACTCTTGCCGATGCGCTTGCCGATGATCTTGTCGAGCCCGGCGAACGCGCCGCCGCAGATGAAGAGGATGTTCGTGGTGTCGATCGAGAGGAACTCCTGATGCGGGTGCTTGCGTCCGCCCTGCGGCGGCACCGATGCCACCGTCCCCTCGAGGATCTTCAGGAGCGCCTGCTGCACGCCCTCGCCCGACACGTCGCGCGTGATCGACGGGTTGTCCGCCTTGCGCGCGATCTTGTCGACCTCGTCGATGTAGATGATCCCGGTCTCGGCCTTCTTGATGTCGAAGTCCGCGGCCTGGATCAGCTTCAGCAGGATGTTCTCGACGTCCTCGCCCACGTAGCCGGCCTCGGTGAGCGCGGTCGCGTCTGCGATCGCGAACGGGACGTTGAGGATGCGCGCGAGCGTCTGAGCCAGCAGCGTCTTGCCGCACCCGGTCGGGCCGAGCAGCAGGATGTTCGACTTCTGCAGCTCGACGTCACCGTCCTCGGTGCCCATCTGCACGCGCTTGTAGTGGTTGTAGACCGCGACCGCGAGTGTCCGTTTCGCCTCTTCCTGCGAGACGACATAGTCGTTCAGGACGGAGTAGATGTCCTTCGGCCGCGGCAGGTTGTCGAGGTCGAGCTGCGCCGGGGCGGTGAGCTCCTCGTCGATGATCTCGTTACAGAGATCGATGCACTCGTCACAGATATAGACGCCCGGGCCGGCGATCAGCTTCTTGACCTGGCGCTGGCTCTTGCCGCAAAAGCTGCAGAGCAGCTGCTCATTGCCGTCGGATGCTCGGGCCACGTCTCTCCTTTTAGCTTCTCGCGCCCCGGCCGTCTACCGATGCGCGATCACGTTATCGATGATGCCGTACTCCATCGCTTCTTGCGACGTGAGGAAATAGTCCCTTTCCATGTCCTTTGCCACCTGCTCGGTCGGCCGCCCGGTGTGGAGGGCGAGAATCTCCTCCAGGCGCCGCTTGAGGTTGATCGTCTCGCGGGCCTGGATCTCGATGTCGGTCGCCTGCCCCTGGAAGCCGCCCGAGACCTGGTGGATAAGGATCTTGGCGTTCGGCAGGGCAACGCGCTTTCCTTTCGCCCCACCCGCGAGGATGACCGCCCCCATCGACATTGCGATCCCGACGCAGGTCGTCTGGATGTCGGGCTTGATGTACTGCATCGTGTCGTAGATGGCGAGGCCGGAATAGACCTGGCCGCCCGGTGAGTTGATGTAGATCTGGATGTCCTTCTCGGGGTCCTCGGACTCGAGGTGGATCAGTTGCGCGACGATCAGGTTCGCGATCTGGTCGTCGATCGGTGTACCGAGGAAGATGATCCGCTCGTTGAGCAGACGGGAGTAGATGTCGAACGACCGCTCCCCGCGAGAGGTCTGCTCGATCACCATCGGGATCAACGGGCTCATGTCAGCTGGCTCCTTAGGCGTCGCTTGCGATGCCGACCATAGAGGCCGGGCCGGCTTCGCCGGCTCGGCCGTTTTCAGCTACCGGGGGTCCACAGTTTCGTCTCGGTCTTGGGTTTTTCCTTGTCCGGGGTCCAGATTTGCTCGCGCGCCTCCGCCTGCTCCGGGGGAATGCGCTCCACGTCGGCGGCAATGCGATCCAGCGCGCGTGCAAGTCGCATCGCCTCGCGCTCGGATTCGTACGCGCCGGCCTCCTTCGCCTGCTCGATGACCGTCTCGGGATCCTCGAAGCGATCCCTGAACGCTGCATCCACCTCTTCGTCGGAGACCTGGATCCCGAGCTGGTCGGCGGCAGCCTCGAGCACTAGCTCGCCGGCAACCGACGCGACGGCCTGTTCGCGCAGGCGCGTGATGAGCGTCTCCGCCGACTCGCCCGACAGCTGCAGGTACGAGTCGAGCGAGCCGCCGCTCCTCCGCATCACGTTGTCGAGCTCGCGCAGCAGCGTGCGCGTGCGCGTGTCGACAAGCGGTCCGGAGACACGGACGTTCGACGCTTCGACGAGCCTGTCGAGCGTCGCGCGGCGAAAGGCCTCGTCGGCCTCGGCTTCGAGCTGGTCGCGCAGACGGTGTTCGACGTCGGCGCGGAGCTCGCCGAGCGTGTCGAACTCGGAGGCGGAGCGCGCCAGGTCATCGTCGAGCGGCGGCAACACCTTCTCCTTGATCTCCTTCATCGTGACCTGCACGGGTGCGGCGTCCTCCTCGCCCGGGCGTTCGAGCTCGAGCTCTTTCGTCTCGCCGGCCGACATCCCCGTGAGCTGATCCTCGAGCTCCGGCAGCAGCCGGCCGGAGCCGAGCTCGACGACGTAGTCGCGCTGGCCCCCGTCGCCGGCGACGAGATCGATCACCACCGTGTCTCCTTGCCCCGCGGGGCGATCCTCGACGGCCGAGAGCTCGGCGATCGTCGACCGCAGGACATTCAGCTCGTGCTCGACGTAATCCGCCGGAACCTCCGGCTCGGCGTACGGCACCTGCAGTTGCTTCCAGTCGGCGACCGACGGCGTCGGCAGCACGGCGACGGTCGCGGTGAAGCGCCAGTCCTCGTCTTCCGACGCGGGCAGCTCGTAGTCGAGCTCGGGTTGTTCCGCTGGACGGATGCGCGTGCTCGCGACGGCGTTGCCGTACCAGCCTGCGATGTGCGTTTCGATCGCCTCCGTGAAGAGACGTTCCCTGCCGATGCGCGAGACGAGCACCGGCATCGGCACCTTGCCCTTGCGGAAGCCAGGAATCTTGACGCTCGCGGCGAGATCCGACGCTGCGTGCTCGACGGCGTGATGGACGTCCGCGCTGGGGACGTCGACCGTGAGCCGGACCTTGTTGTCCGACAGCTCCTCGACCTGGGCGCTCATCAGGCCATTAGACCAAAGGAGCTCTAGTGTGGGTCTTGTGCAGCTCTACGTGATCGCGCGGCACGGCGAATCCACGCTGAACTTCGAAAATCGTGTCAACGGGGATCCGAACGTCCCTGTGCACCTGACGGAGAAGGGCCGTGACGAGGCGCGGCTGCTCGGGGAGCAGCTCGCGCACGTCCCGCTGCAGCTTTGCGTGCACACCGAGTTCTCGCGTACGCGCGAGACTGCGGAGATCGCGCTCGCCGGTCGCGACGTTCCGCTCGAGGAAGATGCAGAGCTCGGAGACATCCGCATCGGCGAGCTGGAAGGGAAGACGCTGGATGAATATCGCACGTGGAAGCACACGCATTCGCGCAGCGACGCATTCCCCGGCGGCGAGTCGCTCGACGACGCAGCCCGGCGCTACGCCGGGGCGTTCGAGCACCTGCTCGAGCGCCCCGAGACGGCGATCCTCGTCGTCACGCACGAGATTCCGCTGCGCTACGCGATCAACGCGGCCGACGGCTCCGACGACCTGGACGGGCCGGCGCACCTGTTGGCAAATGCCACTCCGTACCTCTTCGACGCCGATGCCCTGAGACGGGCGATCGCACAGATCCGCCGGCTCAGTTGAAGACCTTCCGGTTTT
>VAXY01000217.1:0-2817 GCA_005885085.1 Actinomycetota bacterium | reverse complement strand
CCGCGCCGCGACATGCGGGCGACAGGACTTGAACCTGTAAGGGACTTCCGCCCCACTGGGACCTAAACCCAGCGCGTTTGCCAATTCCGCCACGCCCGCGCTCAGCGCCAGAGTAGACCTTGCGGGCCCAGAGGGCATACGATCTCGGCCGCCAGGAGGGTTTGACATATGAAACGCGCCGGAGTCTTCGCCCTGATCTTTCTTGCGGCTGGGGCGGCTGCCGCCACTGCCGCCGGACGCCATTCGGCTGCCCCGAGCGCGAGCCGATGCGGGGGCGAGCTCTGGCGGCTGAAGACGTTCAGCGACCCTCAGCGGCGACGGGTCGACCTCACCACACAGCCGACGACAATCGGCGTGATCCGCGAACGACGTGGGCCCGGACGCATACCTACACGCCGCATTACCGCCTTCCAGCGGCATGTGTGGGAGGTGCCCGCACAGGTGACGTTGTTCAGGCTCGACCCCACCGGTGCGGTGAGGCTCCAGCTGTACGACCACGAGGCGTATCTCAATGCGGTGATCCCGGCGCCGAACTGCCTCTCCGGGAGGACGCGCGACCGCGCCGAGATCAAGGCAGCCTGGCACTTCTTCGTCGGCAAGTGCGGAAAGGCCACGTCGACCTGGCAGTCGCTTGGCGCCATCCTCTTCGTCCGCGGAGTCGGGTTCTGGAGTCAGAAGAGCCCCACACGTGGCACGGCGCCGAACGGCGCCGAGCTACACCCCGTAACGGGCCTCCGGATCGTCGCGGGCTGCTAGCGAGCGGTCGCCGGCGGCTGCTGGGAGCTGCAGCCAGAACGTCGAGCCTTCGTCCTCCTCGCTCTCGAAGCCGATGTGGCCGCCGTGCGCTTCCACGATCTGCCGCGCCAGGACGAGGCCAAGGCCCGTGCCGCTGATGCCTCGCTCCCGCCCGACGTCGCCGCGGAAGAACTTCGTAAAGATCTGCTCCTGGTGATCGAGCGGAATGCCGAGCCCCTCGTCGCGCACCCAGATCCACGCCTCGTCGCCGACGAGTGACGCGTTTACCGTGACATCGCCGCCGTCGGGCGAGTACTTGATCGCGTTCGAGAGAAGATTCCCGATCACCTGCGCGAGGCGGTCGCGGTCGCCGTAGACGACGAGCGGCTCGTCCGCGGGGTCGAGCTGAAGCTGGTGCGACTCGCTTTGCGCGGAGTACAGCGTGATCTGAGCAGCGAGCAGGTCGTTGAGGTCGACTGCGTCGAGCCGGAGCTCGAGCGTTCCCTGCTCGATGCGCTGGAGGTCGAGTAGATCGTTCAGCAGCTCGGCGAGGCGGCGTGCCTCGGTGCGAATCACCTCGAGATACCGGCGCATCTCGTCGGGCGGCAGATTCCTGTCGAGCATCAGCGCCGAGAAGCCGAGCACGCTCGCGAGCGGCGTGCGCAGCTCATGGGACACGTTGCTCACGAGCTCGCTCTTGGCCCTCTCGCTCTCGACGAGCGTGCGGTTGCGCTCCTCGAGGTCGGCGAGCGTCCGCTCGAGCGAGGCCGCCATCGTGTTGAACGTGCGCTCGAGCCGGCCGACCTCGCCGGGCCCGTCGGTGCGGAGCCGGCCGGAGAAGTCCCCGCCGGCTACGCGCCCCGCCGCGTCGGCGGCGTGACGCACCGGCTGCGCCACGGCACGGTTCACGTAGACCGCGCCGAGCAGGATCAGGAGCAGCGCCGCGCCCAGACCGATGCCGCCGACGATGAGCGCGTGGTGCGCGGTCGTCCTCGCACGTGTGTCGCGGGCGCCGCCCAGTGTCGTCTCGGTCGCGAGGAAGCGGTCGAAGCGGCCGCGGATCGCGTTCACCTGCTCGGTCCCGCTCCTGCTCGCGACCACCCGGCGAGCCGCCGCCGGGTTCCGGCGCATGAAGTCGACGAGCGGGCGGGAGAACGTGTTGAGATACGTGTCGATCGCCTGCTTGATCCCGACGGCGCGTGTGTGTTGCAGCCGACCGTCCCGGGTGAGTGCGAGCAGGCTCGAAATCGCAGCCGGGTAGCGCCGCTGTGCCGCGCGCCAGGGCCCGAGGTCCCGCTCGTTGTCCGTGATGACGAAGCCGCGCAGGCCCGTCTCCAGATCGATGACAAGGGTCTCGAGCCGGTTCGCGGTCGCGATCACCTGCTGCGAATGCCGCGCCTCCAGCGAACGGTGCCGAAGGCCCGTGATCGCCAGGAACATGACGAGGAAGACGATCGCAAGACCGATCGCAACGGCGAGCGCAGCCAGCGCAATCCGAACCGCCAGGCCGGACCGTGTCCACCAGTTTCCCTTCGGATCGTTTTGCCCGCTCGTGCTCGCGTCGAGCGGTGCGCCCGTGGCGCTGCCGGGCCCGCTCATCTCCTGTCCGCGAGTACCTCCTCCACCGCAGCCGTGATTTCTTCGGGCTCGAAGGGCTTGACCATCACCACGTCGGCGCCCTCACGCAGAGCATCTTCGCGCGCGGCCGGCTGCGCCGTCAGGACGATGATGCGCATGTCGGAAAATTCCTTCTCCCCGCGTAGCGAGGTCAGGACCTCGAGTCCACTCCGTCTGGGCATCATCATGTCCAGAATGACGACGTCGGGTCGCTCGCGGCGGGCGATCTCGAGCGATTCCTCGCCGTCGTCGGCCTCCACGAACCGGTACGGACCGTCCAAGCTGATGCGGATCAACTCACGAAGGGACGGCTCGTCGTCGCAGATGAGCACGGTCGCTGGGAAACCGGCCATCACCGTCATCGAAGCAGATCCCGGCCGAAACTCATAGAAATATTCGCCGAGCCGCTCAAGAAAGACGGCCCGGCGGCCGATTTCCTGCTCGTGGCGGCCCACGATCTTCCGA
>VAXY01000216.1 GCA_005885085.1 Actinomycetota bacterium | reverse complement strand
TCGACAGTCCGCAGAGCGACCACGGCTAGGGGAAGGGGCGGCTCGCGCCGCCCCTTCGGTCAATCGTCCTAATTCGGGTTCCCGACGTACGGGAACGTGCTCAGCAGAGTGTTGTCGGACGGAACACAGTCCGTCGGGATCGCACCGTTCGACAACAGGTTCAGCTCGGTGTCGATGACGTCGTCGTTGAGCCTACGTCCGTTCGGGAAGCCGGCCGAGCTCGCGGTGTCGAACGTCAGGATGTCCGGCAGCAGGAAGTCGGCGAGAGCGTTGGCGTCGGTCGCTGACCGGCCGAATCCCGCCTCGAGGGTGTCGATGATCTCGCCGCGGAAGCTCGCCTGGTCGTTGACGGGATCGCTGTGGTTGTAGGTGTTCTTCAGCGAGGCCTTTCCGTCCGAGACCCGGTCGGGAGGCAGCGGGTTGTTCGGGATGAACACCGTCGCGATCGCGGGCCGTCCCATCCGGTCGATCTGGAGATCGGGCACGTTCGTCGAGCCCCAGACGCCGATCTTCGTCGACGAGCCCCGCGTCAGCAGGCCACTCGGCAGCTCGATCACAATCGACGAGACGTTTCGGTTGGCGAAGAAGTTACGCTCGGGATGCGAGGTCGGGCTTCCGCATCCGATCAGCGAGCCCGGCCCGAGGATGTTGAGGAAACCCGGCAGGTCGAAGAAGAACGGGTCGTCTCGCCGTCCTGCAAAGACGGTGATCCCGTCTTTGCGGTTGATGACGGGAGCCGCTCCGAACGCGGTAGACGAGCCCTCGAGCTCCAGGTTTTCTTTGCCCGTATTCGCACCTCTGATCTCGACCTTCAGCTTCTGCGCGCCGTCGGCATCGGGCTTGTGGAATCGAATCCCGATCCCCACGTCGGTGCGGGCGTCGCCGTTGTTGTCGACGTTGAGGTTGTAGGTCACGTGCTCGTCATGTCCGACCAACGGGATCTTGTCGGCGAACGGGCGGTCGGGACCAGGCGCCGCCTCGCTCGGGCTTGCGACGCCGTTGACGTTGAGTACGAGCACCGTGTTTTGGGGGTTGGTCGGCGACTGGAACGCAAAGATGTCGGTGATGTCCGTCTGAACGCTCCCGCCCGGCGGCGTGAGACCGGGCGCGTCGAGGTGGTCGGCCGCGTTTGCGTAACCCGGTCCGCCCCTCTGAGTCAGCACGACAGCGAGGACAACCGCCGCGGTTGCGGCGAACAACGCCGCAAGCCACAGCGTCCTCATGCTCGGCAGTTTGTGTGACCTCATCCCTTCTCCCTTCTCTCATCGATGACCGGTGTGACGCCACTTGTTCGCCGTCGGCGCCAATCCGGTTCGAGAGTCGAACCGCACGGCCTGGCCCGACGAATCAGGACGCAGATGGGCCGGATGGGAGAAGCGTTGATGGGAAGATCGCGAGCGCTGCTGCTGGCAGCCGCCGTCCTCGGCACGGCCGGAATGCTGCTCTTCGGCGGTGTCTTCGCCGACTCGTCGGGCGACGGTGTCCTGCGGTCTGAGGCGCGAGCGGCAGGCGATGCCGCCGATCAGGATTCGCTGAACGGACTCATCGCGGGGTTTTCCAGCGGCAACACGGCGGCCTACGTCCGCAGCCTCGAGCACCGGGTGGCGCAACAGCCGTCGGACGCGGCTTCTCTCACCCTCCTAGGGCTCGCCTACCAGCAGCGAGCGCGTGAGACCGGCGATCCCACGTACTACCGCCTCTCCGGCAAAGCACTCGGCCGCGCCTTGCGCGTCGGAGGCGGTACGCGCGCATTGATCGTCCAGGGACTGGCCGCGCTCGCGAACACGCGCCATCGCTTCGGCGCGGGGCTCGCACTCGCACGGAGATCGATCCGGATCGATCGCGAGAACGGTTCCGCCTACGGCGCGCTCGGGGACGCGTTGCTCAACCTCGGCCGTTACCGCCCAGCTTTTGCCGCATACGACCGGATGGCTGTCTTGTCGCCCGGGATCGCGTCGTACACGCGCGTCGCCAACGCCCGCGAGTTGCTCGGGCGCCGTGACGGCGCGGTCGAGGCCCTTCAGCTCGCGCTCGAAGCAGACTCGACGGTGCCCGAGCAGGTCGCATGGACGCTGGTGCAACTCGGCAACGTCCAGTTCAATCGGGGGCGCCTCGGCGCGGCGGAGCGAGCCTACCGCCAGGCGCTTCGGCGGCTGCCCGGCTACGTTCACGCCGAGGCTGGCCTGGCCCGTGTCGAAGCGGCTCGGGATGATTACGGTCCCGCGGCCGCCCGCCTTCGCCATGTCGTCGACGTGCTGCCGATTCCGGCCTATGTGATTGCATTGGGCGACGTACTCCACGTCTCCGGGCGCGAATCACAGGCCCGTCGCGAGTACGGCCTCGTGGGGGTGATCGAGCGGCTGTTCGCGGCGAACGGCGTTCGCACCGAGCTCCAGACCGCGCTCTTCGACCTGGATCACGGCCGCAACGTCAACGACGCGCTGGCACGAGCGCGGAAGGCGTATGTCTCCGCGCCCGGCGTCTACGCGGAGGATGCGCTCGCCTGGGGCCTCCTCAAGACCGGGCGCTGCGGCTCGGCGAAGGTCCACTCCGCGGACTCGCTCAGGCTCGGCACGCGCGACGCGCTGCTCTTCTTTCACCGCGGCATGATCGAGCGCTGCCTCGGCAACGGCGCCGCAGCCCGGGTGTGGTTCGGCCGCGCGCTCAGCCTCAACCCGAACTTTTCCCTGCTTTGGGCGCCGGTCGCCCGGAGGGCGCTGGAGTGAAGCGCACTGTCCTTGTCCTGGCGGTCCTCGCGGCGCTCACCGCACCGACCTCCGCCCTCGGCCACCCGCTGGGGAACTTCACTATCAACCGCTTCAGCCGGATCGAGTCCGCCGACCAGCGAGCGTACGTCCTCTACGTCCTCGACATGGCCGAGATCCCGACCTACCAGGCGGGGCGAATCGACGCCCGCGCCTACGCGAGACGAATCGCCGCCGGCGCGCGGCTTCGACTGGACGGCCGTCAAGTGAGGCTGACGCCCGTCGCGACCGCGCTCGCTCATCCGAAGGGCGCCGGCGGCCTGCACACGACCCGGCTCGAGGTGTTGCTGAGAGGGCCGCGTCTCGACCACACGGCGCATCTCGCATACACCGACACGAACTACGCCGACCGGATCGGCTGGAAGGAGATCGTCGTCGGGGCGAACACGCACAGCGAGAGCGACGACCTGCGCGCGTATCCCAAGAACCTGCTGCAGAGCCCGCTCGACATCACCTCGGTTAGCGGCGAGCTCCAGCCGACCGGGAGCCCGCGGCCGAAGCTGACGACCGGAAAGGCGCTGCAGGCCCCCGACCGCGTCGCCGACGCCGGCTTCAGCTCGCTGATCGGACGCCACCACCTGAGCGCGCTCGTGATCCTCGCCTCGCTTGCGGCCGCGTTCTTCTGGGGCATGGCCCACGCGCTCTCCCCCGGCCACGGGAAGACGATCGTCGCCGCCTACCTCGTCGGCCGCCACGGCACGCCGTGGCACGCAGCGGCGCTGGGCGCGATCGTGACGGCGACGCACACAATCGGAGTCTTCGCGCTCGGCCTCGTCACGCTTGCACTCTCTGCATTCATCGTCCCCGAGCAGCTGTATCCGTGGCTCAACCTCGTCTCGGGCGTTCTGGTCGTCGTAATCGGTTCCGCAGCCGCCTCCGGCACCGGCGGGGCCACGCGCACGACCACAGCCACGGCCATCACCACCACGAGCACGATGCCCCGAGCCGCCGTTCGCTCATCGCCGTCGGAATCACCGGCGGGTTGCTGCCCTGCCCGTCCGCGCTCGTCGTCCTGCTCGCGGCGATCTCGCTGCACCGCGTGGCGTTCGGGATGCTGCTGATCGTCGCTTTCAGCGCCGGACTGGCGCTGAGCATCACCGGCATCGGCCTGGTCGCCGTCTTCGCCAAGCAGATTTTCAAGCGGGCGAGCTTTAACGGTCCGCTCGTGCGGCTCTTGCCCGCCGCGAGCGCCCTTGTCATCCTGGCCGCTGGTCTTGCCATGACCGTGCGCGCCCTCCCGAAAGTGAGTTGACATGTTCGGACTCGACACCTGGATCGCGAATTTCTCGGACGGGGCGACGCTGGCGCTGGTGGTCGTCGTTGCGGTCGTACTGGGTTTCCGCCACGCGACCGACCCCGACCACCTCGCCGCCGTGACGACGTTGATCGCGACCGGCCGCGACCGCGCCGCCCGCACGGCTGCTCGCCTCGGACTCGCGTGGGGCTTCGGGCACGCCACCAGCCTGTTCGCCTTCGGTTTGCCGATCGTGGTCTTCAAGGCCTATCTGCCCGAACCGGTGCAGGCGGCCGCCGAGACAAGCGTCGGCGTCATGATCGCGTTGCTCGCGCTCTGGCTGCTCGTCCGCTGGCGCAGAGGCCTCTTCCATCTGCATCACGACCACGGCAGTCCTCATGCGCACGGCCCACGCCGTCGGTTGCGGGCCCGCTCACCGCTTCAGGCGTTCGGAATCGGCCTGATCCACGGGATGGGTGGCAGCGCCGGAATCGGCGTGCTGCTGCTCGCGTCGATCCATGACCGCAGCGTCGCCATCGTCGCCCTCGGCCTCTTTGCCTTCTGCACGGCGCTCTCGATGGCGGCGCTCTCGACCGGCTGGGGGATGATGCTCGCGACCTCGCCCGGGCGCGGCTCGCTCTCACGGTTCGCCCCCGTTCTCGGCTGCGCGAGCCTCGCCTTCGGCGTCTGGTACGCGCTCGCCGCACTCAGTCTCGCGCCGTACTACTTCTGAACCCAATGGCCGCCTCGAGCGAATAAGAGGCGCCCGGTCCTGTGGTATCCCTCACGCGACGCCGAATGAACGACGGTTCGCCCCACGAGCTCTCCGCCGCCTACGCGCTCGACGCGCTCGACGGCGACGACCTCCAGACGTACGAGACGCATCTCGCCGGCTGCGAGCGCTGCCGCGAGGATGTTGCGTCGTTTCGCGCGACCGCAAGCGCGCTGGCCTACGACGTCGACCTGCCGCCTCTGCCCGAGACGCTCGAGCACCGGATCCTGGCCGCCGCCAGAGCCGAGCGTCCGCACGTCGTCCCGCTCCGGCAGCGCCTCGCGATTCCCGCCGCCGCGCTGAGCGCAGTCGCCGCCGCCGCCGCAATCGCGATCGGCATCTGGGCCGTCCACCTCTCGAACTCGCTCGACCATCAGAAGTCGATCCGAAAGGACCAGAAGGCCCTGATCGACATCCTCTCCGATTGCTCGAAAACGCCGACGACGGGGAGTAGCGGCGGCGTCTGCGTTGCGCCGACCGAAAAGGCAGTTCTGATCGCGGACAGCCTGCCGGCCGCCTCT
>VAXY01000215.1 GCA_005885085.1 Actinomycetota bacterium | reverse complement strand
AGCACGACATAGCGCCCCTTCGGGCCAAGGGTGACCTTGACCGCGTCGGCGAGGATGTTCACGCCCCGCTCGAGCGAGCGGCGCGCGTCCTCGTTGAACTTCAGCTCCTTGTGAGCCATGTGTTTCTCCTACCTCCTATGAATTGCACGCCCAAGCCAGGCTGGAGCCTGGCACGGGATTTCTTACGCTTTCGCGCCGGCCAGCTCGCGGTCGCCAACAACCTTGGCGAGCACGTCCGACTCACGCAGGATCAAAACCTCGTCGGTCCCGAGCTTGATCTCGGTTCCGCCGTACTTGCTGAAGATGATCTCGTCGCCTTCCTCGAGATCCATCTTGATGTACTCCCCGTCCTCGTCCCGAGCCCCGGGGCCGACGGCGAGGACACGGCCGCGCTGAGGCTTCTCCTTGGCCGTGTCGGGCAGCACGATGCCGCTGATGGTCGTTTCCTCCTCATCGAGGACCTCGACGATCAGGCGGTCACCAAGCGGCTGCAGGTTCATGCACATTCCTCCTGTCCAGACGACTTTGTGACAACCATTGGCACTCTACTGGGGTGAGTGCCAGGGCATTCTAACGTGCATCCCCCGGCGGCCGCAAGCCTGAGCCGGCACTGTGTTACAAAGTCCTGGTGCGGAGGGAATTCTCTGCGGGCGGCGTGGTCGTCCGTCAGCTGCGGGGCCGGCCGGTGCTGGCCGCGATCCGCCCGGCCGGGAAGCCCGAGGGAACCTGGGCGCTGCCGAAGGGCCTGATCGGGCCGGGCGAGCGGGCCGAGCTGACCGCCCTGCGCGAGGTAGCGGAGGAGACGGGCGTCGAGGCGACTCCCGTCGAGAAGCTCGGCGATATCCGCTACGTCTACACCTGGGCCGGAGAACGGGTTTTCAAGGTGGTGAGCTTCTTCCTCTTCCGCTACCGCGCGGGCCGGCTCGGGGACATCCCGCCCGAGCACGCGCAGGAGGTGGCCGAGGTTCGCTGGCTGCCTCTCGAGGAAGCGCCCCGGCTGCTCGCGTACAAGGGTGAGCGCGAGATGGCGGCCAGGGCGCTCGCGCGGTTTTCGCGGTCGGGGCGCGCGCGTTAGGCTCCCGCGCGTGAGCGAGGAGGAACGGGAGAGCGCGCTGCCGCCCGAGGAGGAATCCCGCCTCCAGCGCAGCCTCCGCTACGGACACCGGACCGGCCTCTACGTGGCGCTCGCGTTCGGCATCGCCGCCGCGGTGCTGTTGATCCTCCTGATCGCGAGGAACACCCGGCAGGTGAAGGTCGACTACGTCCTCGGCAGCACCCAGACGCGGCTGATCTGGCTGGTCATCATCAGCGCGATCACCGGCTGGGTGCTCGGCATCGTGACCGCGTTCCTGATCCGCAGGCGCACGCGCTGGCGCCGGGCCGCGTGACCCAACCGATGTATGCCCTGAACTTCTACTCCCCGATCGTGGCGGAACAGCTTCGAAGCGGCCGGAAGACCGCAACGATCCGTCTCGGCGACAAGGCGGCGAAGTACAAGAAGGGGATGATCGTGCAGGTCCTCGTCGGCGCGCGCTTCAGCCCGCGTGACCGGGTCTTCGACGCGGTGATCGACAAGGTCGAGGTGAAGACCCTCGGCGAGCTGTCGCCGCGTGAGATCGAGCACGACAACCCCGAGATCCGCCGCACCGAGGACATGGCGTCGTTTCTGAGCCAGCTCTACAACCGTGAGGTGACGCCGGACGACACCGTCACGGTGATCCGCTTCTCGCAGATCAAGAACTAACCGCGGCGGATCTTCGTCCCGAACAGCTCGGGATTGCGCAGCTGCATTCCGCACGACTCGCAATCGACCGTGAAGGTCGAGCTGAACGGCGCGGAGCAGGAGGGACAGCGACGCAGCATCTCGCCGCCGCACTGCGGACAATCCGCCGGCACCTCGTCCTCGAATTCCTCGAACCAGCGCCGGGCAGCGCCGCACTGCACGCAGAAGGCGACCCAGTCGCCCAGCACCTTGCGCCGCTCCTCGCGGAGCCAGTCTGAGGCCTTGCCCATCAGACCGCCTCGAAGACGACCAGCCCGGTCCGGCCACCGATCGCGACGCGAACCGCCCAGCAGCCGGGTGTAGGGATGTCGACGATCGACGGATAGACGATCGTGCCGTCGTCGCCCGCGGCCGCGGGGAAGCTCTGACGGAACGTTCCAACGCCGTCCAGGCGCCACCCAGACAGCACAGCGCGTGCTGCGCGTCGGGGCGACCACCAGAGGAACTTCGTGCTCCATCCTTGGGGCGCAACGCCGCCGGCGTAGATCACCGCACGATCAACGTCGGGCAGCGTGCTCACGAAGCGGACCGCGGCGATGCCGTTGCTCGTCGGCGTTGTCGGCATCCAGGCGATGTTTCCGAAGCGCGGGTGCGGCGTCGTGCGGAAAATGACAGTCGCCCCGCAGACGGACTCGGCCGGCGGATCGACGGCGCGCACGACCAACGTTCCGCGCGCGGAGCCAGCGCGCACCGAGAGACGCCAGCAGCCGGCGGTCGGGATCTTCATGATCGACGGAAACTCGCGTCGTCCGTTGAAGCGCTGAGTGAATGCGCCGAAGGCATCGAGGCGCTTACCGACCACGGTGAGCCGCCCGGACCCCGCGGTCGCCGTCCAGAGGATCTTCATCGCGGGATTGCCCGTGCCGCCGCGGGTGTACAGAACGAGGCCGTCGGACCCGTTCACGCGACCGTCCATGAGCATCCTCTCGCTGTAGGCGAAGAGGTTCCCCGTGACCCCGCCTGAGCGCACCCAGGGCGTCCCGACCGGTGTCGGCCCGTAGTGGACGGTCGTCGCCGGACATCCGAGCAACGCAGCAGCGAGGAGTAGCGGGGCCATCGCTAGCGGTTTTGGAGCGCATCGAGCCCGATCGCGAGCGCGATGGCGAGCCGGCGGTCGAGCTTGCGCTCGTGGTCGCCGGTCAGGTCGAGCACGTAGCGGTCACGCAGCTGGAACTTGCGGTTCAGCGAGCCGATCACGCGGCCGTCCATCATCACGTCGAAGTTGTACGGGATGGGTATCCATTCGCCGTACGGGACGAAGTCGATCAGGCGGCGCGCGATCGCCATCGGGAGGCTCCGCTCCTGGGCGGTCGCGACCTCGCCGCCGTTCGCCTCGCTCACCTCCCACGTGGAGCGGAAGAGCGACTTCCGCAGGACGTGATGGAGGACGCCGATCGGAGTCCCGGCGGCATCCGCGACGTCGTACCGGGACCCGCCCGTGTCCAGCACCGACCTCGCCTTGAGGCGGAACAGCTCCTCTGACTCGGAGTCGTCCGCGAAGAAGCGGATGTCCTCCTTGATCGCCATCTTCTTCTGCCGCACAAACGCGACCGGCCCGCCGAGAGGCGTCTCGCCGGCGGCCAGCGGCGTGATCCGGTAGAGGTTCGCGATCGGCCGGATCAGCTGGTCGACCAGATAACGGTCGTGCGCAAAGGCGTCGTTCGCACTCACGGCGCCCGGATGTTAGCCGTGGTCGTCCACCGCGCGAACGACGATCCATGGATACCCGACGAGCGTGGCCGCGCCCGCACCCAGTCTGACTCCACCGGAGTGGCGCCGCAGCCGAGCTTCTGCGGCAGGTCGATGACCCGGGCGACCACGGAGGCGATCTTCGACCCGAACCCGGAGTTGTTCCAGAGCGTCAGCCGCCAGCAGTCTGTACCCGCCTGGGCGACGACCTAGGGCGTGCTGCCGAGGCTGGGGAACTTCGACGCCTGGTAGCGAACGGTGATTCCCGAAGGCCAGTCGTTAGAGTTGCACGGCCATGGCGATCGCCCGGGAAGCCGAGCCTGTCGGCTCG
>VAXY01000214.1 GCA_005885085.1 Actinomycetota bacterium | reverse complement strand
GCGCCGACGCGTTGTGGGCAGTGCACCGTCCGCGTTCGCCGGGCGAGGCCGAGGCCGGCCGGCGGCGGCTCGCTTTCGACGAGCTGCTGCTCCTGCAGGTCGGCCTCGCACGGCTGCGCCGCGAGCGCGAGACGGAGGTCGCGCCTGCGCTCGCCGTTCCCGGCGAGCTCGTCGGCCGGTATCGCGACGTGCTGCCGTTCCGGCTGACGGAGCACCAGGAGCGCGCGATCGCCGAGATCGACGCCGACCTCGAACGCACGGTGCCGATGCAGCGCCTGCTGCAGGGCGACGTCGGCTCCGGCAAGACGGTCGTCGCCCTCTACGCGCTGCTGCGTGCCGTGGAAGCCGGTCGCCAGGGCACGTTGATGGCGCCCACCGAGACGCTGGCGGAACAACACTTCCTCACCCTCGACGAGCCGTGCCGCCAGCTCGGCGTCTCGTGCGCGCTGCTGACGAGCTCGTCGCCGAGGCGCGAGCGCGACCTCGCTCCGCAGGCGGACATCGTCGTCGGCACCCACGCGTTGATCCAGGAGGGCGTCCAGCTCGTCAACCTCGCGGTCGCCGTCGTCGACGAACAGCACCGTTTCGGCGTCGAACAGCGCAAGGCGTTGACGGAGGGACGGACGCCGCACGTGCTGCACATGACCGCGACGCCGATCCCGCGCACGCTTGCGCTCACCGTCTACGGCAACCTCGCCGTCTCCGAGATCGCGAAGCCGCCCGCGAACCGCAAGCCGATCATCACCGCCTGGGTGACGGAGGAACGCAGCGCCGATGCCTACTCGCGCCTGCGCAGGCATCTCGACGACGGGCGGCAGGCGTACGTCGTCTGTCCGCTGATCGAGGAGTCGGAGACGAGCCAGGCCCGTGCAGCCGAAGCCGAGGCCGAACGGCTGCGCCGCGGAGAGCTGCGCGCCTATCGCGTCGGCTTGCTACACGGACGCCTGCGGCCCGCCGACCGGCGCGACCTGATGGCCCGCTTCAAGGCGCACGAGCTCGACGTGCTCGTCGCCACGACTGTGATCGAGGTCGGCGTCGACGCTCCGAACGCGACGATCATGATCGTGCAGGAGGCCGACCGCTTCGGCCTCGCCCAACTGCACCAGTTGCGCGGCCGCGTCGGTCGTGGCGCCGAGCAGTCGTACTGCCTCTTGATCTCGCGCGCGCGCGAGGACCTGACCGACTCCGCCGTCTCCAGGCTGGAAGCGCTCGTGCGCACGACGGACGGGTTCGAGCTCGCCGAGGTCGACCTCGACATCCGCGGCGGCGGACATCTGCTCGGGACGCGACAGTCCGGCCTGACCGACCTTCGCTTCGCGCACCTGCGGCACGACCGCCGGTTGCTCGAGCGCGCTCGCGCGCTGGCCGACGAGCTCGTCGACGTCGAGGGACCGCTGCAGGACGAGGTCGAGCGGCTGTTCGAAGGCAGGGACCTGGCCGCAGGCTGACCCCGTAACCGTCGCGTGAACCGGCGCGAGTTCCTCGCTGCGGCCGCCGCGGCGCCCATCGCGTTGCGCGGCGGTGCGGGCCGCCCGCTGGCGCTGGTCACCGCCGACGAAGAGGCGTCGGTCGTCGTCGTCGACCCATTCGCGGGACGCGTGCTGCGCCGCATCGCGACGAGGCCTGACCCGCGCAGCATCGAGCGCGTCGGGAACACGGCCGTGGTCACGCACACGGCGATCGGCGAGGTCACGCTGCTGTGGGGGCTCGAGATCCGGCACGTCCTGCGCGGCTTCGACGAGCCCCGCTACACCGCGGGCGCGCCGGACGAGCGGCACGCCTTCGTGACCGACTCCGGTCGCGGGGATTTGGCCGTGGTCGACCTCGTGCGCGGCGTGGTCGTCGCCCGCGTGCACCTCGGCGCCTGGCCGCGGCATGTCTCGATCGACGGATCAGGACGCACGCTCTGGATCGCGCTGGGGACGGAAGCGCGGCAGGTCGCCGTCGTCGATGTCACGCGTCCGACGGAGCCGCGACTGATCCGGCGCATCCGCCCACCTTTTCTCGCGCACGACGTGGGTTTCGTGCCAGGCAGCAGACATGTCTGGGTGACGTCCGGCGATCGCGGCGCCCTGGCGATCTACGACGCCCGCCGTGGACATGTCCTGCGCAGCCTTCCCGCGGGCGCGCCGCCCCAGCACGTCACGTTTAACGGCGCCAATGCGTACGTGACCAGCGGCGACGACGGGACCTTCCACGTCCAGTCCTCTAGCGACGGGCGCGTGCTGCACGGCACGGCGGTGCCGGTCGGCTCGTACAACGTCCAGGCGGGCGCGGGGCGGATCCTCACGCCGTCGCTCGAGCGCGGCACGCTCTCCGTGCTGGACGGCCGAGGGCGGCTCCTCCGGCGCGTGCAGGTCTCGCGCTCGTCCCACGACGCCTGCTTCATCTGACCGTACGCTTAGGACGTGTCCGCGGCCCTCCTCGCTGCGCTGCTCGTCGCGAGCCCACACGGGTGGACGCTCGAGCGTGCCCGGCACGTGCTCGCGAGCAGGACGTACGCGGTCACCGACACGAGCCAGCCCGACCGCCCGCGCTACGAGCTGAGGTTCTCGGCCAGGTCGCTGCGTCGCGGCTTCTTCTATGAAGGAGATGCCTACGACACGCTCACCGCCGCGCAAGTGCCGGTGACGTTCACGTTCAGACGGCCGGGGCGGATCGTCGGCTTCCGCGGCCCGCCCGCCGACACGACACAGCCGGCGTTTCCGATCCGCGCTGCGTTCTACTACGCCTGGTATCCGGAGGCCTGGTGGCGCGACCCCGTCTTCCCCTACAGCCTCTACCACCCGTCGCTCGACTACTACAGCGCCGCCGACGCGCGCGTCGTCCGCCGTCACACCGACGCGCTGCTGTACGCGCACCTCGGCGCGGGCATCTACTCCTGGTGGGGCGCCGACGGCTATCCACCGACGGACCTGCGCTTCTGGCGCTACCTCGCCGCGGCGCGCACGACGCCTTTGCGCTGGGCGATCTACTACGAGCGCGAGGGCTACGGCGACCCGACGGTGGCAACGATCCGCGCGGATCTCGGCTACATCCGCGACCAGTACGCCTCGCAGCCGGCGTACCTGAAGGTCGACGGACGGTTCGTCGTCTACGTCTACGGCGACGCGACCGACGGCTGCGATACAGCGGCGCGCTGGCGCGAGGCGAACACCGCCGGCGCGTACGTCGTGTTGAAGGCGTTCGCGGGCTTCCGCGACTGTGCGGCCCAGCCCGACGCCTGGCATCAGTACAGCGCGGCGCTGCCGGAGTACGACCTGCTGCCGGACTCCTTCATGATCGCGCCCGGCTTCGACGAGCGCGGTGAGGCCACGCCGCGCCTCCCGCGGGACGTGACGCGGTGGCGTACCGACGTCGAAGACATGGTCGCGTCGCAGGCGCGCTGGCAGCTCGTCCTCAGCTTCAACGAATGGCCGGAAGGGACATCGGTGGAGAGCGCGCGCGAGTGGGCGACGCCGTCGGGCTACGGTGCGTACCTCGACGTCCTGCACGAGCTCCTGCCCTGATGCGGATCATCGCGGGCGAGCGCAAGGGCCACACGATCTTCGCGCCGAAGGGGCTCGACACGCGCCCGACGTCGGACCGCGTGCGCGAAAACGTCTTCAACATCGTCGCGCCGTGGGTC
>VAXY01000193.1 GCA_005885085.1 Actinomycetota bacterium | reverse complement strand
GAGCCGGTGCGCGTGGCGCATGACGGCGAGCCACTCGTTCGTCTTCGTCTTCTTCGGGGCGATCTCGTCGCGCACGCGGTCGACGAGGATCTCGCCGCCGCCGCCGGGGATCGAGTCGAGCCCGGCGTCGCGCAGCCGCGAGATCGTCTCCCAGAGCGTCAGCTTGCTCCGCCGCGCGATGTGCTGGATCTCCGGGGGCGAGAGGGCGTGCAGGTGGATCGTGTAGCGCGCCTTGATCGAGCGGAACAGATCCTCGTAGTAGTCGATGCCGAGATCCGGATGGTGGCCGCCCTGCATCAACAACCCCGTGCCGCCGAGCGCGAGCGTCTCCTCGATCTTCTTGAAGATGACCGGCTTTGGCAGCAGGTAGCCCTCGCGCGTGTCGCCGGGCCGCCGGTAGAACGCGCAGAACTCGCAGTCCGTGTAGCAGATGTTCGTGTAGTTCAGATTGCGGTCGACGATGAACGTGATCCGCCCCGGATCCGCCTTCCGATTCCGAAGCTCGTGCGCAGCCCGGCCGACGGAGACGAGGTCGCGCGATTCGAGCAGCGCCAGCGCGTCGTCGTCCGAGATCCGCTCGCCGTCGAGCGCCTGCTCCAGGATGTCGGGAACAGACACCTCGGAAAGCTTGTGGCTCTGAGCCACAAGGTTCTCCGGGGCCGCCGCCCGCCCCGTACCTGGGACGCCGGACCTGGCCGAACTGGACGATTTGTGGCTCTGAGCCACAAGGTCGGTCATGCGACCACCGCCTCGCGGACGAAGCGGAGCTCCGGCACCTCGTCGAGCTCGCCGGCCTCGTGCGCGAGCTCGAGGAACGTCATCAACCCGGCGCGCTCGCGTGGGCCGAAGCGGTAGCGCAGCTTCTCGAAGTAGCGCGCGAGGAAGCCGGCCGGATAGCCGTAGCGGTCGCTTGCCTCATGTGCGAGCTGCTCCGGCTCGGCGCGCGCCAGCCGGACGGACGCCACGAGCGCGTCCTCGAGCTCGGCGAGGCCCGCGAAGACCATCGGCAGGCCCGTCCGCTCGAGCCAGAGCCGGCCGAGATCGTGGTGTGGGGTCGGATCCTCGAAGGCCGACTTCAGGGCGGCGTCGCCGATCAGCAGCTCGGCGTCGGCCTCCGCACCGAGCGGAACGTGCTCCGCCTCCGGCAGGAGCACCTTGGTGAGCACCACCGACGTCGCGGACTCAGGCGTCACCGCGACGGAACGAACCTGCTCGAGCGGCCTGCGGGAGACGAGCTGGATCGAATCGATCGCACCCTCCGAGCCGACGCAGAGCCGCGGCAGCAGCCGCAGCCGGTCGGCATGGCGCGCGTATTCGATCGACGAGATCGGCGCGAGGTCGAGCTCGCCCGCGAGCAGCCGCCGGTTGAGATCGGTCGGCACGCCCTGCACCTCTTCCACGTCAGCGTCGAGCCGGTAGAAGACCGGCGCCATGTTCACGTAGGAGATGCGGCCGAGGCGGAGCCCCCTCACGCCTCGATCATACGGTGCAGGCTACGAGCCGGGTGCCGTCTCCTCGACGCGGTCGGCCAGCACGGACGTCGTCGCGCCGGAGGCCTGAAGATCGTTCGTCACAACCTGAATCAGCTGGTCGGCGAGAGCTCCGAGCGTCGCGTCGAGCTGTTCGTCACGAGTGGGACAGTCCCCGGTGGTCACGCACGGATCGGTCGTGACGTCCGACGGGAGGATCGAGGACGCGGCGTCCGCGATCTCCTGCCGCAGCTGTGCGACCTGCGCGCGGGCCGCGCCGCTGAGCTCGCTGTTGCCGGTGACCTGGATCCAGTGCTGGCGGGCGAACGCGTATGCACCGCAGCTCTCGCAGCCGCCGTTGGCAGCACCGGCGACGTTACCCGGGGAGAAAACCGACGGGCTGCCGTGCACGATCAGGATCTGCACAGCCACCGCGGTCGAATGGCAGCCGACGCACCCGGCGTTGACGGCCGCGGCAATGTTGGCGCTCGTGACCGTGTCGCCGGCGGTCGGGACGACCTGTGTGCCGGCGTGAACGACTGCCGCGCCGTCAGTCGTGTTCTGCGCGATGACGACGTGATTCGCGCCGCCGCTCGAATTGGTCGAATCGGCGCCAGCGGAGCCGACCACGCCCAACATGGCTGTCAACGCGCACAGGAACGCGAAAATCCGTCGCCTTTTAAGCATTGCAAAAGGTAAAACGGCGGAAGCGCCGTAACGGTTACGCCCAGCGCTGAAGCTCGTTGTAGAGCGTGTCGCGCCGCACGGGGATGCGGCCTGCAGCTGTGACGAAGCGCACGAGCTCGGGGATCTTCTGTTCCGTCTCCGTGCGCGCGCCCGCCGCGTGGAAGATCTGCTCGCGTACGACCGTGCCCTGCACATCGTTCGCGCCGAAGTGCAGCGCGACCTGCGCGAGCGGGAGCCCCATCATGATCCAGTAGGCCTTGATGTTCGGAATGTTGTCGAGCAGCAGGCGCGACACCGCGATCAGCTTCAGGTCGTCCGAGCCGGTCGTGTGCCGCCAGCCGCGCCGCTCGAAGACCGTGTTCTCCGGATGGAAGGCGAGCGGGATGAACGCGAGGAAACCGCCGGTCTCGTCCTGTTGTGCGCGCAGCCGGAGGAGATGGTCGACCCGCTCCTCGTACGTCTCGACGTGGCCGTACAGCATCGTGCAATGCGTCGGGATCCCGAGCCGGTGCGCCGTGTCGTGCGTGTGGAACCAGAAGTCTGGGTGCTCCTTGCCGGGGGCGACCAGCCGGCGGACGCGGTCGGCGAACACCTCCGCGCCGCCGCCCGGCAGCGAGCCGAGGCCGACGTCGCGCAGCGTCCGCAGCACGTCCTCGTGCGTCAGCCCCGAGAGCGTGGTCATGTGGTGGATCTCGCTCGCGGTGAAGAGCTTCAGATGCACGTCCGGCAACGCCTCGTGCAGCAAGCGAACGATGTCGACGTAGTACTCGAACTCGACGTGCGGGCTCTCGCCGCCGACCATGTGGATCTCGGTGAAGCCGCTCAGCTCGTGCTGGCGGACGGCGTCCTCGACCAGCTCCTCTCCCGTGTAGGTGTAGGCGTCGGCCTGCTTGCGCGTAACCGCAAACGCGCAGAACTTGCATTTCACGCGGCAGACGTTCGTCTGGTTGAGATAGAGGTTCTGCACGAAGTACACACGGTCGTCTCCGCCGCGCACGCGCCGCGCGAGATCGGCCAGGTCGCCGAGCGCGAGCAGGTCGTCCGACTCCATCAGCGCGACGCCATCGTCGAAATCGAGCCGCTCCCCGGCCTCGACCTTCCGGCGGATCGGCGTGAGGGTGTCGGTGCGCTCGAGGAGCGCCATCAGCGTTCCCGGTTCACAACTGCATAGGTGAGGGCCTCGAGCTCGTCGTGGTGGAGCTCGCCGTTGAGGCACGCGCGCGCGCTGCGCGCATACGCGAGCGCCACCTCCCGGCTCTCCTCGAGCGCGCCCGTGGACGCGACCCGAAGCAGCGCGCCCTCGAGCTGCGCGCCCCCGGCGAGCGCCGCGCGCACGGCATCGTCGCGCTGCGCTGCAAGCAGCAACGGGAGCGTCGGTGTGCCCTCGCGCAGGTCGGTCCCGGCGATCTTGCCCGTCTCGATCGTGACGCCGGAGCAGTCGAGGATGTCGTCCGTGATCTGGAAAGCGACTCCGAGCGCCAGCCCGAACGCGCCCGCTCCCCCCGCAAGCGTGCACGCCGCTTCGAACAGCTTCCCGGTCTTGAGCCTGCAACGCTTGAGGTACGCATCGACGGCCGTGTCGGGATCGAAGCGCTGCAAACGTTGCATCGCCTCGCCGCGCGCCAGGCACAGCGTGGCGTTCGCAAGGATCGCAACTGAACGGGCATCCCCGGTCGCGGAGAGCTCCGCGAACGCGCGCGCGAACAGGTAGTCGCCGGCGGCGCGCGCGGCGCCCGGACCGTGCGCTGACCAGGCTGACGCGCGCCCACGCCTCAACTGTGCCCCGTCGATCAGGTCGTCGTGCATGAGCGTCGCCAGGTGCACGAGCTCGACCGCGACGCCGGCAACCACCGACGCCTCGGCGCCCCGCGGGCCGGAGAGGTACACAAGCAGCGGCCTGAGTCGCTTGCCGCCGGCGGCGAGTGCTTCGCCCCCGACCTCCGAGACGATCCCCCGGTACGTCCCGACCGCATGGTCGAGCCGGTCCTCCAGGTCGGCGAGGTACGCCTCGAGCCCGGGCGCCTCGCACAGCTCGGCGAGGGCGGTCATGGGGTCTGACCCCTCGGGTCAGACCCCGGCAGTTCGGCTTTCGCCGTGTGCAACGCGACGATGCCGCCGGCGAAGGTGCGGTAGCGCACGTCCGCGAAGCCGGCCGCGGCGATCAACTCGGCCAGGTCATCCGGCCCGGGAAAGCGCCGCACGCTGGCGGGCAGGTACGAGTAGGCGGCTCCACCCGGTAGCAGCTTGCCCAGCAGCGGCACGACTCCGTCGAACCAGAACCGGTAGAACGGCGCGAGCAGACCCCGTGGCCGTGTGATCTCCAGGATCGCGACCTGCCCGCCGTCGCGGAGCACGCGCCGGAGCTCGCGCAGCGAACGCTGCAGATCGTCGACGTTGCGGACGCCGAAGCCGACGGTCGCCGCGTCGAAGCTCGCGTCCGCGAACGGCAGCGAGAGCAGGTCGCCCGAAACCCAGTCGAGCTCGGGCGCCTTTCGCCGCGCACGCTCGAGCATGCGCTCGGAGAAGTCGAGCCCGGTCACGCGTCCGCCGGCGCGCACACATGCAATCGCCAGGTCGCCGGTGCCGCAGCAGGCATCGAGCACCACGTCACCGGGGCGCACGACCGCCTCCGCCGTCAAGCGCCGCCAGCGCCGGTCGAGGCCGGCCGTCATCGTCCGGTTCATGGCGTCGTACACGGGAGCGATGCGGTCGAACATCGTCNNCCGCACGCTCTCGGCCGGAAGTCGACCGGTCTCCACGCTCACTCGCCCCACCGCTTTACGAGCTCGACGTCGAGGCCGATCAGATCGACCGCACGGCCGACGACGAAATCGACGAGGTCGTCCACCGTCTCCGCCCCGTGGTAGAAGCCCGGTGCGAGGAACAACACGGTCGCGCCGGCTTCCTTCACGGTCAGCATGTTGCGCAGGTGGATCAGGGACAACGGCGTCTCGCGTGGCATCAGCACGAGGCGGCGCTCTTCTTTCAAGGCAACGGATGCGGCCCGGTGGATGAGGTTCGACATCGCGCCGGACGCGATCGTTCCCAAGGTTCCCATCGAGCACGGGCAGATGACATAGGCGTCGACCTTCGCGGAACCGCTCGCGTACGGCGCCTTCCAGTCGTTGGGGTCGTACACGGTGACGTCGCGCTGCGCGTGCTCGAGTAGCCGCTCGAGCGTCTCGTCGCGCGAGAGGCGCGCGTTCCCATAGAGCTCGGTCGCGAGCACCTCGATCCCGGCACCCGAAGCGCAAATGCCGAGCTCGACGTCGGCACCCGCGAGCACCTCGACGAGGCGAGCCGCGTAGGGAGCGCCTGAGGCGCCCGTTATCCCAAGGAAGACGCGCACCGCGGGCCTATTTCGGGCCCTTGGAGTGTCGCCGAGGGCTGCGAATTTCGGCATCACATTGTTCCCGAACTTGGATGGGTCCGTGACGTAGGTCGCAAATCCTTGGACGCCGCGCCCGTTCTTGCCGATGGCCGAGAGATCCGGCGCACCGAGGTTGGAACTCCCTGTGCCGAGATACGTATGGCACGCGGTGCAGCCCGAGCTCGCGAAGACCGTGGCTCCGGCGACTGCATCCTTGTTGTTCGTGAAGCCCTCCCGTGCCGCCCACGTCGGGACGGCCTGAACGACCTCGCTCGCGAGCGCCTCCTTCGCCGTCGCGCCCTTGTACGTGAGCACGCCCATCGACAGCACCACCAGGACGGCCGCCACCACCGCGACCGGGCGACGAAGCAGACGGCGCTCTCGCCGCAGGTCGACGAACGGCAGCACGAGCAGGATGATCAGAAGAATCGTCGGGATTCCGATCGTCCCGAGGATGACGGAGTTCGGCCACTTGAAGATCCTCAGGAGGTAGAAGAGGAAGTAGAAGTACCAATCCGGGCGGGGGACGAAGTTCGTCGTGCCGGGATCGGCGGGCTCCGAATAGCGCGGGCCGAGCAGGCAGGAATCGCCACTGCCGCAGGTCTTCGGGTCCGGCCCGGACGTGAAGTACCAGACGCACGCGAGTCCGATGATCACGGACACGACGACGAGGCTCATCACGGTGTCGTGGAACATCGCGTACGGGTAGAACGGCTTCCCGCGCGCCTTGACGTCCTCCTTGTACTTCTGGAAGCCGGCGCGGCGCTCGTCGATGCCGGCCATTACGACTCGCCGCCGTTGCGGCGCCAGCCGCTGCGCGCGCTCGGCTGCGTGAGGCCGCTCCGCCCGTCTGTCGTCGGTGTTACCTCGACGTAATCACTGCCAGCCGCCTGACCCGACCAGGGCGGGGACGAGACCCCGAGCCGGACGACGAGGTAGAGATGCAATCCGATCAGCGCGAAGATCGCTCCGGGGATCAGCAGCATGTGCAGTGAGTAGAAGCGGCTGAGCGTGTCGGGGCCGATCTCCGCGCCGCCGCGTAAGAAGTCCGCTAGGAACGGGCCCAGGATCGGCGCCGTCCCGTTCAGGTTGATCCCGACGACGGTCGCCCAGTAGGCCGTCTGGTCCCAGGGGAGCAGGTAGCCGGTGAAGCCTTCGAGCATCCCGAAGACGAGCAGCATCACGCCGACGATCCAGTTCAGCTCGCGAGGGTACTTATAGGCACCGAACAGGAACACGCGCGCCATGTGGAAGAACAGCAGGATGATGAAGACGCTCGCGCCCCACTTGTGCATGCCGCGGACAAGCCACCCGAGCGTGAGGTCGTTCGTGATGTGGTTGATCGACTGATACGCGGTGTTCGGGTCCGGCTGGTAGTACATCGCCAGGATCACGCCAGTCAGTGCCTGCACGAGGAACGCGGTCAGCGTCGCCGAGCCGAGCGTGTGAAACCAGTTCGTGTCGCCGGGGACCTTGCGGAACAGAAAGTAGCGGAGCCCGCCGATCAGGCCCGAGCGCTCTTCGAGCCAGTCGATCGGGTACGTAATCGCGCCTTCGAGCCGTTGGCGGCGCGCGGACTTGCGACGGCGTGGCGGCGCGACGGTCAATTTAATGTGGCGGTTGCAGCGGGTAGAGAATCTGCTCCCAGCCGTCCACGTGCTCTCCCGGCCCGGTGAGCTTGTACTTGTGGATGCGGGCGTCCTTGCCCTGCCCGACGACCGTCGTGACGCTGTAGGGCTTCAAGAGCCAGAGACGACCGTTCTTGATCTCGTAGTCGTAGCGATCGAGTCCCCGGACCGGCGGCCCTGCGGTCCGGTTGCCCTCCGGGTCGTATTGCCCGCCGTGACACGGGCAGCCGAAGCCACCCGCCGGAATGGCAGGGATCATCGTCACGCGCTGGCCGTGTTCGCCTTTGACGACCTTCTTCTGGTCGTCCTGCACCGGGCCGTTCGGCTGCACCGGGCAACCGAGATGCGCGCAGCGGTTCGAGATGATCGTGAAGCTCGGCTTGCCGTCGAGCGAGCCGTTGTTGCGGATGTACGCGGTTCGCCGGGAGACCTCGCCGGCGTCGGGATGCTGGAAGAACGAGGTCACGAACCACTTGCCCTCGGTGAAGTTCTCGAGCGGTCCGAGGTCGACGCTTGGATAGCCCTGCTTGACGTACGCGGGAACGACCATGAAACCGATCGCCGGCACGGTGACGAGACCGCCGATCACGGCGCCGAGCCCGAGCGTCGATGCTTCGAGGAACTTGCTGCGCGGGAAACGCTCGCCCGGCTCAGGCTCGGGCATCGCCGCTCCGCCGCGATGCGCTGGGATCGCTGGGGCCTCTGCCTTCACTGGCACCTCGCGACGCTCCGGCTCGATCGGCTCCGGCACGCGCCGGTACTCCATCGTCGCGTCGCGTGCCCAGAGAAAACCGAAGACGACGGCGATCGCCGCGCCGATCGGCGCGATCAGCGTCGGGTTGACGATCAGCCCGACGAGGATGCACGCGACTCCGGCCGCGAAGGCGATCGGGTACAGCGACGGTCCCGGAGGATGCGGTCGTTCCTCGTGCTGAGGTTCCGTCACCCCGCCTCCCCCATGTGGGTCACCACCAGTGGATTCAACCCCTGCCCGGTTTCGCGTGTCAACGACGTAACAAACGGCGCAACGGGCGGGAACTCTGACTGATCCGGCCGTTCCGTGCAGCGGCGTCGAGCGGGATGCCGTACTCGTCCCAGCGCCGGTCGACGAGGGCTTTCACCTCCGGGCTCATCTCGATCTCCGGCGGCCACTCGCGCGTGCCCTCCTGCGGCCCTTTGTGGGTCGCGTCGATTCCGAGCTTGCCGCCGTAGAACTGGCGTGTCGGCGCATGGTCGAGGTGGTCGAGCGGGCCCTCGGTGATCAGGACGTCGCGCCCGGGATCGACGTTCGCGCCGACGCGGAAGAGCACCTCTTCGTAGTCGTGCACGTCCACCCACTCGTCGACGACGACGATCGCTTTCGTCAGGCTGAGCATCCCGAGCCCCCAGATCGCGTGCATGACCTTTTGCGCGTGGCCGGGGAACGCCTTGCGGATCGAGACGATGCAGCAGTTGTGGAAGGCGCCGGCAACCGGCAGGTCGTAGTCGACGATCTCCGGCACCGTCATCCGGATCGCGGGCAGGAAGATCCGCTCCGTCGCCTTGCCAAGCCACGCGTCCTCCTGCGGCGGCTTGCCGACGACGATGGACGGATAGATCGCCTCGCGCCGCATCGTGATCGCCGTCAGGTGGAAGACGGGGAACGGCTCGGACGGCGTGTAGTAGCCGGTGTGGTCTCCGAAGGGCCCTTCCTCGGTGAGCTCGTCCTTCCGGATATAGCCCTCGAGCACGATCTCCGCGTTCGCGGGAACGTCGAGGCCGACGGTCTTCGCGCGCACGAGCTCGACCGGCTCACCGCGGAGGAAGCCGGCGAGCATGAGCTCGTCGATGTGCTTCGGCAGCGGTGCGCTGGCGGCGTATGTCGTCACGGGATCGGTGCCGAGCGCGACGGCGACCTCGATCTTGCCGTCGGTTGCGAGGTAGTCGGCGCGTCCGTCCTTGTGGATCTGCCAGTGCATCGCGGTCGCGCGCGGACCGAGTTTTTGCATCCGGTACATGCCGACGTTAC
>VAXY01000192.1:541-4980 GCA_005885085.1 Actinomycetota bacterium | reverse complement strand
CGGGAAATAGAGCTTCGTCCCGAGGACGTACGAGTCGCGCGGCCGACCGCTGAGGACTTCGCCGAGGAGCGACTCGGCGGCGCCGCGTGAATAGACGTTCGCGGTGTCGATGAAGTTGATGCCGACCTCGAACGCTTTCGCGACGCAGGCCTCCGCCTGCTCGCGTCCGACGCCGCCGCCGTACGTCAGCCAGGAGCCGAGGCTGATCTCCGAGATCTCGAGGTCGCTCGAGCCAAGGCGGCGGTAGCGCACCTCGGAAGCTCTAGCATCGACGGGTATGCGTAGGCGGCGGTTGGGAGCTGAGGGGCCGGAGGTCTCGGTCGTCGGGGTCGGTGGCAACAACTTCGGCATGCGCGTCGACCTCGACGGCGCGAGTGCCGTCGTCGACGCCGCGCTCGATGCCGGTGTGACGCTGTTCGACACCGCGGACGTCTACGGCGGCCGCGGCGGCAGCGAGTCGTTCCTCGGCGAGGCGCTGGAGGGCCGGCGGGATCGAGTCGTCCTTGCGACGAAGTTCGGCGGCGACATGGGCGACGGCACCGAGGCGCGCGGGTCGCGTGACTACATCCGCAGAGCGATCGACGCGTCGCTGCAACGGTTGCGGACCGACTACGTCGATCTCTACCAGTACCACACACCTGACCACGTCACGCCGTTCGAGGAGACGTTCGGCGCGCTCGACGAGCTCGTGCGTGAGGGGAAGGCGCGGTACGTCGGACACTCCAACCTCGAGGCGGCACAGGTCGAGGAAGTCGACGCGCTCGCCCGCGAGCGCGGCTGGGCGCGTCCGGTGAGCGCGCAGAACCAGTACTCGCTGTTGCGGCGCGAGGCCGAAGAGGAGCTGCTGCCGGTCTGCGAGCGGCTTGGTCTTGGCGTGCTGCCCTACTTCCCGCTCGCGAGCGGCCTGCTCACCGGGAAGTACCGGCGCGGGCAGCCGCCTCCCGAGGGCACGCGCCTGGCGGGACGCGAGGATGCGTTCACGGACGAGAAGTGGGATCGTCTCGAGGCGTTGGAGAGCTTCGGACGCGAGCGCGGGGTGACCCTCCTGCAGGTTGCGATCGGCGGACTTGCCGCCCAGCCGGCCGTCGCCTCCGTGATCGCTGGAGCAACCAGGCCGGAGCAGGTGCGCGCGAACGCCGCCGCCGGCGACTGGGAGCCGACCGCCGACGACCTCGCCGCGCTGAAAGGGCTCCGCTAGGTGAGCGTGACTTCTGCGCCGATCGTCCTGGTTCCCGGATTCTGGCTCGGCGCGTGGGCGTGGGACGAGGTCGCCGCCGCCCTGCGCGCCGACGGGCACGACGTCACGGCGGTGACGCTGCCCGGGCTCGAGTCGGCTGCCGCCGACCGGTCCGCGATCACGTTCGCCGATCATGTCGATGCGATCTGCGCGGCGGTCACGACGGCGGGGCGTCCCGCCGTGCTCGGCGTGCACAGCGGCGCCGGCGCGGCCGGCTACGCCGCGAGCGACCGCATCCCGGAGCAGATTGCGGCGATGGTCTATGTCGACTCCGGCCCGGCGACGGGCCCGCTCGACCCCGGCTTCGAGGCTGTCGAGAAGCCGCTGCCCGCTCCTGAGGAGCTCCAGGCGGAGGAGAACCTCGACGGGCTCACCGAGGAGCAGCTGGAGACGTTCCGGCGGCGGGCCGTTCCCGAGCCGGGCGCCGCACTGCGCGAGGGAGCCGAGCTGGCCAACAACGCCCGACTCGACGTGCCGACCACGGCCATCTGCACGGGGTACACGTCCGACCAGTACAAGGCCGCGGTCAAGGAGGGCTACGCGTGGCTCGGGGGCTTCGCCGAACTCCGCAACGTGACCTGGGTCGACCTGCCGACGAGCCACTGGCCGATGTGGTCGCGCCCGGTGGAGTTGGCCGCCGTGATCGGCGATGTCGCGCGGGGTGCGTCCGCCGGCGGCTCGAGCTAGTCCCAACCGGACACTGTCCCGGTCGGAAAGCCGCTGCACATCCCCACTTTCGTGCCAGGCAGGGGACTTGTCTCGTGGACGTGGCCGGATCGGACGCAACCAGCCGTCGGCAGAATCGCCGCATGAGCGTTGCGGCGGCTGTGATCGACGTCGGTTGGGTCAACGGGCTCGCTGCCATCCGTTCGCTCGGGCGCGCCGGGATCCGCGTCCTCGCCGTCGACCACCGGCCGAGCGCCCTCGGCTTCCGCTCGAGGTACGCCGAGCGGTTCCTCTGTCCGGATCCACGCGCGTATGAGACACGCTTCGTGGCGTTCGTCCGTGCGCTCGGCGAGGTGGTCGTCTTCCCGACGCACGACGACTCGCTCAACGTCCTTGCGCAGTACCTCGACGACCTGCCGGTGCTCGCACCGTTCCCCGCGTGGGACCTGCTCGAAGGAGTGCAAAGCAAGCGCACGCAGCTCGAGCAGGCCGCGCAGCTCGGGATCGACACTCCCCACACGCGCTACCCGTCGACCGCGGACGAGGCGCGTACGGCCGCGGAGGAGATCGGCCTTCCGGTCCTCGTCAAGCCTGAGCACCCGGTCGGCTTCAAGCACCGTTTTCGGCGGCAGGCGTTCCGCTGCGACTCGCTCGACGACGTCGCGACCGCCTTCACGAACGCCGAGGAGTTCGCGCCGATGGTGCAGCAGCTCGTCCCCGGTGGCGACGACACCCTCTACACCGTCGGGAGCTACCTCGACCGGGACGGGCGCGCACTCGGCATCTTCTGCGGCCGCAAGCTCCTGCAGACACCGCCCGGCATCGGCACCTGCCGCGTCGGCGAGGCCGTGTGGGTGCAGGAGGTGGTCGACGACGCCCTCCGGCTCCTCGGCGGCTTCGGCTACCACGGCCTCTCGCAGGTGGAGTTCAAGCGCGATCCCCGCGACGGCCGCTACAAGCTGATGGAGATCAACGCCCGCCTCTGGCAGTGGCACGGTCTTGCGACCGCGTGCGGCGTCGACCTGCCCCGGATCGCCTACGAAGACCTGACCGGCGCGACGCCGGCCGACGCGAAGATGAACGGCCACGGCAAGCGCTGGGCGATCACGCTCTTGCCGGGTGAGCGCCCGCTGCCGCAGCGACCGCCCTACGTCGACGCCGTCTTCGCCCTCGACGACGCGAAGCCCGGGCTCGTCCATCTCGCGCGCGTCGCGCGGCGCGCCCTCCCGTGATCCCGGCAAACGTCGAGCGCCGGGCCCGCTGGGTGCTCGACTCGATCGGCGCGACGGAGCTCGGCTTCGGAGACGACGTTCCCTATGACGCCGCGGCCTGGGAGCAGGTCGAGCGCGGCGAGCGCCCTGCCGGGGACGGGCTCGCCGAGGCGTTCTTCCATCTCGCCCGCGTCGAGGAGCGCAACGGGCCGCGGGACGAGCACGGACGTTTCCGCGCCGAGTGGTCGTGCCTCGACCCACTCGACCCACCGCTCGAACGACTGCGCCGCGCGCTCGGGCTCGCCGGCCCAACCTTCAGGGTCGCCCTCACGCACGATGTCGACAGCCCCTGGCGCTGGACGCGCATCGGCCTGCGTGGCGCCGCCGCCCGACTGAAGCGCGACACGCTGCAGGCTCGCCTGGCGCCCGCGCTCCGTGAGGCCACGGCGCTCGCCGCGGCGCCCCTGCACCGCGCCCGCGGCACCGACCCGAACTGGCGCTTCCAACAGATCGTCGAGGAGGAACGCCGCCGGGGCGCCAGCGGCTCGACCTTCTTCGTCCTCGCCGGCCACAACGACCCGCACGACGGCGCCGCTCCCGACGCCTACGACAGGCTGCGTCCGCGTCTCGTCGAGACGATCCGGATCGCGGGCGCCGAGGTTGGCTTGCACGGGAGCTACACGGCGGCGGACGATCCCACGCGGCTCGCCGAGGAGAAGGCGACGCTGGAGACGCTGGCGGGCGACGTGCAAGGTCACCGCTACCACTACAACGCTCGGTTTCCGCTACGACACGACGCTCGGCTTTCCGGATGCCGTCGGCTTTCGCGCGGGGATCGCGCGGCCGTTCCGCCCGTGGGATTTCGAGCGCGACGCGCCGGCGGACCTGCTCGAGATCCCGCTCGCGGCGATGGACGCGACCCTCGCCGAGGAGCGCTATCTCGGGCTCTCGGCGAAGCGCGCCGAGCCGAGCCTGACCAGGTTGCTCGACTGGGCGGCGGCAAACGGCGGTGCGTTCGCGATCCTCTGGCATCCGGACCGCTTCGACCCGCTCACCTCGGGCGGCTGGGACCGGCTCTACTCGAGGCTGCTGGACGGTATCCGCGAGCGAGGCGGCGTCTGCATGTCCGCGGCCGAGCTCTCGTCCCACTCGACCTGGTCGAAGTAGCGCAGCGCACGCCTCGTCGGCCGTACGCGGGCACCGAGCAGCCCGAGCTCCTCGGGCGTGATCTCGCCGAGCGCGCTCTTGACGCCGAGGTACGGCAGGTTCAGGTCCTCCTGGTAGACGATCGTCGAGATCCGCGGGTTGATCTCGATCACGACGTC
>VAXY01000192.1:0-524 GCA_005885085.1 Actinomycetota bacterium | reverse complement strand
CAGCTGGATGTTGAAGAAATACTCGATGCCCAGCTCGGACACGATCCGTTGTGCGACCTCCTGCAGCCAGTGGTCGTTGAGCGTCTCGAAGTACATCGCGAGCCCGGCGCGCATCGACTCGCGCGTCTTCGCATGCGCGAGCAGGACCTGGCCCGAGCGCGCGATGCCGTCGACCGTCCGCTCACGTCCGTGCGCTAGCTCCATCACGAGCAGGTCGGGGCCGCCCTCTTCGGGCAGGAGCTCGACCACGTCCGTCAGGCGCATGGCGAGATTGCCCGGGCGTTCGTCGATCAGCTGCCTTGCGCGGTCGACCGTCGCGTCGAGGACGCGGAAGCCCCGCGAGCCCGAGCTGAACACCGGCTTGAAGCACACCGGCCGGTCGGGGTAGCCGAGCTCTTGCGCTGCCAGCGCGAGCGACCGTCCCCCGAGGACCTGCCGCCACGCGGGCGCGCGCAGCCCGAGCCGTTCCAGCAACGCGTACGCGGCCGCCTTGTCGTTCGCGGTGCGGATTGCGTCCGGGGGCG
>VAXY01000191.1 GCA_005885085.1 Actinomycetota bacterium | reverse complement strand
GGCAGATCTCGACGAGCGGAAGGTCGTGGGTCTCTGCCCAGCTCTGCAGCTCCAGCGCCTCGGTCGGGTGGTCGACGACCACGGCGTCGGGTCGAAGGGAGGCGAGAAGACCGACCATGTCACCGCGACGCGCCGGAAATGTCCGCACCTCGGCGATGTTGTCCAAAGCGGAAGCGATCGCCTCGCACAGCAGCGGCACGCTGTAGAGCACCGCCACCAGCGGTTGCCGCCTGCGCGAGCTGTTCATCGCGGCCGGCCGACCCCCACGAGATCGTCACCGGCAGCTCGATAGAAATCCCCGGCTTCGCGCCGGGAGCGAACCTTGAGCTTCCCCAGGATGTTCTGCACATGCCGTTTGACCGTGAGCTCCGAGATCGTCAGCTCTGAGGCGATCTGACGGTTTCGCGCCCCGCTGGCCACGTGCTCGAGGACTTCACATTCACGCGAGGACAGGGCGGAGAGGCGTTCCCGCGTTCCCTCACGGTCTCTGAGCCGGTGAATCGCCTCGATCATCAGCGTGGCGAGGTCCCGTGAAAGCGGAGCTTGTCCGGTCACGACCCCACGGAGCGATCGCACGAGACCGTCCGGCGAGATGTCCTTGCGCAAATACCCGCTTGCCCCCGCGTGCACGGCGCCGAGCACACTTTCTCGCGTCGGCTCGAAGCTCCACACGATCGTGTGCGTGCTGCAGTGCTCCTCGAGCCATTCCACCGCTGCGACTCCGCCGAGCGGCGGGAGCTCGAGGTCGATCAGCGCGATGTCGGGACACTTTGCGCCGACGAGCTTCTGAATTGCCGGAAGGTCCTCGGCTTCGACGACCGCGAAGTCGCTCTCGCGCCTCAGCAGGTTGGTCACGCCCGCGCGGAAAATCGCGAACGGGTCCGCGACGAGAACCTTCGTCCTCATGTGACGCCCGCCGTCTCGCGCGCGTGGTACGCACTCGCGCCATAGCCGTAGCCATATCCGTAGCCGTCTTCACTCTCCGCACCGGCGAGGACGAACCCGAGTTTTTCCGCCGGACTCGAATCGAGTACGCGTCGCAGCTCGTTCAGCAGGGGTCGCCGGACGACGTCCATCCGGCACACGACCACGAGTGCATCGACTTGCGCGCTGAGCGAGATTGCGTCGCCGACCTGTAGTGCAGGCGGCGTGTCGATCAGGACGACGTCGAAGCGCTTGCGCAGGTCCTCGAGGACGCGCGCGATCGCAGGCGTGCCGACGAACTCTCCGGGATTGGGCGGTAGCGGGCCAGAGCCAATCACGACGAGCTCGCCCGCATTGGCGCGATGGCCGTTGCCGTTCTCGTCCGGCGTCGCTCCATTGGCGCCTCCGCTGTACGCCGTGAACGCCAACGGAGCGAGCACGTCCGCAAGGTCGGCCTGGCGGACTGCGATCTGCGTGAGCCCCGGACGACCATGCAAGTCGAAGAAGCGGTTCAGGAAGGGGCGCCTGAGATCGAGATCGAGGAGCGCCACTCGTCGCCCGGCACGTGCCAGGGCGACCGCGAGATTGGCGGTCGTCGTCGACTTGCCCTCTTGCTCGAGAGCACTCGTGACGAGAATCGTGCGCGGTTTGTTCAATGAACGCACGAACTCGAGATTCGTGCGCAGTAGTCGGAAGGTCTCGGCCTGAGGGCTCTGTGGCTCGTCGAGCATGACGAGCCCGTCGCGCTTGCGCAGTCGCCGCGGGGGTTCGGGCACGCGCGCGAGCAGTGGCAGCCCGAGCCGTTCCTCGACCTCGTCCGCGGACCGAACGCGCGTGTCGAGCGCCTCTTTGAGGAATGCGAGGCCGACTCCGATCACGATCCCGAGGAGGAGACCAAGGATGCCGTTTCGGACAGGGCGGGGCTGAACCTGTGTGGCATGTTCGGCCGCCTGCACGGGAACCGCATTGCGGGTCAGGAGCGCGATCATCTGATCGAGCTGGTCTCGCTTTCCGACGAGAGCTTCGTAGGCCCGCGACTTCTGCGCCTGTGCGGCGGCCATGTCCCTCAGCTGCGCGTTCGCACGACGCTTGGCATTCGTGTACGGCGCCGTGTCGAGCTGGGCCCGGTAGTGGGAGAAGGCCTCCGCGTAGGCCGAGGCCAGCCGACGTGCGACGTCCGTTCGATGATCCGTGACCGAGAGCTCCAGCAGATCCGCATTCGTCTTTGCCGTCGCGCTGGAGTGCTTCAGGAAGTCGTCAACCGAGCGTCTGAGCCCTGCAAGGAGGAGCGCCTGGCGGGCGACGGCCGGTACGCGCGCAAGGTCGGCCTGCGTTTGCGCGTGACGGTCGGCATCCTGAGATAGCGTCGGATCGTTGATCCCGTTGAGCTGGTTCGCGACGTTCTGGGTCGCCAGCAGGACTTCCGCGCTCGCGCGATACATCTTGGGCTGGTGCAGCGAGAACCCGACCGCTACGAGAGGCACGAGGACGATCGCCTGCGCGATGGTCCATTTCCGTCGCCCTGCCACACGCAGGTAGTCCTGCAGCGTTGTCGCGTGCCGCAGTCCGGCGTTGCCGTCGGACATCTTCTGACCCTCCCCGTTGACCCCGTTCCTGGAGTCGGGCATGGTGCCCAAGATCGGGCCTGTCCGCAATGGTCCCTTCGTGGCCCCCTGGACGCTCGGGGACCAGAAACGGGCCAGCGTTTACGCCTTTTGTGGAGGATGTGAGAGGTTTTCGAACCACGAAAGATGGTTCTCGGCCCCGTGCTGCGAG
>VAXY01000003.1 GCA_005885085.1 Actinomycetota bacterium | reverse complement strand
CCGTGCAGCCGCACGAGGCTCTGCAGCGGGCCGACGCTCGGGTTGAGCGTCCCGTAGAGGGCATGGGCCGCGGCCGTGCGGTTGACCGCTGTGATCAACGCCTGGCGGAGCCAGCGCTGCTTCGCGAGCGGATTGCCCTTCGAGCCCTGCTCGATCTCGATGTGCTCCCAGGAGAGGCTCTGGTGCGTCACGACCTTGAGGCCGGACTGGTTCCGCAGGTCCGCGAGCGCGAGCTGCGGCTGCGGGTAGATCGCGTCGACCTCGCCGGAGCGGATCGCCTGGATCTCGGAGTTCGTGTTCGTGATGAAGCGGAACACGATCGAGTTGAGCTTCGCCGGCTTGCCGTACCAGCCGGGCATGTTCTTCGACAGCGTGATACCGGCTCCGCGGTCGAAGCGCGTGAGCAGGAACGGGCCGTCCGCGATCGGTGTGTTCCCTTTCTTCGGGTTGCAGATGCAGTCGTTCCAGACGGTGAGCATGTCCGCCCCCTGCAGCGCATGGCGCGGCAGGATGTAGCCGAAGAGGTTCTTCCAGCCGGCGAAGTTCCGCTTGTACGTCACCTTCACGACCTTGCCGTTGCCGGCGACGCTGCGGATGTCCTGCCAGCCGAGTGGATCGATGTGATCCTTGTACTTCGGGTTCAACGCGGTCTGCCAGGTGAACCTCCAGTCTTTGCCCGTCACCTGGACGCCGTCGCTCCACCTCGCGTTCTTGCGGATGTAGTACGTGACCCGCTGTGGGTTCTTCTGGAACGTGTAGCGGCTGATCAGATCGTTCTGATAGGTGAACTTCGGCGTGAACAGGAACGCGCCGCGGATCACCGGCGTCTGGAACATCACGTTCCAGAACGCGTTGCAGTCCACGTCCAGGATCAGGTTCAGGCACCAGTCCGGACCGCCGCCCTGCTCCGCCCCGAAGACCAGCGTGCCCGCGGAGGCGCGTTCCGGCCCACTCACTCTCGCCGAGCCGTTCGCCGCGAGCGCAAGCGCGGCGAGCGCCACCCCGGCCAAGAGCCAGAGCTTCCGTCGATGCATCTATCCCTCCTTGTCAGGCCTCGATCTGCGAGCCGGAACGCGCAAACGTCGAGCAGACCGGCGTGATCGCAGCGAGGCGCATTACGCCAACGGAGACTCGCGATCTCGTGGTGGGTTAGCGCGCATAACGAGGACGAATCGGGAGATCAGGGAACGCGTCGCAGAAACGCCGAAGGCGCACGGGTCATGCGCCTTCGGCACGGATGTGAGTAGAAGCGTCGACGTCCGATCGAGACGCAAACGCACCTCGTCGAACATAGTCGAGCCCGACGCGATTGCACGTCGCGTTTCCTTATCGACGTTTTTGAAGCTGCAATCAGCCTCCGGTGACCGCTTCGGGCCGAGCTGCGATTGCGCGGTCGTGCCAGATCTTTCCGGCGACGCGCAGCGTTGCGGCGACAAATGTCTGCAGGCACGGCGCGGTGGCGAGGTCCCGTGTCCAGGCGAGCGCGATGATGCGCGGCGGCAAGGCGGGGTCGAAAGGCAGCAGGTCGAGTGAGCCGGACAGCAGCTCCGCGGCGAGCCGCGGAATCAGCGCCGCGCCGAATCCAGCGGCGACGAACCCCTGCACGACGTTGTTGTCGTCGGAGCGCAGCGCGAACTGCGGTTCGATCCCATCGGCGCGTAGGTGATCGATCACGCGCTGGGTGCTGCCCGAGCTCTTGAAGGCGATCAGTTTGACCCCGCGCAGCTCCGCGGGGCGGATCGACTCGTGCCGTGCCGCGCGGCGACCGTTGCGCGGGACGACGAGCACGTAGTCGTCGACCGCGAGCGGTTCCTTCTGCAGGCCACGGTCGAACCGAAGCGGCAGATCGACGAAGCAAGCGTCGAGGTCGCCGCGGTCGAGCGATGCGACAAGGCGGACGTCGCCGGGACAGTCGTCCAGCAGGAGCTCGACGTGCGGCGCCTTTCGCCCGAGCTCGCGGACGACGTGGGGGAGGAGGTGCGCAGCCACGCTCTGGTAGGCGCCGATGCGCAGCTGTGTGGTACCGGCTCTCCCAGCGAGCTCCGCCTCGGCGGTGGAGAGGCTGGCCTGGATTGCGCGTGCGTGGACGAGGAGGCGTTCGCCCGACTCCGTCAGCGTCAGCGGCTGCGAGACGCGCGGGCGGTTGACGAGCTGTGTGCCGACGATGCGCTCGAGCGCTGCGAGCTGCTGGCTGACGGCCGGCTGCGAGTACCCGAGACGGCGTGCGGCCCCGTGGAAGGACGCCTCTTCGGCCAGCGCCTGAAGCGCGGCCAGGTGGCGGACCTCGATCCCGTGCCAAGCGCTCCGCCCCACGCTTTCGGTCATCTCTGCTCCCTTAGCTGCGCCGCCACGAGCCCAGGGGATATCTGGCCCGATATCGATCGGACGCCGTCCGCGCGCTTTAGTTAGTGAAGCTTGGCCTTCAGCCCGCCGGAGGGGGTCGATACTCCTCCTATGGCGTCGCCGCTCCCGAACGGTCCCGAGTCTTCCTCCGCCGAGGAGTCGTTCCGGACGCTCCTGGATGCGTTTCCCGGGGTCGTCTGGCCGACGGATGCCGACCTGCGCTGGACGGCGATCTTCGGCTCCGACCTCGCTGCTCTCGGGATCGCCGCAGAGGACGTTGTGGGCCGGAAGCTTCCGGAATTCCTCGGCTCCGATCGCATGTCGAACTCTGCGATCGATGCGCACATCCGTGCCGTCGCCGGTGAGACCGCGAGCTACGAGAACGCCTTCGGTGGACAGCTCCGGCAGGGGTACGTCCAGCCGCTCCTGTCCGACGCCGGAGAGATCGTGGGCACCGTCGGCATGTCGGTCAATGCGACCGACTCGCAACTGGCGGTGCGCGAGAGCGAGGCCCGCACGCGTGCGGTGATCGATGCCGCGCTCGACGCCGTGGTCATGATCAACAGCTCAGGCGAGGTGCTCGAGTTCAACCCGGCGGCGGAGGCGATCTTCGGCTACACGCGCGCCGACGTGATCGGGAAGGAGATGGTCGAGCTGATCATCCCGCCGTCGTTCAGGGAGGCGCATCGCGAAGGCTTCGCACGGCATCTGCGCACGGGCGAGAGCACGATTCTCGGGCGGCGCCTGGAGCTCTCCGGGCTGCGTGCCGACGGGACGACGTTTCCTGTCGAGCTGGCGATCACTCGGGTTCGGGTCGGAGACGATGCGGCCTTCGCCGGTTACGTGCGCGACATCAGCGAACAGCGCGTGCTCGAGGAGCAGCTGCGGCAGTCGCAGAAGATGGAGGCGATCGGAAGCCTGGCCGGCGGGATCGCGCACGACTTCAACAACATCCTGATGGTCATCCGCAGCTGTGCCGCGCTGACACTCGGCCGGAACCCGGACGAGGACGTCGAGCGAAACGTCGTCCAGATCGACCGAGCCGCCGAACGCGCCGCGCATCTCACGCGTCAGCTCCTCGCCTTCAGCCGCCAGCAGGTCCTGCGGCCGGAGGAGAGCGACATCAACGAGATCGTCACCCAGACGCTGAACCTCGTCGACCGCCTGATCGGCGAGAACATCGTGACGACGACGAGCCTCGACCGCTACGTCGAGTCCATCGTCGTCGACCGCGGCCAGCTCGGGCAGATCATCCTCAACCTCGCGGTCAATGCTCGCGACGCCATGCCGACCGGGGGCACGCTCTCGATCCGGACCGCCAACGTCGTCCTCGACGCGAGTTACACCGCGGAGCATGCAGATGTCGAGCCCGGTCCCTACGTCTTGCTCCAGATCACCGACTCCGGCATCGGCATGGACGAAACCACGCGCGGGCGCATCTTCGACCCCTTCTTCACAACCAAGGACGACGGCACCGGGCTCGGGCTCGCGACCGTCTACGGCGTCGTCAAGCAGAGCAACGGGCACATCTGGGTCTACAGCGAGCCGGGGCACGGCACGACGTTCAAGCTCTATTTCCCGGCCGCCAGCGCGTCGGCGCCCGCGCCGGCACCGGCGCCGGAGATCGGCTCTCTGGCCGGGAGCGAGACCATCCTCTTGGCAGAGGACGAGGCGGAAGTCCGCAGCCTGATCGCAAAGTCGCTGCGGCTCCACGGCTACACCGTGATCGAGGCGTGTAATGGCATCGAGGCGCTCGAGCTCGCGGGCGAGCGCGAGTCGATAGATCTCCTGCTGACCGACGTGGTCATGCCCGGGATGAACGGCCGCGAGCTGTTCGAGCAGCTGTCAGAGCGTCACCCGGACCTGCCGGTCTTGTTCACGTCGGGCTACCCGGCCGACACCGTCCTTCGTCACGGCATCGCCCAGGGCCGCGTCGCCTACATCGAGAAGCCGTACCTCCCGAGCGAGCTCGCCCGCGAGATTCGTGAAGTTCTCGATCGAAGCCGACTACTCCACCGCGGCGAGCGCTGAGCTCAGCGTCGTGAGATCCGGAATGACGGCGTCCGCGGCGCCGAGCTCGTCTCTGCCGTAGCGACCCGTCGCGACGGCGATGCACCGGCAGCCGGCAGCGTGGGCGCTCGCGACGTCGAGCGGTGTGTCGCCCACCGCGACCGTCTGCTCCGCCGGCCAGTTACCCGCCCTTTCGCGTGCCAGGGCGAAGAGCTCGACGCGCTGCTCGCGTTCGCAGCCGAATGCGCCCTGGCCGGGCGGGAAGTACGTCGCCAGCCCGAGTCGTTGCATGCGCGCGTGCGCGACTGCGGGCGGGTTTCCGGTCAGCAGCGCCGGGTTCGCGAGAGCGGCCACCGCCTCGTGGGCGCCCGCCCCCAGCTGCCAGTGACTCGTGTCCGCTGCGGCGAGCAGCCGCACGTACTGGGCGGCGAAGGTCTCGCACCAGCGCCCGAGACCGGCGTCGATCTGTTCGGTCGAGAAGCCGGCGTCGGTCAGCGCACGCCGGGTGTGCGCCGTCGCCGTGTCGCCGGGCACGTCCGGGCCTTCCGGTGCGTCGCCGTACACCTCGGTGAGCGCAAGGCGGTTGGCCTCCACGTACACCTCGTCGTGCGTGAGCAGCAGCGTTCCGTCGACATCGAAGAGGACGAGCAAGCTCACGTCGCGTCGATTGCTTGGCGCAGCGAGGCGACGTAAGCGCGCAGGGCGTCTGGCCCTCCCTCTGCGACCTCGACCGCGCGGGAACCCACGACGACGCCGTCCGCCAGCTGGGCGGCGGCGTGCGCATGGGCGGGCGTCGAGATACCGAAGCCGGCGTACAGCGGCACCGGAGTGACCGCGCGAGCCCGCTCGACGAGCCCTGCCAGCGCGGGGGAGAGGTCGTTGCGCGCGCCGGTCGTCCCGGTCAGCGTGACCAGGTAGAGCCAGCCGTCCGTCTGCTCGGCGGCGAGCCGCAACCGCTCGTCGGTGGAGGTCGGCGCGACGAGCTGGACGCGCCGTAGCTCCGGCCGCTCGCCCGCCGGCAGGTCTGCGACGATCAGCGACGTCGCGCCCGCGCCGCCCGCTGCGGCCGCGAATCGGTCCCACCCGTACGCCTCGAGGAGCGCGGCATACGTCATCGGGACGAGCGGCGTGTCGGGAGCCAGCTCGCGCGTGCGGGCGAGGCACTCGAGGCACGCCCGTGTGCGCATGCCGTCGGCGAGCGCACGCTCGGCGGCGCGGCGGATCACCGGCCCGTCCGCCAGCGGATCGGAGAAGGGGAAGCCGAGCTCGACGAGGTCGGCGCCGCCCTCGACCGCGGCCGCGGCCAGCTCAGGCGTCGCGTGGCCCGACATCAGGTAGATGACGAGCTTCTTCACGCAGCGGCTGTCAGTGCGCGAGCACCTCGGCGAGATCCTTGTCGCCGCGGCCCGACAGGCAGAGCAGGACCTGCTCTTCGTCCAGCTCGCGCACGCGCGCGAGCGCATGTGACGGCTCGAGCGCGGGGATGATCCCCTCGAGCCGCGTCAGCTCGCGGAACGCCGCCAGCGCCTCTTCGTCCGTCGCGCCGACGTAGTCCGCGCGGCCGCTGTCGCGCAGCCACGCATGCTCGGGGCCCACGCCTGGATAGTCGAGTCCGGCAGAGATCGAGTGCGCGTCGGTGACCTGCCCGTCGCCGTCGGCCAGCACCGACGAGCGTGCGCCGTGCAGCACGGCCGCGCGGCCGGTGCCGAGCGAGGCGGCCCCCGCCGCCTCGACCCCGACCAGGCGGACGTCCGGGTCGGCGACGAAGGCGGAGAAGATCCCGATCGCGTTCGACCCGCCGCCGACGCACGCGATCACCACCTCCGGCAGGCGGCCCTCCGCCTCGAGGAACTGTGCGCGCGCCTCGCGCCCGATCACCGCCTGCAGCTCGCGCACGAGCTCGGGGTACGGCGCGGGGCCGACGCACGAGCCGATCAGGTAGTGCGTCGTCTCGACGTTCGTGATCCAGTCGCGGATCGCCTCGCTCGTCGCCTCCTTCAGCGTGCGCGTGCCGAGCTCGACCGGCTGCACCTCGGCACCGAGCAGGTGCATGCGCTCGACGTTGGGTCGCTGGCGCCGTATGTCCTCCTCGCCCATGTAGACGACGCACTCGAAGCCGAAGCGCGCACACACGGTCGCCGTCGCGACGCCGTGCTGCCCGGCTCCGGTCTCGGCGACGATGCGGCGCTTGCCGAGCCGCCGCGCCAGCACCGCCTGGCCGAGCGCGTTGTTGAGCTTGTGTGCGCCGGTGTGGAGGAGATCCTCGCGCTTCAGGTACAGCCGCTTGTTCGGCTCGAACCGCTCGGCGCGCGTGAGCGGCGTCGGGCGGCCCGCGAACGTGCGCCCGAGCGCGTCGAGCTCCTCGTGGAAGGCGGGGTCGTTCTGTGCGTCGCGCCAGCCCGCCTCGAGCTCGTCGAGCGCGGGGACCAGCGTTTCCGGCACGTAGCGGCCGCCGTAGGTGCCGAAGAGCCCGGCCGTCGAGCTCATCTCGCCGCCGCCACGAACGCGCGCACCTTGTCGTGATCCTTGATCCCGGGCTCGGATTCGAGCTGCGACGCTGCATCGACCGCCCACGGGCTCACCGCGCGGACCGCTTCACGCACGTTGTCCGGGCCGAGCCGGCCCGCGAGCATGACGCGGCCCTCTCGCACGGCGGCACGCTGCAGATGCAGCGGATCGGGCTCGGCCCAGGGGAGATCGACGACGTAGGCGACGGGCTCGCCGGCGCGCAGCAGTACCGCGTCGCGTCCGCGCACCCGTCCTTCCTCCCGCTGGTAGAGCTGGACGAGATCGGCGCCCGCTTCCTCGGCCTCGCCGACGAACACGGCCACGCTCAGCCTGTCGTCGGGGACGGGCAGGACGCCGGGCGCACGCCGCGGGCTGTGCTCGGCCAGGATGAAGCCGAGCATGTCGGCGCCGGCCTCTACCGCGGCGTCGACGTCGTCGGGACGCGTGAGGCCGCAGACCTTCACGAGCGGCCGCGAGCTGAGCTCGCGCAGCTTCGCCGCCGGGTCCGCGGCCTGCATCAGCGCCGAGCCGACGAGCACGGCGTCCGCGCCGGCGAGCTCGGCGGCCGCGCCCTGCGCGCGCGTGTGGACACCGCTCTCGGCCACGACGACGGCGTCGTGGCCGCGCAGGCGCGCGACGAGCTCGAGCTGCTTGCCGCGGTCGAGCTCGAACGTCGCGAGGTCGCGGGCGTTGACGCCGATCACCTCCGCGCCGAGCGCCACCGCCCGGTGCAGGTCGTTCGCGTCGTGCGCCTCGACGAGCGTCTCGATCCCCAGCTCGTGTGCGTACGAGAGCAGCGCGGCGGCGCGCTGGTCGTCGACGTCGCGCAGGATCACGAGCGCGGCTTCCGCGCCGGCGACCTTGAGCTTGAGCAGGTCGAGCTCCTCGGTGAAGAAGCCCTTCGCGAGCAGCGGCGCCGTCGTGGCGGCTCGTGCGGCCTTCAGATCGTCGAGCGAGCCCCCGAAGCGCTCGTCGACGAGGATCGAGATCGCGGCGGCGCCGGCGTTCGCGAACTGGGCTGCGAGGCGGGCGGGGTCCGCGTCCGGACGGAGATCGCCGGCCGAAGGTGAGCGGCGCTTGACCTCGGCGATCGTGCCGAGGCCCGGAGCTGCGAGCGCGTCGCGGAACCGGCCCATCACGTCGCCACAGTCTGGCGCGAGAAGGACACAAGTCGCTCGAGCCGTTCCGCGGCGGCGCCCGAGTCGATCGTCTCGCGCGCGAGCTCGAGCCCTTCGCGGAGATCCTCGGCGTGCCCCGCCGCGGCGATCGCACCCGCCGCGTTGAGCAGGATCGCGCTCCGGCGGCCGCCGTCCGCGCCGTCGAAGACCTCCCGCACGGCCGCGGCGTTCTCGGCCGGCGTGCCGCCGCGCAGCTCGTCGACGCTGCAGCGGGGCACGCCCAGCTCCGCTTCCGGATCGAGCTCGCGCTCGCGGACCGACCCGTCGACCACCTCCGCGACGAGATTGGGCCCGGCCGGCGACAGCTCGTCGATCCCGCCCGCTCCGTGCACGACGTAGGCCCGGCGCGTGCCGAGCTGCGCAAGCACCTCGGCGATCGTGCGGACGAGCTGCTCCGAATAGACGCCCACGACCTGTGCACGCGCACCGGCCGGGTTGGTCAGCGGTCCGAGCACGTTGAACACGGTGCGCGTCGCGAGCTCCTTGCGCACGGGCGCGGCGTGTCGCATCGCCGGGTGGTGGGAGGGCGCGAAGAGGAAGCCGAAGCCCAGCTCGTCGATCGATTGCGCGATGCGTGCCGGCTCCTGCTCGAGCGTGAACCCGAGCGCTTCGAGCACGTCGGCCGAGCCGCACGCCGAGGAGACCGCGCGGTTCCCGTGCTTTGCAACTGCTGCGCCGGCGGCCGCGGCAACGAGTGCGGCGGCCGTGGAGATGTTGATCGTGCACGCCCCGTCGCCGCCCGTGCCCGCGGTGTCGACCAGGTCGTCACGGCGTGGCTTGACGGGCAGGACGTGGGCGCGCATCGCCTCGGCGCAGCCCGCGATCTCCGCGGACGTTTCACCCTTCGCGCGCAACGCGACGAGGAAGCCGCCGATCTGCGCGGGCGTCGCCTCGCCGCGCATGATCTCTCCCATCACCTCGCGTGTCTGCTCGCGGCCGAGGTCGCGCCCGTCGAGCAGCTCCTGCAGCGCCTGCTGGATCATCTCGCCAGGAAGTTTCGCGCGATCTCGCGGCCGAGCGGGGTGAGCACCGATTCGGGGTGGAACTGCACTCCGTCGATCGGCAGCTCGCGGTGGCGCACGCCCATGACCTCGCCGTCGTCAGCGGTCGCCGAGATCTCCAGCTCGTCCGGGATCTTCCCGGCCGCGAGCGAGTGGTAGCGGCCGGCCTCGAGCTCGTCCGGGAGGCCGGCGAAGAGGCCGCGGCCGTCGTGGCGCACGGTGCACGCCTTTCCGTGGACGAGCTCGCGTGCCGCGCCGATCTCGCCGCCGAAGGCTTCGACGATCGCCTGGTGGCCGAGGCAGACGCCGAGGGTTGGGACGCGTGTTTCGCGCAACAACGCGACGACGCGCTCCGGGGGACGGCCCGGGCCGGGCGACACGACGAGCCGCGACGGTCGAAGCCTCTCGAGATCCGGGGCGTCGTTCCGTCGCACGACGACTTCGGCCCCGAGCTGCTCGAACAGGTGCGCGAGGTTGTAGGTGAACGAGTCGTAATTGTCGACGAGCAGGATCAACGCTGCTCGCTCTCCGCGAGGTCGATAGCGGCTTCCACCGCCGCGAGCTTGCGCAGGCATTCCTCGTGCTCCGACGCGGGATCGGAGTCGGCGACGATGCCGGCGCCCGCCTGCAGGTGTGCGACGCCGTCGTGGAGGACGATGGTGCGGATCGCGATGCAGGTGTCGAGCGTCAGCTCGTCCGGCAGCGCGTAGCCGACCGCGCCGGCGTAGGGGCCGCGCCGCCGGCCTTCGAGCTCGGAGATCAGCTGCATCGCGCGCACCTTCGGGGCGCCGGACACCGTGCCGGCGGGGAAGCACGCCCGCAGCAGGTCGAACGGCGAGACGCCGTCCCGCAGCTCGCCGCTGACCTGCGAGACCAGGTGCGTGACGTGCGAGTAGCGCTCGACCTCGAGGAAGCGCGTCACGTCGACGGTGCCCGGAACAGAGACCCGGGAGAGGTCGTTGCGGCCGAGGTCGACGAGCATCACGTGCTCGGCGCGGTCCTTCTCCGACGCGAGCAGCCTTTCGGCGTCGCCAGGGCCTCGCTCGGTGGTGCCGGCGATCGGGTTGAGGCTGGCACTGCGTCCTTCGCACTTGACGAGCGTCTCGGGTGAGGAGCCGATCAGCGCGAGGCCATCGAGCTCGAGCAGGAACAGGTACGGCGACGGATTCACGCGCCGGAGGGCGCGATAGAGGTCGAGCGCCGACGCGGTCGTCGGCCGCTCCGCCCGCTGAGAGAGGACGATCTGGAACGCGTCGCCCGCGCGGATGTGCTCCTGTGCCGCGCGCACGGATGACTCGTACTCCTCGCGTCCGGGCGTGCGCCTCGCGAACCCGCGCCGTCCGTTCGCGGCCGGCAGGCGGGGCACGGGCCGCGCGAAGATGCGCGAGACCTCGTCGGGGTCGCCGCGAATCACCTCCGCCGTCCCGAGCACGTGATCGAAGCGGACGAGGACGTCGGCGACGAGGAAGCGGCTCTCGGGCAGGCCGGTGCTGTCCCCGGGAAGCGGCACCGTCGGCTCCAGGCGGGCCGCGTAGTCGTAGGACAGGTAGCCGACCACGGGCTCACCGCACGCCTCGGCCTCGGCCAGGTAACAGAGATGGGAGCCGCAGCCGACGAGCGAGTGCCGCCCGAGCCGTCCGCGCTCGACGGACTCGAGCAAAAATGCCGCGCGGCCCGCCTTGCGCAGCCTCAGGTACGCGCCGAGTGGTGTGACGAGATCGGTTGAGATGTCCGGTGCAACGGTCATTCGAGTCCTCCGGGAATGGACGGGTACGCAAAAAGACCTTCCGGTGGGAAGGTCACGGTGGAGCGGAACGGGTTGTCTCTGGCCTAGCTCAGCGCCGGCGCAGGCTCCCGCCCCGCTCGTAGCGCCAGGCCCAGTTGCTTCGAGTGGCAGGAGTCACGTGGTCTCAGAGTAGGGCCGCCCCCGACGGAGGTCAAGTGGAATCACGCCTGCCCAGACGGGGAGCGACAGGTCCTCGTCGAAGTCCTTCGGCGGCGAGGATGGTGGTGCCGTCGATCTCGCCCTCGCTGGGCCGGCGCGCCTCCGCCCAGCGGCCCGGGATGATGTGCTCGACGACGATCTCCATCGCGTGGAGCTTCTCCGCACGGTCCTTCAATTCGGCGGCACGGCCGAGCACGACGACGGAGCGGTAGTTCATCGAGTGGTTGTAGACGGAGCGCGCGAGCACGAGCCCGTCGAGCAGCGTGACCGTGACACAGACGTCGATGCCCGCCTTGATCGTGCGGAGCATGCGGCTGCCGGCCGAGCCGTGCAGGTAGAGCGTGTCGCCGTCGCGGGCGTGGATCGTGGGGATCACGTACGGCTGTCCCTCCTGCACGAAGCCGACGTGGCAGATCAGCGCCTCGTCCAGGATCGGGTCGATTGCGGTGCGGTCGTAGACGCCTCGTTCGGCGTGACGCTTGACCGTTGTGCGCGGCGTCGGCACAGGGCAAGCGTATTGGTACCGTGGGTTTGTGAACCGTTCAGTGATCGTTTCGGCCGTCCGGACGCCGTTCGCGAAGCTCGGGGGCTCGCTCGCCGACAAGCAGGCGACGGAGCTCGGCGCGATCGCGATCCGCGCCGCGCTCGACCGCGCGGGGGTCGAGAACGACGAGGTCGAGTACGTGATCATGGGCCAGGTGCTGCAGGGCGGCGCGGGCCAGGCGCCGGCGCGGCAGGCGTCGATCGGCGCCGGGCTGCCGATCGAGGTCGGCTCCGACACGATCAACAAGGTCTGCGCATCGTCGATCCGCGCGGTCGAGATGGCCGACCAGATGATCCGCGCGGGCGACCACCAGGTGATCGTCGCCGGTGGGATGGAGTCGATGTCGAACGCGCCGTACGTGTTGAAGAAGGCGCGCTTCGGCTACCGCCTCGGCGACGGCACCCTGATCGACCTGATGACGCACGACGGGTTGACGTCCACGTTCGACAACCGGCACATGGTCGAGCAGGCGTCGTTCGTCTCGCGCGAATTAGGTATCTCGCGCGAGGATCAGGACCGCTGGGCGCTGCGCTCACACGAGCGCGCGGTGAAGGCGATCGACGAAGGCAAGTTCCGGGACGAGATCGTCCCGGTCGGCGAGTTCGCGGTTGACGAAGGGCCGCGGCGCGATACATCCTACGAGCGGCTGTCGAGGCTGAGGCCGGTCTTCGATCCGGAGGGGACGACGACCGCCGGCAACGCGCCGGGCGTAAACGACGGTGCCTCGGCGCTCGTGGTCACGAGCGAGGAGTTCGCGCGCGAGCGGGGGCTCGAGGTGCTCGCGACGATCGTCGCGCAGGCGTACGTTGCGGACGAGTTTGCCTACCTGGCGCGCACGCCGGCGAAGGCGGGGGAGAAGGCGCTCGCGAAGGCGGGCAAGAAGATCGGCGACGTCGATCGTGTCGAGTTGAACGAGGCGTTCTCGTCCGTCGCGCTCAACTCCGCGAAGATGCTCGACGCGGATCCAGAGCTGGTGAACGTCAACGGCGGCGCGGTCGCGCTCGGGCATCCAGTCGGGGCCTCGGGCGGCCGGATCCTGTCGACGATGATTTACGAGCTGCGCCGTAACGGCGGCGGCCTCGGCCTGGCAGCCATCTGCTCCGGCGGCGGCCAGGGCGACGCGCTCTTGCTCGAGGTCTAGCGACCTCGAGCACGTGGGACGGCGCGAGCGAGGGCGGGTCGGCGGGTTCCCAACTGTGCGGGCGGCGGTGCTGCCGCATCGCCGGCCGCATCAGTTCGGCTGTCCGCTAGATCGCGCTGCGCGCTGTTCTAGCGGACAGCCTTTCGTGGTCGTGCCGGCGCACTTCTAAAGGCTGGGGTCAGACCCCTTCGGGTCTGACCCCGGACGTTCGGTGGCCCCACGTTAGGCTCGTCTCGTGAGGTTCGAGGACGTGCTCGTCGTCGGCGCCGGGCAGATGGGTGGCGGGATCGCGCAGGTTGTAGCCGCGTCCGGCCGGCACGTCTCGCTGTACGACACTCAGCCCGGTGCGAGCGACCGGGCGGTCGACACGATGCGTGAGAGCCTCGGCAGGCTCGCGGGGAAGGGCGGCCCACCGCCGGAGGATGTTCTCCGCCGCGTCACCGTCGTCGAGGATCTCGTGCCTGCCGGGCTGATGATCGAGGCGGTCGTGGAGGACGCCGATGTGAAAGAGCAACTGTTCCACCGCGCCGACGAGGAACTGCCACCGGCGGCCGTGCTCGCCTCGAACACGTCCTCGATCCCGATCGCCACCCTCGCTGCGGCGACGGATCGGCCCGACAAGGTGATCGGGATGCACTTCTTCAATCCCGTCCCCGTGTTGAAGCTGGTCGAGATCGTCCGCGGCCGCGACACGTCCGACGCGACCTCGACGGCGATCACCGAGCTCGCCCGGGAGCTCGGCAAGACGCCCGCCGTCGCGAACGACTTTCCCGGCTTCGTCTCCAACCGGATCCTGATGCCGTTCATCAACGAAGCGGTCTGGGCGCTGAACGACGGCGTCGCCGAGGCGGAGGCGATCGACACGATCGCCAAGCTGGGCTTCGCACACCCGATGGGCCCGCTCGCACTCGCCGACCTGATCGGCCTCGACACGTGCGTCGCGATCATGGAAGTCCTAGAAGAGGGACTCGGCGACGACCGCTACGCGCCCTGTCCACTCCTGCGCCAGCAGGTCGCGGCCGGCCGTCTGGGCCGCAAGTCGGGCACCGGCTTCTTCGAATATCGCTAGAAACGCATAAAAACGGCGCTCTTTGCAGGTTTTCGCGCGGCCGGGCGTCTCCTCTATACGGACTCAAGCCAGAAGGCTCCGCTGCCGACAAACGGGTCCAGGTACGGGAAAGGGAGGTCTCGCGTCTTGCAGATCTTGCTGGTCGACGACGATCCTGCGCTCCGGACGTTGCTGAGGACGACGTTCGAGGTCGCGGACGTCGACGTTGTGGAGGCCCAGAGCGCCGAAGCGGCGCGCAGGCGCATTCGCGCGGCGCGGCCCAACGTGATCGTGCTCGACGTGAACATGCCGGGCACGACGGGGCTCGAGCTGTGCGCGGAGCTCAAGGCCGATCCGCGGACGAGCGACATCCCGATCATCCTGCTCACGGGGTCGACCGGCGGCACCCGTGCGGCCGCGAAGCGCGCAGGAGCCGACGCGTTCGTGCGCAAGCCGTTCAGCCCGCTCGAGCTGCTCGCCGTCGCAGAGCGCCTGGCGGGCGGCCTGTACGGGGTGCCGTTCCGTGCTTCCAGGAAACGCGCCGGCGGCCCGGAGGAAGAGCTGCTCCTCTACGCCCGCGACCTCCGCCATCTGCTCGAGCTCGAACGGGGCCAGCGCGAGCTGCTGCAGAGCGCGTACATGGAGACGGTGTCGGCGCTCGCAAGCGCGCTCGAGTCCAAGGACACCGGCACCCGCGCGCACTCGCAGCGCGTCCAGAGCTACGCGACCGCGCTCGCCAAGGCCGTCGGTGAGGACGCGGTCGTGCGGGATCCGAGTACGCCGTACGGGTTCCTGCTTCACGACGTCGGCAAGATCGGGATCCCGGACGGCATTCTGCAGAAGCCCGGGCCGCTGAGCGCCGCCGAGCGGCGGCGGATGCAGACGCACACTGTCCTCGGCGAGGCGATGCTCTCGAACGTTGCGTTTCTGAAGGGCGAGGGACTGAAGATCGTGCGCTCCCACCACGAGCGCTGGGACGGGCGCGGCTATCCGGACGGCCTGAACGCCGACGAGATTCCGGTCGGCGCGCGCATCTTCGCCGTCGCCGATGCCTTGGACGCGATGACGAGCCACCGGCCCTACCGCCGGGCGATGAGCTGGCAGTCGGCACGCACCGAGATCCTCGAGCAGCGGAAACGCCAGTTCGATCCCGAGGTCGTCGACGCCTTCGTCTCGGCCGAGAACGAGCTGAAAGACATCCGCAGGGAACTGGCAGCCGCGTAACCCGGGCGAGGGCGTACGCTTTCGCCTGGAGTGGACTTCGATCTCAATCAGGACCAGCGCGAGATCCAGGCGCTGACGCGGGACTTCGCACGCGCCGAGATCGAGCCCAATGCGGCGGAGTGGGACCGCGAGCACCGCTTCCCGCGCGACCTCTTCACCAAGCTCGCCGAGCTCGGCCTGATGGGCGCCTGCGTGCCGGAGGAGTACGGCGGCGCAGGGGCCGACTTCCTCGCGTACATCCTCGTGCTGGAGGAGCTGTCGCGCGCGGACGCCGGCGTCGGCGTCACCGTCGCCGTGCACACCAGCGCCGTGACGCTGCCGATTCTGACCTACGGCACGGACGAGCAGAAGTCGCGGTTCGTGCCGCCGCTCGCGCGCGGCGAGCACCTCGGCGCCTTCGCTCTGACCGAGGCGGAGGCGGGCTCGGATGCCGGCGCGATCCGCACCAGCGCCGAGCCGGCCGAGGACGGCTGGACGATCACGGGCGCGAAGCAGTGGATCACGAACGGCCGCTACTCGGGCACGTTTCTCTTGTTTGCGCGCACCGACCAGCACACCGCGGGTGCCCGTGGCGTGAGCGCGTTCATCCTCGACGCGGACGACGTGCGCGTGACGCGTGACGAGGAGAAGCTCGGGCTCAACTCGTCGGTCACGAACGACATCGTCGTCGAGGCCGCGCACGTCGGCAGGGACCGCCTGCTGCACGAGGAGAACCGCGGTTTCCGCGTCGCCATGTCGACGCTCGACGGCGGCCGGATCGGCATCGCGGCGCAGGCGCTCGGGATCGCGCAGGCGGGGTACGAGGTCGCGCGCGCGTACGCGCTCGAGCGGCGGGCGTTCGGCCACCGGATCGGCGACTTCCAGGCGATTCAGCACAAGCTCGCCGACATGTCGATGGAGATCGACGCCGCGCGCCTGCTCGTCTACCGAGCGGCCTGGCTGAAGCAGCAGGGCCGCCCGCATACCGAGGAGGGCGCGAAGGCGAAGCTGTTCGCGTCGGAGATGGCGCGCCGTCAGACGGCAGAGGCGATCCAGGTGCTCGGCGGCTACGGCTACACGAAGGAGTTTCCTGTCGAGCGCTACTACCGCGACGCGAAGATCACGGAGATCTACGAGGGGACGAGCGAGATCCAGCGGCTCGTGATCGCGCGCTCCATCCTCGGCCTGAGCGAACGGACGCTCGCGGTGCGGTCGTGAGCGCGCGGCGCCGCGACGAGCCCGTCCGCCTGACGCGGATCTACACGCGCGGCGGTGACAAAGGGGAAACGTCGCTCGGCGACGGCGCGCGCGTCCCGAAGCTCGACTGCCGCATCGGCGCGTTCGGTGCCGTGGACGAGCTCAACTCGGCCCTCGGCGTCGTGCTCGCGGAACCGGACGTCCCCGAACGGCTGCGCGCTCCGCTCGAGCGGATCCAGAACGACCTTTTCGACGTCGGCGCCGACCTCTCCGTTCCGTTCGGGATCGGCGACCGCCTGCGCGTCGAGCAAACGCACGTCGACCGGCTGGAGCGACTCTGCGACGAGTTCAATGCCGATCTGCCCGAGTTGAAGAGCTTCGTCCTTCCGGGCGGGACGCCGGCTGCGGCGCGCCTGCACGTCGCGCGGACCACCTGCCGCCGTGCCGAACGGGACGCACTGGCCGCGAACGACGAGCACGGAATCAACCCGCTCGTGCTCGCGCACCTGAACCGGCTTTCCGACTTCCTCTTCATCGCGGCGCGCTGGGCGAACGCCGACGCCGGCCGGGACGAGCCGCTCTGGAAGCCGGGGGGCTAGCGCAGCTTCTCTAGCCGCTGGATGATCTTCGCCAGCGTCGCCGGCGGAGTCGACCGCGGCAGCACGATCGTCGCACCAGCCTTCAAGGCGGCCGCCATCGTCTTCGGCCCGGCCGCGAGTGCGATGATCTTCGTCGACGGGAACACCGTGTGCAGGTCGCGCACGACTCCGACACCGAAGTCGTCGACGTCGACCACGATCACCCGGACGTCGCGGTTCCGGTTGGCCGCAGCATCGAACGTCGGCTCGACGCCGCTGACGACCTTCGGCTTCTGCTTGCGCAGCTTGCCGCCGACGTCCTTGGCGGCGGCTCCCGCCAGGACGATCTCAATCCGCTGCGCCGGCGCGACGGAGCCGACGATCCGGATCTTGATCGTCCGCGAAACCGTCTCGCGGCCTGCGCGTGCGCTCCAGCGCATCGAGTAGATGCCCGGGCGCCGCACCTGGCGCGGGATCCGGAGCCTCACGATCGTGCGGCCGGCCTTGACCGAGAACCGCCACGTGAACAGCTTCGTGCCGCGCGGGCTGAAGAGCTGTGCCGTCACGCGCGCGGCCCGCGTGATCGTCAGGCGCGCAGCCATCTTCTTCCGCGTGGCCGGCTTGAACTTCGGCGCCGTCACGACCTTGAAGACGAGACTCGTCGACGCGCCGCCCGGCGCGACGGTGAGGTCGATCGCCGTGCCCTGCGGTGCAAGCGCGAGGCCGTCCGGCCCGGTCACGGTCCCGGCCTTGCCCGCGCCGCCGACCGTCAGCGAGCCGATCGTCAACCCGGCTGCCTTCAGTGCGGCCTCCGCCTGGTCCGGCGTCAGGCCGATCAGCGACGGCACCTCCACCAGCGGCGGCGTCAGGTCGCTCTGGTTGCCCGCGAGGTCGGTCTCCTGCAGCCGGAAGATGCGGTGGTCGCCCGGCTTCCAGTCGGCGACGGTCGCCGCCGTGTAGTCCGGCCCGTAGTGTCCGCTGTCGCTGGAGCCGGCGAAGACCGTCACGTAGTCGTAGGTGCCGCTGTTGTCGCTGCCCGGGAGCCAGCGGATCGTGAGCCCGCCAGGCCCGACGTAGCCGCGCACGTTCTGCGGCGCCTGCGGCGGCTCCAGGTCCCGCAGCAGCGCGAACAACGACAGGTGGTCGGTGAGGATGTGGAAGCCGCTCGCGTCGCTGAAGAAGCCGTCGTCCCAGCCGGTCGGCAGCGTGCCGGCGGTCGGGACGCGGTGGATCACGCGCCACGCCGTGCCGTCGTACGTGGCCGGGACGAGGCCGCGCTCGCTGGAGTGGATCACGATCTCGACGGGCGGGCTGAACTGATGCACCTGGGTGCCCGCGAGCGCCCACCAGGCGGTCACGTCGAGCGCCTCCGGGCCCGGCCCGAAGCCGTTCGTCAGCCCGCTCGGGGCCGCGGTCGGCGCGATCCTGAGCACGAGCCAGTCGCCGCTCGTCGACGACCACGCACCGGCCGGCATCGTCGCGGTCGCGAACTGGTCGGCCGCCGTCACGGTCGTGGCCGAGGAGGAGCTCGTGTTCTTCTCGACGGACGGAGCCGAGCCGGACACAAAGACGGTGAAGTGGAGGCGGAACGGCGCCCGCTTCCCGGCCCCATCCTGCAGTTCGCCGGCGAGCGTGTGGGCGCCGACGCCGAGGGCACCGGTCCCGTAGGTGATGGTCGTCCCGCTCACGACCGGAGCGACCATGGCGCCGCCGTCCAGCGTGACGCCGACCGGCGTCGCGGGCTCGCTCACGACGAGCGAGATCGCGTTCGCCGAGCCGACCGTGGAGCCCTCCGCCGGCGAGGAGGAGACGACGTACGGAGCGGTGTTGTCGACCCGGATGGCCGTCACGACGTCGCTCGACGAGTTGCCGAGATCGTCCCAGACCGTCGCGCGGAAGTCGTAGAGCCCGTCGGCCAGCTTCGTCGTGTCGTACGCGATGCTCCAGGGGGAGCTCGTATCGCTGCCGAGCACCTTCCAGGTCGCGCCGCCGGCAGGCGTGACGTCGAAGACGACCTTCGTCGCGCCCGTACCGCTGACGGTCCCGTTGAGGGTGACGAGGCCGGAGATGTTCGCCCCCGGGTTGGTGAGGACGATCGTCGGGGCCGTCACGTCCACGTCGAACGTGACCGCCGCGCCGGTGAACGCGTTGCCCGCACTGTCGGTGATCACGGGGCGCAGGTCGTAGCTGCCCGTCGAGACCGTGGTGGCATCCCACGTCGCGCCGAACGGCGCGCTCGACGACGACGCGATCTGGCTGAAGGCGCCGCCGCCCGTGGGGCGCAGTTCGTAGGCGACCGACGCAACACCCGAACCGGCATCCGCGACGGACGTGCTCAGCTTCACGCTCGAACCGCCCACGGTCGCACCGGCCGCCGGCGCGGTCAGCGAGCCGGACGGAGCGGTGTTGTCAATGCGCACGTTCGACCGGAGTGGGCTCGTGCCGGTGTGGCCGGTGCCGTCGGTCGCGACGGCACGGAAGTCGTAGAGCCCGTCGCTCAGCGTCGTCGTGTCGAGCGCGGTGCCCCACGGCAGGCTCGAGTCGCTCGCGATCGTGGTCCATGAGCCGCCGCCGGCCGGGCGGCGCTCGAAGTCGACCTGCACGGTGTCGGGATCCGACGAGGCAGAGAGCGAGATCGACCCGCTCAAGTTCTGGCCCGGGTCGGCGAGCGTCGGCGTCGGAGCGACGTTGTCGACCGTGACGTTTCGCACCGCCGAGGTGGTCGAGTTGCCCGCCATGTCGGTGACGACGACCTGGATCGTCGCCGCGCCGTCGGAACCGGTCGTGGTGTTCCAGTTGAAGCTGAACGGCGCGGTCGTGTCAGTGCCGAGCGACGAGCCGCGCACGAAGAACTCCACAGACGCGATCGGAGAGGTCACGTCCGACGCCGAGGCGGTGATCGCGACCGTGCCGCTCACGACCTGTGCTTCCGTCGGTGCCCCCACCGTCGCGACGTTCGGCGCCGTGTTGTCGACGATCTTGTCCGTGAGGTCTGCCGTGGTGACGTTGCCGGCGTTGTCCGTGATCAGGATGTGCAGGTCGTAGTGCCCGTCCGGCACGGACGTCGTGTCCCAGTTGGCGGTGTACGGCGCCGGGCCGGTGGTGTCGGTGCCGATCGTCGTCCAGGTCGACCCGCCGGCATCCGCGTACTCGAAGGTGACCGACTTGATGCCGGAGCCGTCCGGGCCGGGGGTCGCGCTCAGCGTTACGGTGCCGCGCAGGTAGTCGGCGGCCGAGCAGGACG
>VAXY01000002.1 GCA_005885085.1 Actinomycetota bacterium | reverse complement strand
AAGACCGGCTCCTGCCTCGCGCCAATCGGTCGCCGACGCGTGATCGTGCCCCGGATCATCGAGTAGCCGCCCGTGGGGAACATCCCCACCAGGAAAAGGATGGATCCGATCACGTAGTACGCGGCGGCCATCGTCCCGGAGACGCTGTGTCCCGTCGCCCAGCCGATCAGCGCTGCGATGCCTCCGATTCCGACCGCGGCCGCGATCGCCCCCAGCAGCATCCGCTTGATCGCCTCGCCCATGCCGACCCAGCGGCCGACCTCCGGAGGCTGCGGCACGCTCACGTCTGCGCCCGTTCGAACACCGTCTCCCAGCGCTCCAGCAACGCCTGCAGCTCGTCCCGGGCCCGCCGGTGCGCGGTCAGCGTCTCGACGTCGTTCCAGTCAGCTGCCAGACGTCGCTCGAGCTCGGCGACGACGCCCTCGCGCTCGGCGATCTCCGCCTCGATGCGCTCGAGCTCCGAGGGGCTCTGCCGGCGCCGAGTCTGCTTGCGCACCTTCGGCGCCTTTTGCGCGAGTGGGGCAGGCGCCGGCGGCGGTGCCTGCCGGGCCTTGCGCAGGCGCACGTACTCGGCCCAGCCGCCGTCGTACGAGTTCAGGCGCTTGTCCTCGATGGCCAGCGTGCGCTGCGCAACCGCATCGAGCAGGGCACGGTCGTGCGAGACGAGCAGGATCGTGCCGGGGAACGCCTCGAGCGCGGGCTCCAGTGCCTCGCGGCTCTCCAGGTCGAGGTGATTGGTCGGCTCGTCGACGACGAGGAAGTTCGCACCGGACGCGACCACGATCGCAAGCGCGAGCCGGCGGCGCTCACCACCCGAGAGTGCGACGACCGGTTTCTCGTGCTCGGTCCAGCCGGAAAAGAGGAAGCGACCGAGCAGCTTCTGTGCGTCGGGCCGTTGCAGACCGGTCGCGCGTTGCACGCACTGCAGGACGGATCCGCGCGTGTCGAGCTCCATCTCTTGCTGGGAGAAGTACGCCGGTACGACTCCGTGCCCGAGCCGGGCGGAGCCCGCCTGCGGCTCACGCTGTTCGAGGATCGTCTCGAGTAGCGTCGTCTTGCCCGAGCCGTTCGGCCCTACGAGTGCGACGTGCTCGCCCCGCTCGATCGCAAACGCAACGTCGTCGAGCAGCAGGCGGTTGCCGATCGCCACCCGCAGACCCTCGGCCTCGACGACGGTGCGGCCGCTGCGGGCCGGCTTCAGGAACTCGAACCCGAGCCGCTTGCTCTTGCGCGTCAGCAGGTCGATCTCACCGGTCGCCTTCGCGCGTTCCTTCTCCAGGCGCTCGATCTGCCTCATCTTGACCTGCGCCTTGCGAGCCATCTTCTCGGTTGACGCGCGGAACCGTGCGACGAAACGCTCGAGCCTTTCGATGTCGCCGCCGATGCGGCCGGCCGCCTTCGAGGCGGCGTGCAGTCGGGCCGCCTTTTCGCGCCGCCACTCGTGCCAGGGGCCGGCGAAATAGGTGGAGCGACCCGCCTCGAGCTCCAGCACAGCGGTGGTGACGGCCTCGAGGAACCAGCGGTCATGCGCGACGATGACGATCCCGGTGTCGAGCGACTGGAGCTCTCGCTCCAGCCACTCGAGGTTTTCGACGTCGAGGTGGTTCGTCGGCTCGTCGAGCAGGAGCAGGTCCGGATCGCCGCCGAGCGCTCGCGCCAGCGATGCACGTGTCAGCTCTCCGCCCGAGAACGTCTCCAGCTGCCGGTCGAGCTGGCCGTCCCCGAAGCCGAGCCCGCGGAGAACCGCGGTCGCGCGTTCGCGCCAGTCGTAGCCGCCGGCGTGCTCCAGCCGGGCCTGCGCCTCGCCGTATCGGCGCATCGTCGCCGGTGTGTGGTCGCCGGCCGCCATCGCCTGCTCCAGCTGTCGCAGCTCGGCCTCGAGTGCGAGGAGGTCCGTGGCGCCCGAGAGCACGTATTCGCGCAGGCTGAGCCGTCGCTCGAGCGGCGGCCGCTGGTCGTGGAGCGCGATGCGCGTCCCCTTTTGGAAGGCGAGCTCGCCGCCCTGGAGGCTCGTCTCGCCTACGAGCGCCCGCAAGAGCGTGGTCTTCCCGGCCCCGTTCGGGCCGGAGAGGGCGACCCGGTCGCGCCGTTCGACCTTGAAGGAGACGCCGTCGAACAGCGGGTCCCCGCTCAATTCCTTCCGCAGTCCTGATGCGATCAGCACGGCCATGCACAGAGGCTAGTCAGCGGCCTGGCAAAGGGGGGAGGCCGAAAGACGCGGAATCGAGGAGGCGGGGGTACCCCTTCCAGGGGCACGACGCTTGCTGCACGGTTCCGACACCAAGTACAGGATGTTTCGTGCGGCGTTGTTGCGGGGCCGGACGTGGCTGACGCCCGTCTGCGCCCTGGCGTGCGCAACGGTCGGAGCCTCCTGGTTCATCGCCGACACGATGGTGGAGCGGATCGCGATGGTCGGCTCGGTGCTGGCATCGGCCTCCACCGCCGTCTTCTTCGCCGTCCAGCTCGCGCGCGAGGTCAACCGGCGGAACGAGCGCCTGCTCGCGTTGGCCGGCATCGTCGAGACGACCGGAGACGCGGTCGTCGCCGCCAAGCTCGACCGCACGATCACCGCATGGAACTCGGGCGCCGAGAACCTCTTCGGCTACACGGCGGAGGAGATGCTGGGCCAGAGCGTCCAACGCATCGTTCCTGCGGGCGACACGACCTCGCTCCAAGCGAACCTCGACCACATGCTCGAGAAGGACGGCATGCACACGTACGAGGTGAAGCGGCAGCGCAAGGACGGCTCGCTCGTCGACGTGGAGATCACGCTCTCTCCGCTTCGCGATCTCAGCGGTGATGTCGTCGGGATCTCGAGCATCATCCGCGACATCTCCGAGCGGCGCCAGTTCGAGGGGGAGCGCGAGCAGCTGCTCGAACGCGAGCGCGACGCACGCAGGGACGCCGAGTATGCGCGGTCGCTCGTCGAGGAGCAGAATCGGCATCTCGTCGAACTCGACCCCATGAAGGACGACTTCGTCGCGTCTGTCTCGCACGAGCTACGAACGCCGCTGACGTCGATCAACGGCTACCTCGATTTGATGCTCGAGGACGACGAGGACTTTCCGGCCACACAGCGTCAGTACCTGGGTGTCGTGCGACGCAACTCCGAGCGGCTCCTGCGACTCGTGGGGGATCTCCTCTTCGTGGCGCAGGTCGACGCGGGGCGCATCTCGCTCGAGATGACTGCCGTCGACCTGACCGGGCTCGTCGCGGACGCGGTGGAGGGTGTTCGGCCGGTGGCGGAGGAGAAGCACCTCGAGCTGGTCGCGGACGTCGAGCCGATCGAGATCCCTCAGGCAGACGCCCTCCGGCTCGGGCAGGTCCTGGACAACGTTCTGTCGAACGCGGTCAAGTTCACGCCCGCCGAAGGGTCAGTCTCGGTGCGCGCGTTCCTCGACGGCACACATGCCGTCGTCGAGGTCGAAGACACCGGCATGGGCATCGCTCCCGAGGACCAAGCGAGACTCTTCGACCGTTTCTTCCGCACAGCCGCTGCCGGCCATATGGCCATCCCCGGCACCGGACTCGGCCTTGCGATCGCGAAGGCGATCGTGGAGGGCCATGACGGGACGATCTCCCTCGCCAGCGAGCCCGGTCAGGGGACGACGGTCCGGCTCGAGCTGCCCGCGCAGAGTGGGAGCACGGAGTCGGCCCGCTACGTGGAGACGCTGCTGTGAGGCGCCCAGCCGGCCTCGGGCGCATGGCGCGGGTGTTCCTGCTCGTGCTCGCGATTGGGCTGGTCCCCCTCGTGATCGGCGCGCTCGTCATCCAGCGCGAGGCGGGGCGTCAGCACCGGCGCACGCTCGACCGCGCGCTCGCCGCGGACGCGCACTCGGGCACCGCCGACCTCGAAGCGTACTTCGACCGTGCGCGCTCGATCGCATTGCTCACCGCCGAGAACCCCGTTTTCGGCGACTTCTACAGACAGCACGCGAAGAGCATGCGAGGCAGCAGGGCCTTCGAGCGCGTGAACCAGGCGCTTGCCGATCTGCAGAAGCTCTATCCGGACGCGCTCGGAGAGGCGTGCTTCATCGACAGCGCGGGCTTCGAGAACGCGCGCGTCGTCAGGGGGCGCCACGCGCTTCCCGCCGAGCTTGCGCGTCACGAGAACGTCCATCCGTTCTTCCACCCGACCTTCGGCGTAGGCGTGGGCAAGGTGTTCCAGGCCGCTCCGTACCTCTCGCCCGACATGCACGTGTGGGTGATCTCGAACTCGACCGTGGTGCCGATGCACGTGGGCTCCGCCCAGGCGATCGTCCACTTCGAGATCTCCGTGGAGAGCCTTCGGCGCGCCCTGGCGCGCGAGCGCGGCCATCATCTGCTCGTCGTCGACCGCCTGACGGGCGCGATCGTCGTCGACTCCGAACGTCCGCAGCTGGGGATGCATCCGCTCGGTCACACGGACTCGCGCTATTTCCCGTTGGTCGGCCTCGAGGCGAGCAACGGGCTCCTTACGCACGACGGCCTGCGGATGGCCTACCTGCGCATGCCGCGTGGAGCGGCCAACGCCAACAACTGGGTCGTCGTCGCCTCGAGCCGGGCGAGGGAGAGCGACCTGATCGGTCTGAACCGTGCAACGCTCGCGCTGCTCGCGCTGCTGCTCGTCCTGGTCGCCCTGCCGATCGCGTACCGCTGGGGCCGGTTGAACAAGGATCTAACGGAGCGCGAGCACGATCTCGACCAGAGCCAACGTCGGTACCGCGTGCTGTTCGAAGAGGCCGAGGCGGGTCGCCGGCTGCTCGCCGAGCAGAACGATCGCCTCAGGCACCTCGACCGGATGAAGGACGACTTCGTCGCCTCCGTCTCGCACGAGCTGCGCACGCCGCTGACGTCGATCAACGGCTACGTGGAGTTGCTGCTCGAGGGCGATGCCGGCCAGGTCAACGAGGAGCAAGCGAGCTTCCTCGGCGTCATCCGCCGTAATGGCGAGCGCCTTCTGCGTGTCGTGGGTGACCTGCTGTTCGCCGCGGAGCTCGACGCGCGCACGGTGGAGCTCGAGCGCGCGCCCGTCGACATCGCCGGTCTCCTCGTTCAGGCAGGCCAGACGGCACGGCCGTTTGCCGACGAGCGGCAGATCGAGCTGGTCCTGGAGGCCGAGACGGTGCCGACGGTCGAGGGCGATGCGGGACGGCTCGGCCAGGTGCTCGACAACCTCCTCTCGAATGCGCTCAAGTTCACGCCGCCGGGCGGCCGCGTCACGGTTCGCCTCTTCCAGGCCGGAGACGGCGTGCAGGTCGAGGTTGCAGACACCGGCATGGGCATCTCCGAGGGCGACCAGGAGCATCTGTTCGACCGTTTCTTCCGGACCTCGGAAGCGACGAGCTCCGCAATCCAGGGAACCGGGCTCGGACTCGCAATCGTCGCCTCGATCGTCGAAGCGCACGGCGGCTCGATCGGCGTCGCGAGCGAGGTGGGCTTCGGGACGACGTTCACGATCGTCCTGCCGGTCGCGAAGCCGGCCGAACGGGCGGCCGCCTGACGCTATCGTCCCCGCGTGCCGAGGATCCTCGCGGTCGACGTCGGTACCTCCTCCGTCCGCGCCCAGATCTTCGGTGCGGACGCGCAAGAACACGAAGCCGCCAGGCGTGAGTACCCGGGCGAGAACGACCCTGCGCTAGTCGTCTCGCTCGTTCGCGAGGCAATGGACGAAGCGGTCGCCGAGCAGGCATACGACGCTGTCGGGGCCTCGTGCTTCGGCCACAGCCTGCTTGCCCTCGACGAGCGCGGACGGCCGCTGACGCCGATCCTCGGCTGGCGCGACACGCGCTCCGCAGCCGCCGCCGACGAACTCGCGCGGGTGCTCGACGTCGGAGCCGTGCATGAGCGCACGGGGTGTCACGTCCACCCGAGCTACTGGCCCGCCAAGCTCGCCTGGCTAGCGGCGGAGCAGCCGGAGCTGTTCCGCTCTGCACGGCGGTTCGTGTCGTTCCCGGACTACCTCTACGCGGACCTGCTCGGCCGCGACGTTCCGGCGAGCACGTCGATGGCATCGGCGACCGGGCTCTTCGAGTTACACGCGCGCGCGTGGGACGGGGAGCTGCTCGCGGCGCTCGGTCTCGACCCGGAGCGGCTGCCGCTGGTCTCGGACGAGGCCGTCGACGGCTGGTATCCCGCGCTGTTGGACGGCGCCTGCTCGAACCTCGGAACCGGCTGCGTCACGCGCGGGCAGGCCGCCCTGATGGTCGGCACCTCCGGAGCGTTTCGCACCGTGTACGAGAGCGATCGCCCGCACCCACGGCAAGGCCTCTTCCTTCATTGGATCGACGGCCGGCGGGTCGTCGAGGGCGGCTCGCTGTCCGACGGCGGCAGCCTCTCCCACTGGCTCGACCAGACGCTCGCCGGCGCGGACGGCTCCCTCGCCGACCGCGATCCCGCTTCGCACGGACTCACATGGCTTGCGTTGCTCGGTGGCGAGCGGAGCCCCGGCTGGCACCGACATGCGAAGGGGGTGATCAACGGGCTGACGTTCGAGACGACGCCGCTCGACCTGCGCCAGGCCGCGCTCGAGGGTGTCGCCTTCCGCTTCGCAGAGGTGGCCGAGCTGATGCCGGAGGTCGAGGAAGTGGTCGCCACCGGCGGTGCGCTGCTGAGGGATCCGGACTGGCTTCAGATCATGGCGGACGCGCTCGCCCAGCCGATCACCGTCTCCGGCGTCGCAGAAGGCTCCCTTCGTGGCGCCGCGATCGTCGCGCTGGAGCGGCTCGGCGAGACCCCGCCCCCCGCGCCTGTGGCACGTGTCGTCCAGCCGCGGCTGGATCGTGCGGATGCGTACCGCGCCGCGCGTGAGCGGCAACGCCGGCTCTACGACGCGGCGACGGCCGCGTGGACCAGCTGACGCACGGCGGCCGCGATGTGCTCGGCATCGATCCCGTAGGCGCTGAGCAGCTCCTCCGGCTTGCCGGAGTGCGGCATGTCGGTGACCGCCAGCTTGACGACCCGGGCCCGCTCGTCGTTCTCGGCGAGCGCGGCGAGCACGGCGTCGCCGAGGCCTCCCTCCGGGAAGTGATCCTCGACCGTGACGATGCGGCCGGTTGCCTCCGCGGCCGCCTGCAGCGTCGCCGCGTCGATCGGCTTGATCGAGTAGGCGTCGATCACGCGCGCGGTGATCCCGTCCTCCTCGAGTGCATCGCCCGCCTTGAGCGCTTCGTGCACGGTCACGCCGGCGCCGACGATTGTTACGTCGTCGTCTTCCGACGACCGGATCACGCGGCTGCCGCCGACACCGAACTCCTCGTCGGCGTCGTAGATCACAGGCGTGTTGGGTCGCAGGGTGCGCAGGAAGGCGATCCCTTCGGTGTCAGCCATCGCGGCGACGAGCTTCGCCGTCTGGTTCGCGTCGCACGGGTGGAGCACGACGCTCGAGTGGACGGCGCGGAGCGAGGCGATGTCCTCGAGCGCCATCTGCGACGGCCCGTCCTCGCCGATTGACACCCCGGCGTGTGAGCCGGCGAGCCTCAGGTTGGCCCTGCTGATCGCGGCCATGCGGATGAAGTCGTAGGCGCGCGAGAAGAACGCTGCGAACGTCGAGGCGAAGGGGTTCCAGCCTCTCGCCTGCAGGCCGACGGCGGCCGCGAGCAGCTGCTGCTCGGCGATGTACATCTCGAAGTACCGCTCCGGGTGCGCCTTGCCGAAGATCTCCGCGAACGTCGAGTTGCTGACCTCGCCGTCGAGCGCGACGACGTCGCCGCGCGCGGCACCCAAGGCGGCGAGCGCCTCGCCGTACGCCTTCCGCGTCGCGACCTCGTCCCCGACGTCGTAGCGGGGCAACTCGAGCGTTCCGCTCGGGAACGTGTGCGCTTCGGCCGGCTCGGGCTTCGCGACGTCGACGTGGATGTTGCGGAGTCCGCCGAGCTCCGCGATCGACTCGTCGGGGTTGTCGAGGGCCTTGCCGTGCCAGCCGGGCTGGTTCTCGACCGCCTTGACGCCTTTGCCCTTGATCGTGCGGGCGATCACGACGGTCGGCTTGCCCGTGGTGCCGCCAGCCTCCGTGTACGCACGATCGATCGCCTCGACGTCGTGGCCGTCGATCTCGATCGTCTCCCAGCCGAATGCGTGGGCGCGGTCGCGGTAGATGTCGAGATCCCAGCCGACCATCGTCTCGCCGCGCTGTCCGAGGCGGTTGACGTCGAGGATGGCCGTCAGGTTGTCGAGCTCGTAGTGCGCCGCATGCTCGAACGCCTCCCACATCGAGCCCTCGGCCGACTCGCTGTCGCCGCAAAGGACCCACACCCGCGACGGCAGCCGGTCGAGGTGCTTCGCCGCGATCGCCATTCCGACGCCGATCGGCAAGCCCTGTCCGAGCGACCCGGTGGCGACGTCGACCCACGGAATGCGCGGCGTCGGGTGGCCCTCGAGGATGCTGCCGAACTGGCGGTACTCGAGGAGGTCCTCGTCCGTGATCGCCCCGGCCGCGCGGAAGATCGCGTACAGCAGTGTCGACGCGTGGCCCTTGGAGAAGATGAGGCGGTCGTTCTCGGCGCGCTTCGGGTCGCCGAAGTCGTAGCGGTAGTGGTTCGCGACGAGCACCGCCATCAGGTCGGCGGCCGACATCCCCGACGTGGGATGCCCGGACTTCGCGGCGGCTGCGCAGCGGATCGAGTCGACGCGGAACTGCTGTCCGAGTTCCCGGAGCTCGTTTGCCTCCATCCCGAGTCATTCTAGGTACGGTCCAGCTATGAGAGTCGCGGTCGCCTTCGACCACCGCGGCGTCCACCTGCGCGCCGCCGTCCTCGAGGCGCTGGCAGGGCACGACGTCGTCGATCTCGGGACGAACTCCGACGCCGTGCGGATCGACTATCCCGACAAGTCGCGCGAGATCGGCGAGACGATTCTCGGCGGCGACGCCGAGCGCGGTGTGCTCGTCTGCGGCTCGGGCGTAGGCGCCTCGGTCGCCGCCTGCAAGCTCCCCGGTATTCGCGCCGCGATCTGCCACGACGTCTACTCCGCGCACCAGGGCGTGGAACACGACGACATGAACGTGCTGTGCCTCGGCTCGGAGGTGATCGGCCCGTCGCTGGCACGAGACCTGATCGCCATCTTTCTCGAGGCACGTTTCGACGGTGGCGATCGTTATGTGAAACGACTGAAGAAGATCGAAGACCTTGAAAGGGCGATGACCAATGCCTGAATCGAACCTGCACAAGCTGTCCGCGCTCGGCCAGAGCGTCTGGATCGACTACCTCTCGCGCGACCTGCTCCAGACCGGCGAGCTCGAGCGGAAGATGAAGGACGACGCCGTTGTCGGCGTCACCTCCAACCCGACCATCTTCCAGAAGGCGATCTCGCAGGGCAACCGCTACGACGAGCAGCTGAAGGAGATCCTGGAGACCGGCGAAACCGACCCGAAGGAGATCTTCCTGCAGCTGTCGTCGCACGACATCGCCGACGCGTGCGACCTCCTCCGCAAGGTCTGGGACGAGGGAGGCGGTCTCGACGGCTACGTCTCGTGGGAGGTGGATCCCACGCTCGCGTACGAGCGTGACGCAACCGTCGCGGAGGCGCGGCGCCTGCACGAGTGGATCGAGCGGCCGAATCTCTACGTCAAGATTCCCGCCACGGAGCCGCGCCTCTGGCCGGAACATCAACGTGACGCTGATCTTCTCTCTCGAGCGGCACAAGGCGGTAATGGAGTCGTACATCCGCGGGCTCGAACGGCTGGTGGACGGCGGCGGCGATCCCGCCACCGTGCACTCCGTCGCGAGCTTCTTCGTCTCCCGCGTCGACACGGAAACGGACAAGCGGCTCGACGCGATCGGCGGCGACGCAGCGCAGCTGAAGGGCAAGCTCGGGATCGCGAACGCGAAGATCGCATACCAGAACTACCTGGAGACGTTCGCGGGCCCGCGCTGGGATCTGCTCGCGCAGAAGGGCGCGACGAAGCAGCGCTGCCTCTGGGCGTCGACGTCGACGAAGAACCCGGACTACCGCGACGTGCTGTACGTCGAGGAGCTGATCGGGCCCGAGACGGTGAACACGATGCCGGAGGAGACGCTCGAGGCGTTCCAGGACCACGGTAACGTCGCCGAGACGCTGACCAAGGACGTCGACGCCGCGCACAAGCTCTTCGACGACCTGCGCGAGGCCGGAGTCGACTACGACGGCGTCGTCGACACGCTCGAGCGTGAGGGCGTGCAGAAGTTCTCCGACTCGTTCGACGAGCTGATGGACGGGATCAAGGCGAAGCGCGGGGAGTTGGCGCACGCCTGATGGCGGTCGTCTCCCAACAAGAGCTCGTCGAGCGTGTCTGGGGCCGGGACGCGACCGTCTGGACTGGTGCCGACGAGGACAAGTGGCTGGGGTGGCTCGACGAGCCCAAGCGGATGCAGGAGCGGATCGGCGAGCTGGACGAGTTCGCCGGCGACGCGCGAACGCGCTTCCAGACGTTCGTCCTGCTCGGCATGGGGGGGTAGTCGCTCGCCCCTGAGGTGCTGAAGCGGACGTTTGGCGTCAAGGGCCTGCACGTGCTCGACACGACCCATCCGGCGATGATTCGCCACGCGGAGCACTTCGTCGACCTCGAGCAGACGATGTTCGTCGTCTCGTCGAAGTCCGGCACGACCCTCGAGACGCGCTCCCACTTCGACTATTTCTGGGAACGCACGGGCGGCAAAGGCGAGCAGTTCGTCGCCGTCACGGATCCGGGCTCGGAGCTCGAGCAGGTGGCGGGCTCCCGCGGCATGCGCGTGTTCGCCGGCGAGCCCACGATCGGCGGGCGCTACTCCGCGCTCTCGCCGTTCGGCCTCGTTCCGGCTGCGCTGATGGGAATCGACCTGTCGCGGGTGCTGGCGAATGCGGTGCGGATGGCCGAGGCGTGCCGCGGCGAGTCGAGCCCGGGGCTGCAGCTCGGCCTCCAGCTCGGCGAGGCCTGGCGCGACGGGCGCGACAAGGTCTGCATCGGCGAGACGCAAGGACGGTTCGGCCTCTGGGCGGAGCAGCTGATCGCAGAATCGACGGGCAAGCAGGGCAGAGGCCTCGTGCCGGCGCCGGGCGAACCGCCCGACGGCCCGGACCGGCAGGGCGCGGAGGTCGAGCTCACCGACATGTTCGACATCGGCGCCGAGTTCTTCCGCTGGGAGTTCGCGGTCGCGATCGCCGGCTCGATCCTGCAGATCAATCCGTTCGACCAGCCGAACGTGCAGGCGGCGAAGGACAAGACGAAGGAGGTGCTCGCCTCCGGCGACGATCCGGCGCTCAAACCCGAAGGCTCGCTCGACGAGCTGCTGGCCGGGGCCGAGCCGCCGCATTACGTCGCGATCCAGGCGTTCATCGATCCAGCGCGCGAGGGGGAGCTGGAGCCGCTGATCGCGCGTGCGCACGAGACCGGCTGCGTCGTGACGCACGGCCTCGGCCCGCGCTATCTCCACTCCACCGGGCAGCTCCACAAGGGCGGGCCGCCGACCGGCCTCTTCGTTCAGGTCGTCGACGACACCGGCGACGAGACTCCGATTCCGGGCCAAGAGTTCGGTTTCGGCCGGCTGATCCGGGCGCAGGCCGAAGGCGACTTCCGCTCGCTGAAGCAGCTCGGGCGCAAGATCGTGCGGGTGCGAATCTGATGCAGCTCGGGATGATCGGCCTCGGCCGGATGGGCTCCGGGATGACGGAGCGTCTGCGCGAGGGCGGCCACGAGGTGCAGACGTACGACCCCAACGTCGAGGCCCGCACCGCGGCGTCGCTCGCGGAGCTGAAGGATCAGCTCACGGCGCCGCGTGCGTTCTGGCTGATGATCCCCGCGGGCAAGATCACCGAGGACGTCTTCCAGGAGTTGCTCGACCTTGCTGAGCAGGGCGACACGATCGTCGACGGCGGCAACTCGAACTTCCGCGACTCGCAGCGCCGTCACGGCGAGGCGCAGAAACGCGGGCTTCACTTCGTCGACGCCGGCGTGTCGGGCGGGATCTGGGGCCTCGAGGTCGGCTTCTGCCTGATGGTCGGCGGCGAAGAGGAGCCCGTGCAGCGGCTCGAGCCGATCTTCGAGACGCTCGCACCGGATGAGGGCTACGCGCACGTCGGCGCGTCCGGCGCGGGGCACTTCGTGAAGATGGTGCACAACGGGATCGAGTACGGGCTGATGCAGTCGTACGCAGAGGGGTTCGAGATCATGGAGCACTCGGAGTTCGATCTCGATCCGCACCAGATCTCGGGCATCTGGCGGAACGGTTCGGTCGTGCGCTCGTGGCTGCTGGAGCTCCTGCACGCGGCCTTCGAGCAGCACGGCTCGAAGCTCGACGACATTGCGCCCTATGTCGAGGATTCCGGCGAAGGTCGCTGGACGATCAACGAGGCGATCAACGAGAACGTGCCGGCGCCCGTGATCTCCGCGTCGCTGTTCGCCCGCTTCCAGTCGCGGGACGAGATCAAGTTCTCGGCGAAGGTGGCGGCCGCGCTGCGGCAGCAGTTCGGCGGCCATGCGGTGCGCGCGCTGCAAAAGGCGAAGGCCGGCGACGACCCCCGGTAGCGTGGCGACAACGCAAGAGAACCCGCTGCTGGAAGGACTGCAGCTGCGGCGCACGCCGGATCCCTGCATCCTCGTCATCTTCGGCGCCTCCGGCGACCTGACCCAGCGGAAGCTCTTCCCGGCGCTGTATTCGCTCGCCTTCCGCAGGCTGCTCCCCGAGCGTTTCGCCGTCGTCGGCGTCGCGCGCAGCGAGGAGACTGACGACGAGTTCCGCGAGCGGATGAAGGAGGCGGTGCAGCAGCACGGGCGCGACGAGTTCCGCGACGACGTCTGGGAGACGCTCGCCGACGGGATGCGCTATGTCGCGACGGACTTTGCGGACGAGGCCGGTGAAGACCGCCTGGTCAACGTGTTGAACGAGCTGGACGCGGAGCACAGCACGGGCGGCAACCGCGTCTACTACCTCGCCATCCCGCCGTCCGTCTTCGGCACCGTCGTGCGCGCGCTCGGGAAGCGGCGCGGCACGGAAGGGTGGACCCGACTGATCGTGGAGAAGCCGTTCGGCCGCGATCTCGAGTCCGCGCGCGAGCTGAACAGCGCGATCGAGGAGCACTTCGAGGAGAACGAGGTCTTCCGCATCGACCACTACCTCGGCAAGGAGACGGTCCAGAACATGCTCGCGCTGCGGTTCGCGAACGGGATCTTCGAGCCGATCTGGAACCGCCAGTTCGTCGACCACGTTCAGATCACAGTCGCCGAGTCGATCGGGATCGAGAACCGCGCGGGCTACTACGAGCAGGCGGGCGCGATCCGCGACATCTTCCAGAACCACCTCCTGCAGCTGCTCGCGATCACGGCGATGGAGCCGCCGATCGACTTCACCGCCGACTCCGTGCGCAACGAGAAGGTCAAGGTCCTGCGCGCCATGCATACCCCCGGCCCGAAGTCGGTCGTGCGCGGGCAATACGGGCGCGGCTTCGTCGAGGGCGAGGAGGTCGCCGGCTACCGCGAGGAGGAGGGTGTCGATCCGCGGTCGATGATGGAGACCTACGTCGCGGCGAAGCTCTACGTCGACAACTGGCGGTGGGCCGACACGCCGTTCTACGTGCGGATGGGCAAGCGGCTGGCGCGGCGGGAGACGACGATCGCGATCCAGTTCAAGCGTGCTCCTCATCCGCCGTTCGAGGAGGTGGCGGCCGAGGCGCTGCGGCCGAACGTGCTGCTGATCCACGTGCAGCCGAACGAGGGGATGTCGCTCGCGATGGACTTCCTCTACGGGGGTGCCTTTCGCACTGGGCTGCCGGAGGCGTACGAGCGGCTGATCCTCGACGCGATGCTCGGCGACGCGACGCTGTTCACCCGCATCGACGAGGTCGAGGAGCAGTGGTCGCTCGTCGACGCGATCGTCGCCGCGTGGGCGCGCGACCGGCCGGCGTTCCCGAACTATCCGGCCGGGACCTGGGGGCCGCCGTCGGCGGACGAATTGCTTGGACGAGACGGGCGGTCATGGCGCAGGCACTGACGTCGGTGCGCGAGATCGAGCGCGAGCTGTCGTCCCTGCGCGCGGTGCCGGGCGGCGAGTCGCCGTACCAGCGGACGAGCGTGATGACGCACACGGCCTGGGTGCCGGAGGAATGGGTCGAAGCGGCCGAAGACGTGCTCAGCGGGCTGGCCGAGCGGCACCCGTCCCGAACGGTCGTCCTCTTTCCGCAACCGGACGACGACGATGGCCTCGACGGCCGCATCTGCACCGAGACGATTCGCATCCGGCTCAAGGGCGGGCGCGCCGATGTCCCGGCGAGCGTCGTCCAGCCGCTGCTCCTGCCCGACCTGCCCGCGTTTCTGCGCTGGCGCGGGTTGCCGCCGTTCGGCGCGGAGTACTTCGAGGGTTTGGTCGACGTCGTCGACCGGCTGATCGTCGACAGCACCGAGTGGCCGAATCTGCCCGACTCGTACCGAGGTCTCTCGGAGATCTTCGACCGCGTGGCGGTCTCCGACATCGCGTGGGCGCGGACGAGCCGCTGGCGCCCGATGCTCGCCTCGCTCTGGCCGCAGATCGCCGGCGTCGAGCGCATCCGCGTCACCGGCACTGCCGCGCAGGCCCACCTGCTCGCCGGCTGGCTGCGCTCGCGGCTGAAGCGCGAGGTCGTTCTCGAGCACGATCAGGCGGACCGGCTCGAAGGCGTAGACATCGACGGCGAGCCCGCGCCGTTCCCGCCGGGCGACCCGCCGGCGGGCTCGGATCTGCTGTCGGAGGAGCTCGACAAGTTCGGCCGCGATCGCATCTACGAGGACGCCGTCCGCAACGCTGGAGGAGAAACCAATTGACCGAGCACAAGACCGGCAGCCGTGAGGATTGGCTCGCGGCCCGCCGTGAGCTACTCGACGCGGAGAAGGAGCACACGCGCCGCGGCGACGAGCTCGCGCGGCAACGGCAGCGGCTGCCGTGGGTTCGCATCGACAAGGACTACACCTTCGACACGGACGAAGGCAGCGCGTCATTGGCGGACCTTTTCCGCGGGCGATCGCAGCTGCTCGTCTACCACTTCATGCTGGGCCCGGACTACAAGGCCGGCTGTCCGTCGTGCTCGGCGATCGCCGACGGATTCGACGGCTTCGCGATCCATCTCGCGAACCATGACGTGATGCTCACGGCGGTGTCGCGTGCCCCGCTCACCAACATCCAGGCGTACAAGCGCCGGATGGGGTGGAGCTTCCCGTGGGACTCCTCGTACGGCAGCGACTTCAACTACGACTTCGGCGTCTCGACTACAGAGGAGCAGCAACGCCAAGGTGTCGTCGACTACAACTTCGCACCGGTGGACGTCAAGCCGCGCCTGGCGGAAGACGGGCCGGTGGCTGAGTTCGCGAAGACCGTCGGGACGGACGTTGCGACGTTTCTGCGCGAGGCTCCGGGTATGAGCGCGTTCGCGCTCGAGGACGGCGTCGTCTACCACACGTATTCCGCGTACGCGCGCGGCCTCGACGGGCTCTGGAGCATGTATCAGTGGCTCGACCGCGCGCCGAAGGGACGCAACGAGACGGGCGTGTGGTGGCGCCGTCATGACGAGTACGACGCCGGCTAAGCCGTTCCAGACTCACGTCAAGTCGCTGATCGGTGACATCCCCGGCTGGCTGACGGACGAAGAAGGTGAAGCGTTGTACGAGCTCGCGCGCGCATGTCGCGGGGACGGCGTGATCGTGGAGATCGGCTCCTGGAAGGGCAAGTCGACTGTTTGTCTCGGTCTCGGCTCGCGGGCGGGCAGATCGGTGTCCGTCTACGCGATCGACCCGCATGCGGACTACCGCTTCGGCGACTTCAAGACGAACGTCGACCGCGCGGGCATTGCCGACCTCGTGTGCCCGATCCCGTCGCTGTCGCAGGCAGCGGCGGACGCTTTCGACGAGCCGATCGAGCTCCTCTTCGTGGACGGCTCGCACGACTACGACCTCGTCCTCGAGGACTTCGAGAAGTGGGTGCCGAAGGTGATCGACGGCGGCTGGGTCGCGTTCCACGACACCACCTGGACGAAGGGGCCGCGCAAGGTCGTCGGCGCTGCCGTCTACCGCTCGCGCCGCTTCAAGGACGTCGAGTTCGTCGTCGGCTCGATGACGGTCGCACGGAAGGTCGAGCGCAACACACTGCGCGACCGCGCGCGCAACCGCTACGTCCTAGGCGTCAAGACCGCGTTCTGGCTCGGCTCGTCAGCGCTGAAGAAGCAACGCCGCCTGCTGCCGAGACCGGTGGAGCGTCTCGGCCGTCGCGTGCTCAAAGCGATCCAGTAATGCGGCTCGAGAGCCACGCGAACGCCGAGGCGTTCCTCTCGGCAGCGGGTGCGCTCCTGGCCGAGGACGAAGCCCGCCACAACCTCATCTACGGGATCTGCTCGACGTTGATCGACATCGACTAGCGCGAAGACACCCCTTATCGAGCTTGTGGCTCAGAGCCACAAGCTCGGTTTCACTACGGCGCCGGCCGGTTGTTTACGCCGCTGGCCGGAGATAGCGGCTCTGAGCCACTTACTCCGACAGGTCTCTATTTGCCCCCGCCGACGACCTTGAACTTCGGCTTGGCGACCACGATCTTGGCCGGGTCGGACCAGGACATCTGCTGCGCGCCGGTCGGAAGGGTGTAGTTGAAGCCGCGCACGCGGTAGTACCACGTGCCTGCCGGGAGGGGCAGGACGACCGAGGTGCCGAGAGTCAGGGTGCCGAGCGCGTTCTGGTTCTGCGTGTTCGGCTCGGGCTTGAACGGATAGCGCGTCTTGCTCCACTGCACCTCGTAGATCGCGGCGCCGAGAGCCGGCGTCCACGCGACGAGCGGCGGGCCGTAGAAGGCCTGGCTGGTGCGGCCGGCGGTCAGCCGTCCGCTCGGTGAGAGGCCGGAGGCGAACAGCTCGCCGGCCGCTGTCAGCGACGGCTCGCTGTTCTTGCCGAAACGCGCGACACGGTTGAACGGAGCGGCACAGACGTCCTGGGGCAGCTCGAGGTCCTCGTACTGGAGATTCCCGCCCGTGCGGACGATCGGCTCGCCGGCGCCGTGACCGAACTTCAGCGTCGACGCGAACGTGAGCGTCGACCCGCTGACGGTGACGATCGTCGCGGTCTCCTGGTTCGAGGAGTTCCCGATCAGAACGGTGTCTCCGGTCGCGAAACCGGCGGCATTGATCGCGGTCGTGCTGGACGCGCCGATTGCGCTGGCGCCGGCGGTTCCCGTGCTGAGAGCGCCGGGGGAGACTGCCGCCACCGCGACGACGGTCCAGTAGTAGCCCCCACCCGGCCAGTCCGTGTCCCAGAGGTCGACGGGCGCGCCGAGATTGCCGGAGATCGTCAGCTGCTGCGGGCCTGCCGCCGCCGAGGTGCTCGAAGTCGAATCCGAGTCGGCGGGGACCGCGGTGGTCGGCACGGCAGCGGGATCCTGCTCCGTGGTCTTGACCTGCAGGCCGTCGAACATGAAGCTGTCCGGCTCGCTGCCGTCGCGGAGGTAGTTCGCACGCGCCGATGGGAGAGCCGTCGGGTTGGTTGGAAGCGCGAGCGGCCCGTAGGGGCGCGGCGCGTAGGCGGGACCGCCGATGATCGCGCTCTTGTAGACGAGATTCAGACACTCGCGGTCGGTGAAGACGTAGACCCGGAAGAGCTCGGCCCTCGTCCCGTCGATTGCTGTGTCGCCGGTGAACGTGAACGCCGGCATCAGCCGGTGCGCCGGGGACGACGCGTCGCCGTTCGCGATCACGTCCGACACCGTCGGCCCGAGCTTGATCGGGCCCGTCACGTACGCGGGATTCGTCGAGCCGTAGATCGGGCTCCACGGGCCGTAGCCGACTGCCGGCAACCCGTTCTGGCGCGCAGACTTCTGGTTGTCCGCGCGGATGGCGCGCACGCGCCAGCGGACGCTCCCGATCCAGTTCGACGAGCGGTGGAACGTGTAGAACTCCCGCTCGTCGAGGACGTTCGTGAAGACGACCTCCATCTTCGGGATGTCGATGAACCAGACCTGATAGCCGTCTGCACCCTCGATCGGCGTCCAGCGCAGCAGGCCCTGCTCGCTCGGCAGGGGCCTCGGGGCGGCCGACGGCTCCATGTCGAAGCCGAACGGCTCGCTCCACGGCGTCGATGACGAGCGCTTGATCGCGCGCACCCGCGCGAACAGCGCATGCGGGCTGCCGGTGATCCACGGCAGTGTCACCGTCGGAGCGGCGACCGGCGTTGTCAGATTTGTCGCCGTGAAGACGAGGCCGCTCTCACGGAAGCTGGAGCTCGTCGCGAGCTGGAACTGGTACCGCACGGCGCCCGCGACGGGATCCCAGGCAAACGAGGGAGTGCGCGAGAACGAGTCTGCGACGGGCTCATCGGCGCGCAACAGGAAGCCGTGCAGGTCCCGCGGCGCCGTGCCGCGAACAGGCGTCGCCGCCTCGGCCGCAGACGCGAGCGCGAGCAGGCTGACAGAGACGGCCGCAAGAGTGAGGACACGCATGGTTCCTCATGGTTGTCGGCATGCCGACCGCTGCTGCTGTCCCTCGAACGAGGGACGTCTACGAGCCGGAAAGCGCGCCTGCAAGCCGTTCTGCGACCGCCAGCACCAGCGCGTCGGCGCCCGGACGTCCGACGAGCTGGATCGAGGCCGGCAGGCCGTCCTCCGCCGCCCCGCACGGCAGCACGAGCGCGGGCCACCCGAGGGCGTTGAACGGGAGCGTGTGCCTGGTCAGGGTCCCGCGCAGCGCCTGGTCGCCGATCCCGATCGGCGGCGCCACGCAGACCAGCGTCGGGGTCAGCAGCAAATCGAGCCCGTCGAGCAGCTCGGCACATTGCTCGCGGTATTCGTCCCGCGCGCGCGCCGCGAGCGCCGCCTCGGTGTCGGACACGGCGAGGCAGCGCTCGATCTTTACAGCGACGTCCTCGCCGTACAGCTCGCCCTGCTCCGCATAGAGCTCTCGGTGGACGTCCGCCACCTCTCGCATGAACAGCGCGTCGATGCGGGGTCGTGGCCAGTCGACCTCGCGGCGTCTCGGAAAGAGCGCCGCAGCCGTGCCCACGCACTCCGCCACGAGCGGCTCGGCTCCATCGAGCCACGCGACCCCGACCGCGACGTCCTCGAGCGAGTCGACCGAGGCACGCCGGAACGAGGGTGCGAGCACTTCAAGCTGCATGCCGCACTCGGCGACCGTGCGCGCCATCGGACCGACGTGATCGAAGCTCGGTGCCAGCGGAAAGCAGCCCTCGGTCGGAACGAGGTCGTAGGTCGGCTTGAAGCCGACGATGCCGCAGCATGCGGCCGGGATGCGGATCGAACCACCCGAGTCGGTCCCGAGCGCGGCGTCCGCAAGATCCGCCGCGACGGCGGCGGCGGAACCGCCGCTCGAGCCGCCCGCGATGCGCCCAGGCGCAAGCGGGTTCGGCACCGTGCCGAAATGGGGGTTCTCCGACGTGATTCCGTATGCGAACTCGTGCAGGTTCGTCTTGCCGACGTTCGTGTAGCCGGCCGCCTCGAGCCGCAGGACGCACTCGGCCGACCTGGCCGGCACGTGCTCCGCGAAGATCGCCGACCCATAGGTCGTTGTCAGACCTGCGGTGTCGAGCAGGTCCTTGACGGCGAGCGGAATGCCCTCGGACGGCGCGACGGGGCGCGCGAGGAAGATCCCGTCGGTCGCCGCCACGCGGCGACTCTAGTGACTAACGCCGCTTCGGTTTCTTCTTCGGAGCCTGCACGAGCACGCGGCGTGTCACCGTCGAGCCTTGCGTCCCACTTGGCGAGACGCTCGTGAGCGCTAGCAGGTTCGACGAGCTCTTCGTGCGCAACGATTTGAACAGCTGAGTCGGCAACACGAAGCGGACGTCGTTGTTGCCGCCGCGCAGCGAGGCGGAGCCGAGGTTCGTCGAACCGAGCATTGCGGCGAGCTTGCCGTCGCCGCTCGAGAAGACGGCGAAGCGGAGCAGGTGCGTCTTCGTCGAGACGCGGATTAGCTCGGGCGCGTAGACCTTCAGGGTCGGCGCCGGGTCGGAGATGGGGGAGGAGATGACCGAGCCGATCACGTGCACGCCCGGGGGCGGATCGGTCGGGCTGGCCGGAGTCGCCAGATCGACGCTGACGTGCCCGCCGACCGTGAACTCACGACCATCGAGGCCGAGCGAATCGTTGGGCAGTGAGAGATACGCAGCCGGGCTGCCGCCGCACGTGTTCCACGGGACGGTGATCGACGCCGTCGATCCGGAGACGGTCAACGCCTGCGCCGAGGCGCCCTTCGTGGCCGCGTAGTAGTACGGAGTCGAGGCCACTCCCGCCGGAATACCGACGTTGATGGTCAGCGACGCGGCGAAGCATGGCGACGTGGTGTCGCTTCCGTGAGAAAGAATCACATACCGGACGGCGAGATGGTTGACGGCGACGCTTCCGCTGGGCAGGGAGCCGGAAGTCGAGCCGACGGGGAGCTCGGCGTATGGAGCCGGAAGCTGACCTGCGAGCGCGGGAATCGTGAAGTTCCCGGTGAGACGGGCAGTCGTGTAGTCGTTGAAGAACGAGGCCAGCGAGACAGGGAGCACGTTGGCGAGGTCGGTTGTTCCGGCCGCCAGGGGATTCGCGACCGCCTGATCCCACACCGCCTTCACCTTGCTGTCGCCGTAGCGTTCGGCGAGGTACTCGAAGAGCATCCAGCCGGGGTAGCCGTTGCGGTCGTACTCGGTGTCGCCGCACTCGGAGCCGACGCAGTCGAGCGTCCGGTCCGGGTTCGCCTCGGTGCCGCCGGCATCCTGGTTGGCGCGCACGGCGGCCCATTCGGCGCTGCCTTCCTGCAGCCACGGGTCGACGTCGGGAACCATCGCGTCCTCGACGAGATGGAACACCTCGTGCGCGATCACGGGATAGGTCAGGCCTTTGGTGGCGTCGAGATGGATGTTGTCGGCGCCGGGAACCGCGATCGGCTCGAGCAGGGCGTCCCAGCGGCTATACGGCACCGGTGTGCCGATCGGGACCGCGCCGTACGGCACGCAGACCTGAGTCAGGTCGTCGATCGAGACGTGGACGTGCGCGTCCGTGTCGGGCACGGGCGACGGAAAGCTCAGGCCCATCCCGGCGTAGACGCTGCGAGCCCGTTCGAGCATGCCGAGGACATCGCCCGCCCATTGCTGGGTGATGTAGTTCGAGCAGGTCGTGTCGAGATCGTCCCGCGAGTAGTGCACCGTGAAGTTGTCGCTCGAAAGGGTCGCGACCCCGAGCGTCGGGAACGGATCGATCGCCGACGCGCTCGGCACGCCCACGGCGAGGCCCGCCGCAAGCAGGACAAGGGCAAGCGCAGCCAGGGTCCGAGGACGCCTCATGAGGGGGCAATCGGCCTCCTGAGCCTTTGGCTTTAGTCAGAAGAACCTCTAACGGAGCGAAGCACGGGCCGCCGGGCCACGCTGTCCGGCGCGCTGAGGCGTCCTCGGGAGCGGAAATAGCGCTGTCACTCCCGGTTCCTAGTCGAACTGGAGGTAAATCAGCGAGACGCCGACCGCGCCGGCGGCGATCAGCAGTGCGATTCCGAGTAGGGCGAGGCCGAGCAGCACGTTCTTCCGGGCCACCTCGGGGGTCGCCTCGACGGGCTCGCTCGTCGTGCGCGGCGGTGGGGGCTCGAGTTCTCGCTCGGTCATGACACCAGCGGGTCGAGGGCCATGGCCACGAACAGCAGCGCGAGATAGAGGAGCGAGTAGTGGAAGAGCTGTGACGCGTGCCGCGGCGTTGTCTCGCGTCGGAGGCGCAGGGCGAGCAGCACGAACGCGGCGCCAAGACCGAGCGCGGCGCCGAGGTAGACCGCGCCGAGCGTTCCCCAGGCGACCGGGACCACTGTCATCCCGACGAGGGCGAGTGCGTACAGCACGATCTGGCGCGTCGTCTCCCGTACGCCGCGCACGACCGGCAGCATCGGGATGCGCGCCGCCTCGTAGTCCCGCCGGATCAGTAACGCGAGTGCCCAGAAATGCGGCGGCGTCCAGAAGAAGACGATCAGGAACAGCCACAGCGCGGGTAGCGTCAGGTTCCCGGTCACCGCGGCCCAGCCGACGAGCGGCGGCACGGCGCCGGCGGCGCCGCCGATGACGATGTTCTGCGGCGTGCTGCGCTTGAGCCAGCGGGTGTAGACGAGGACGTAGAAGAGGTTGCCGACGAGCGCCAGCGTCGCGGTGAGGACGTTGACGAGCGACGCGAGCAAGACGAACGAGAAAGCCGACAGCGTCAGACCGAATTCGAGCGCATGCGACGCCGGCATCCGATCGGCGGCGAGCGGTCGAGCCCGGGTACGCGCTCCCATCAGCCTGTCGATGTCGCGGTCGAGCACGTGGTTGAGGGCGGAGGCCCCACCGCAGGCGAGCGCGAGGCCGGCGATCGTGACGACTGCGAGCCAGGCGGAGGGCGCACCTTTCGCCCCGACGAACATCGCGCCGAGAGCGGTGATCAGCAGGAGCGACATGATCCGGGGCTTCATCAGGGTGACGTAGTCGCGCCAGGCTGCGCGCGGTGCCGGTGCGCCGCGGTACGTCGCCGCAGTCAGGATCAGCGTCGCCGCGAAAGCCACGGCCGAGAACGCCAGGTGCAAGCCGCGCGCGGTGACGAGCGCGGCGACGCCGAATGAGGCGAGCGCCGCGAGCGCCGGTGCCAGCAGCCGCCCATGCGCGAGCCGCGCGGCGACGACGAGCGCGACCAAGGGCGGCAGCGCCAGGGCCGCTAGGACCCGGTGGGCGGCGCCGAGCGAGGCCGCGCCGCTGACGACCGCCAGCAGCACCGCGCCGGAGGCGAAGAGCGCGGTCAGCCTGAGCCACGGACTAGGCACTTGAGAGTCTCCGGCGAAGGTCGCGCAACGGCCGCGCGCTCGTCACGTACGGGACACGCTCGAAGTTCCACGCCGGCGGCGGCGAGGTGGTGTACCACTCGAGCGTGTCGGCGAGCCACGGGTCGTTGGCGGCCCGGACGCCCGAGCGTTGCGTCTTCACGACGTTGATCACGAACAGCAGCATGCCGATCGCCATTACACCGGAGCCGATGCTCGAGAGCAGGTTGTACAGCTGGATCAGGCCGTGCTCGCTGTAGGTGAAGTTCCGCCGCGGCATCCCGAGCAGGCCCAGCATGTGCTGCGGGAAAAACGTGAGGTTGAAGCCGACGAACACCAGCCAGAACTGGATCTTCCCGAGCCGCTCGTCCAGCAACCGTCCGAACAGCTTCGGCCACCAGTAGAAAAGGGCCGCGAACGCGCCGAAGACGCCACCGCCGAACATGACGTAGTGCATGTGGGCGACCACGTAGTAGGTGTCCGTCACCTGCCAGTCGACTGGGAACGCGGCGAGAAAAATGCCGGACAGGCCGCCAACCGTGAACACGGCGATAAAACCGAGCGCCCAGAGCATCGCGGTGTCGAGGATCAGGTTGCCGCGCCACGTGGTCGCGATCCAGTTGAAGATCTTCACGCCGGTCGGCACGGCGATCACCATCGAGGAGAGCATGAAGAAGACGCTGAGGAAGTTGGGCAGCCCGACGCTGAACATGTGGTGCGCCCACACCAGCATCGAGTAAAAGCCGATCGCGACCGTCGAGAACGCGATCGCTTTGTACCCGAAGATCGGCTTGCGCGAGAACACGGGGATCACCTCGGAGAGCACACCCATCGCGGGCAGGATGATCACGTAGACCTCGGGATGTCCGAAGAACCAGAACAGGTGCTGGTAGAGGACAGCGTTGCCACCCTGGTCGGGCAGGAAGAAGTGCGTACCCACCTGGCGGTCGAGCAACAGCATCGTCAGCCCGGCGCTGATCACAGGGAGGACGATCACGAGCAGGATCGAGTAGACCTCGATCGACCAGACGAAGAGCGGGATGCGCATCCAGCTCATACCGGGCGCGCGCATGTTGTGGATCGTGCAGATGAAGTTGATCGCGCCGGCGAGCGACGACAGCGCCACGAGGTGCAGCGAGAGGATCCAGAGGTCCTGCCCGTTCCCTGGTGAGAACAGCTTTTCCGACAGCGGTGGATAGCCGTACCAGCCGGACTTCGACGCACCACCCGACGCGAAGAAGCTGAGGAACATCGTCACCCCGCCGAAGAGGAACAGCCAGTACGAGAGCGCGTTCAGCCGCGGGAACGCCATGTCGCGGGCGCCGATCATCAGCGGGACGAGGTAGTTCGCCAGCCCGGCCCAGAACGGGACGATGAAGAGGAAGATCATCGTCGTGCCGTGGATCGTGAACAGCTCGTTGTACGTGTTGCGGGTGACGAAGTGCTCGTCCGCCTGCGCAAGCTGCGCGCGCATCAGCAGGGCAAGGATTCCGCCGGCGGCGAAGAAGGCGAGTGACGTGCCGATGTAGAGCAGACCGATCCGCGTGTGGTCGACGGTCGTGACCCAGCTCGCGACGCGCCCGCGCCGCCAGTCGGCGCGATAGGTCACGGCTCTAGCCGCCACTCGCAGCCTTCTTGTAGACGTTCTGCTTCAAGTAGGCGAGCAGCGCGGTGAATTGCCGGTCGGTCCAGCCGCGGGCGACCGGGGGCATGTAGTTCGCGATCGGCTTGATCCGGTTCTGTCCGTTCAGCAGCAGCTGCCGCAGGCTCTGGGCCTGGGTCAGCAGGGCGCTGTTCGCGATCGCCGGCCCGTAACCGCCTTGTCCCTGAAGTCCGTGGCACTTCGCGCACACGCCTTCCCACTCGCCGCGGCCGAGCGCCTGGGCCGACACTCCCCCGACCCAGGAGCTGTATTCCTGCTTCGACTCGGCGATCACGAACGCGCGCATCTCCGCGTGGAAGACACCGCAGAACTCGCCGCAGCGGCCGCGGTACGAACCGAGCCGGTCGGCCTTGAACCAGGTGTGCGTGCGCTGGCCCGGAATCGCGTCGAACTTCCCCCCAAGCTCGGGGATCCACCAGCTGTGATCGACGTCGTGGGAAGTGATGTCGACGCGCACGGTTCGGTTCACCGGGACATGGAGCTCGTCGATCGACACCGCGCCGTTCGGATACGTGAACTGCCAGTAGAACTGGTGCGCGTCGACCTTGATCCGCAGCGGCCCACCCTCGGCCTTCGCGGACGGCACGTTCTTGATCCCCGGCAGCTCGTAGAACAGGAACGAGGCGATGGCGGCGAGGATCAGCACCGGGATCACCGTCCAGATCAGCTCGAGGCGGGTATGCGCGTGGATCTGCGGGCCCTCGGCGGCGCGCGGCCGGCGGCGCTGCCGGTAGCGGAAGACGAACCAGAGCAGCGAGCCCTCGACCACGATCAGGATCAAGGCTGCGAAGATCGCGATCCACTTGTACGAGTCGTTGATGCGCGAGGCGTTCGGCGAGTGCGGTGTCTCGGGGGCGAAGCCGCCGTTGCCCGCGTAGGCGACGGCCGCGAACGCCAGCGCGGCGCCGAGAGCAAGCACGAGGAGAAAGGTCTTGCGCCTCACCGGCGGTGGCATCCTACGGCGGATGGACACGTCACGCGTCCGGCTACCGGCAGGCGTCGGAGCTAGTTACGAGGTGTACGTGAACGGGATCCGGCAGCAGCCAGGGCGTGACTTCGACCGTCTGGGCGACGAGCTCCTCTTTCGCCGCGCCCTCGCCCAGGAAGGGCGGCTCGGCCCGATCCGCTGGCTCTCGATGCTGCTGGGTGTCGCCGGCACCTACCGCAAGCACGAGACCGTCGACGTGATCTACGAAGTGGAGGGCCGCCGGACGGTCGCGACGCTTACTCCAAATTCTGGGGTCTGACCCTTCCGGGTCAGACCCCAGCAGTTCGATCTTTGACGACCGGCTCCAGCCGGTAACCGACTCCGTAGCGGGTCTGGATGAAGGTGTGGCGCGTGGCGCGCCGGTCGATCTTGTCTCGGAGGCGCCGGACGAAGACGTCCACGGTACGGTCGCGATGGGTCTCGCGCCGGCCCCAGATCTTCTGCAGCAGCTCGTCCCGCGTGACGACCCGGCCACGGTCGAGCGCGAGCTGGTAGAGCAATCGGAACTCGGTCGGCGTCAGGCCTGCGCTCTCCCCGTCGACAAAGGCCTGAACCTCGCGTGGATCGATCCGCAGCTCCTCGATGTCGATCGGGTCGCCGCGCGCAGCGTCGTCGCGTCGGAGCGCGCGCCGCGAAGCAGCACGGACGCGGGCGACGAGCTCGTTCATCGAAAAGGGTTTGACGAGATAGTCGTCCGCGCCGATCTCCAGCGCGTGCACGCGGTCGTGCTCGGTTCCGCGGGCGCTGACGACCACGATCGGCGTGGGGATGCCCTCGGCGCGCGCGCTTTCGATCACACTCCAGCCGTCGCGTCCCGGAAGCATCAGGTCGAGCACGCACACGTCAGGCCGTTCGAAGCGGAGCCTGGCCAGCCCTTGGTCGCCCTTGCCGACGACGATCGGGTCGAAGCCGGCTGCGGCAAGGTGCTTCGCCATCCCGTCCGCGATCACGGCATCGTCCTCGACGATCAGGACCTTGGCCATACTCGTCTCGGATGCAGGAGGAGACACGGGCCTACCAGGAGCTGCGCGTGGGGTTCACGGCCGCAGTGTCCCACGAGCTGCGCACCCCTCTCGCGCGGTTGCTTGCGTTGCTCGATTCGGCCTCTCTGCCCGGCGCGGACCGCGACGCACTGCTTGCGCAGGCGCGGGAGGAGGTCGAGGAGATGAGCGAGCTCGTCGACGACGTCCTCTTCCTGTCCGAGCTCGAAAGCGGGCGCGAGGTCGTGGCTCTTGGCTCGACGTCGGCGCTGCCGGTGCTGGAAGAGGTGCGTGACAGGCTCGCCGACAGCGCGGAGCGTGCCGACGTGACGATCCGGGTCGAGGCCGGGCCCGACGTCGAGCTGCCGCTGCGACGGCGCATGTTGCAGATCGTCGTCGAGAACCTGGCCGAGAACTCGATCCGTTACGCGGGGCCCGGAGCGACCCTGACGCTTTCGGCGCGCCCGCACCTGCTCGAGGCTGCCGACGACGGACGTGGGCTCGAGCCTGACGAGCTCTCCCGCGTCTTCGAGCGCTTCTATCGCAGCGACCGGGCCCGCGCCTCGAGGGGCACGGGCCTCGGTCTCGCGATCGTGAAGCACGTGGTCGTGGCGGCCGGCGGCGAGGTGGAGGCGACCGGCGGGCCTGGTCACGGCTTCACCGTGCGTTGTCGTTTTAGGAGTGCACCAGGTTCAGCGTCTTCAGGGAGGCCTTGAGTACGACCTTCGGAATCGGCTGGAAGAGCAGCTTGGGACCGTCTGTCTGGCCTTTCGTCAATGCCCAGCGCACGAACTTCTTCAAGTCCGCAGCCTTGCTCGTCTGCTTCGGGATG
>VAXY01000190.1 GCA_005885085.1 Actinomycetota bacterium | reverse complement strand
CGGCCGTCAGCTCCTTCGTGGCGCTGTTGGTCGCGACGCCGCTCTCGATTGCGATCGGGCTCTACCTCAGCGAGCTTGCGCCACGGGGCATCCGGGGGCTGATCGCTTCACTCGTGGAGATGCTGGCAGCGATTCCGAGCGTCGTGCTCGGCCTCTGGGGCATTCTCGTCCTCGGTCCGTTCATGGCCGCTCACGTCGACCCATGGCTTCACGACACGCTCGGCTGGACGCCGATGTTCGCGGGTCAGGTCGGTCAAAACGGCCTGAGCATGCTCACCGCGATCGTGATCCTGACCATCATGATCGTGCCAATCATCTCGAGCATCAGCCGCGAGCTCTTCCTCAGCGTCCCGAACGAGCTCGAGGAAGGTGCGCTCGCGCTCGGTGCAACGAGGTGGGAGATGGTGCGAGGAGTCATCCTGCCGTCCGCTCGTTCGGGCATCGCCGCGGCGATGATTCTCGGGCTCGCCCGCGCGCTCGGCGAGGCGATCGCCGTCACGCAGGTGATCGGCGGAGCGACGCGATTCAACGCCTCGTGGTTCGCGCCCGCGGACACGCTTGCGAGCAAGGTCGCCGGGAACTATCAGAGTGCGTCGACGAGGGTCGAGGCGTCGTCGCTGATCTACCTCGCTGCAATCCTGCTCGTGATCGGGCTCGTCGTGAACGTGATCGCGCAGGTGATCATCCGGCGCTTCGATCCGGTTCGCTCGGCGGGCCGCGCGTGAACGCCCTGAGCCCACACGTCGACCTCCGGCCCGGTGGCAGGCTGCGCCGGCGGCGAATCGTGAACAGGATCATGGAATCGCTCGGCACACTCGCCGCGCTGCTCGCCGTCACCGTGCTCATCATCGTGGTCGTCTCCGTCGTGCGGAAAGGAGCGCCATCCTTGAGCTGGCACTTCCTGACGGCGAGGCCGAATCTATTCGGCGGCCCGGGGGGTGGGATCTCGAACGCGATTGTCGGGACGGCGCTCATCGTCGGCGTGGCGACGGGAATCGCGGTTCCCGTGGGGGTGCTGATCGCGATCTATTTGACCGAGTTCGCCCGGAAGCCTGTGGCGCTCACGATCCAGGTCATCGTCGACGTTCTGGCCGGCCTACCAACGATAGTCGTGGGCGTCTTCGTCTACGGCCTGCTCGTCGTCGGACATCAGCAGAGCGGGTTTGCAGGCTCCGTCGCACTGTCCATCGTGATGCTGCCGCTCGTGGCGCGGGCGGCGCAGGAGGTTCTGTTGCTCGTCCCGAGCGCGCTGCGCGAGGGCTGCCTGGCGCTCGGCGTCAGTCGGTGGCGCGCGGTGCTCGGCGTCATCCTCCCGACGGCCCTCGGCGGAATCGTCACGGGGACCGTCCTCGCCGTCGCTCGTGCGGCCGGCGAGACAGCACCTCTCCTGTTCACGAGCTCCATCTTCTCGAGCACGGTCTCGACGGACGTCACGCACTCGATGGCGAACATCCCGGTGCTGATCTTCATCTACTCGGAGCAACCCGATACCGCGCTTCACCAGGACGCCTGGGCCGCGGCCGTCGTGCTGATCGGGTTCGTGCTGCTTGCGAGCCTCGCCGCAAGGGGGTTGCTCGCCCGTTCCAGGAGAAAGCTCGGACGATGAGGGCGGGCGCGGTTACGATTCCGATCGACGTGGCGCCGGTCGAGATCGCTCAACAGCGGAGGGCGCCGATGCCTGACCAGCGCGAGGTCGTTTTCGGCATACACGACTTGAGCGTTTCGTACGGGCCCGTTACCGCGATCAGCGGTGTCGACCTCGATGTCTACCGAAACCTCATCACAGCGGTGATCGGCCCATCGGGTTGCGGGAAGAGCACCTTCATCCGCTGCTTGAATCGCATGAACGATCTCGTTCCAGGCACACGCATCGACGGAAAGATCGTCTACCGCGGCCAGGACCTGTACGCCGACGGCGTCGACCCGGTCGAGGTGCGCCGCCGGATCGGGATGGTGTTCCAGCGCGCGAACCCCTTCCCAAAGTCGATCTACGACAACGTCGCTTGGGGCGCGCGCGTCCTCGGCATGAAGAAAGATCTCGACGAGCGAGTCGAAAAGGCCCTGACGGGCGCGGCCCTGTGGGACGAGGTCAAGGATCGTCTGAAGAAGAGTGCTCTCTCGCTCTCTGGAGGACAGCAGCAGCGTCTCTGCATCGCGCGGGCGATCGCGATCGAGCCGGAAGTGCTGCTGCTCGACGAGCCGGCGTCGGCGCTCGATCCGATCGCGACATCCGCGATCGAGGAGCTCATGCACGAGCTGAAACGGGACTACACGCTCGTCATCGTCACACACAACATGCAACAGGCCGCCCGCGTCGCCGACCTCACCGCGTTCTTCTCGCTCGAGGTCGGCGATAACAGACGCACAGGCGTCCTCGTCGAGTACGACACGACCGACAAGATCTTCACGAACCCGTCCGACAGCCGCACGGAGGACTACGTCACCGGCCGGTTCGGATGAGAACGACGTTCCAGGAAGAGCTCGACCTGCTCGAAGCGACGCTGCAGGAGGAAGGCGCTCTCGTTCTCCGCGCGCTGCGCGGCGCGATCAACGCGCTCGAGCAGCGTGACGAGGAGCTCGCAGACGAAGTGATCGCGTTCGACGACGACGTCGACGAACGGTACGTCCGGATCGAAGAAGGGATCCAGCTGCTGCTCGCCCGTCAGACACCGGTGGCGAGCGATCTCCGGCTCGTGCTCGCGATCCTGCACATCAATCTTCACCTCGAGCGGATGGCGGACTACTGCGTGACGGTCGCGAAGCTGTCGAAGCTGGTGCCCGAGGTCGACCCCGGCCCGCGCTTTGTCGAGGGCTTCGAGGAGATGGGGTCGCGGTGCGAGGAGATGATCCGGATCGCGCTCGACTCGTTCGGCAACCGCGATCTCGCAGGCGCCGAGTCGCTGGTCGACCTCGACGAGCTGATCGACCGCGCCAACCGGCGCGTTGTCCAGCGGATCCTCGAGCTGGGCGAAGATCCTGAGATGCGGGAGTACGGGCTGCGCATGGTGGTGGTCTCGCGGGCGCTCGAACGCATCGGCGACCATGCAGTCGACATCGGCGAGCAGACCGCGTACCTGCTCACGGCCGAATTCCGCGAGTTCACCGACGCCTCGCACCCCTCGCCCCGCGAAGCCTGACAAACTCCTGCCGTCATGGCGCGGATCTCTCTTGTTCCGCAGAAGCGTGAGTTCTTTGTGCTCTACAGCCGGGCGGCGCGCAACGCTGTCGAGATCGCTCGCTTGCTCGTGCAGTTGCTCGAGGAGTTCCCGCGCGACGGAGGTCTGCTGCGTGACATCAAAGAGCTCGAGCACGAGGGCGACCGCCTGACGCGCGAGCTCGTCGACCTGCTCAACCGGACGTTCGTGACGCCCTTCGACCGCGACGACATGTATCAGCTCTCGAGCGCCCTCGACGACATCTGCGATCACATCGACGAGGCGGCCGGCAACATCGCCGGTTACGGCGTTGCCGAGATCCGTCCGGCCGCGAAGGACCAGGCACAGGTGATTCTGCGCTCGACCGAGAAGCTGCGCGAGGCGGTCGAGCGTGTCGACGGTTTCAAGGACGCAGGTAGGCAGCTGAACGAGCTCCGTGATCTGGAGGACGAGGGTGACCGGCTGAACCGGGAGGCGGTCTCGCAGCTCTTCAAGACGGAGGACGACGCGATCGCGATCATCCGTTGGAAAGACATTCACGAACAGCTCGAAGAGGCCGTCGACGCGTGTGAGAACGCCGCCGACGTGCTGGAAGCGATTCTCGTCAAAAACCGCTAGGCGATGAACGACGCCCTACTGGTCGTCGTGGTCGCGATCGCCCTCGGCTTCGACTTCACGAACGGCTTTCACGACACCGCGAACGCGATCGCAACCTCTGTCGGC
>VAXY01000194.1 GCA_005885085.1 Actinomycetota bacterium | reverse complement strand
GAACGAAGCAACGACAACGGCCATGCCGACTGCGACAGGGGCTCCGAAGGGGAAGCGCCTGCGGAGAAACAGCGGCGCGGGGATCGTCACTGCCAGGATCACGTCGACCCATGCGGGCCCACCGGGTCCGTCTCGGTGGTTCTGACCCAGGATGGAGCCAACAACCGAAATCCCAATCCCGGCAACGATCAGCACGTCGAACCAGTGGCGCCGTGCCAGCGACCAGAGTCTGCTCACGGTCTGAAAGTACTCCCAACGCCGGAGGAGCGCCTCGGCCGCGAGAACGAGCCGGACTCGTCCGAGCGGATGACGGCGCCCGCCCGCTGAAGCCTGGCTACTGTTGAGCGGGGCCCTGTGCGTCAACGCCGTTTCCAACGAGGCCGTGAGCTGGCCATCGATCTCGGCACGGCGAACACACTCGTGTTCGTACGCGGCGAGGGCATTGCCGTCTTCGAACCCTCGGTCGTAGCGATCGACGAGGCGAGCGGCCGCGTGCACGCAGTCGGGGAGGACGCAAAACGGATGATCGGCCGCACGCCGGCCACGATTCGGGCGATTCGCCCGCTGCGGCACGGCGTCATCGCGGATTTCGACATCACCGCCGACATGCTTCGCTATTTCATCCGCAGGGTCGGGGGCGGCGGTCTCTCGTTCTCACGCGTCGTACTCTGCGTTCCGAGCGGCATCACCGACGTCGAGCGCAACGCCGTCGAGGAGGCGACGCTCGCCGCCGGCGCGCGGCGGGTGTCTCTGATCGAGGAGCCGATGGCGGCCGCGATCGGAGCGGGCCTCCCGGTCGCTGAAGCGCAGGGAAGCATGGTCGTCGACATCGGCGGCGGCACGACCGAGGTGGCCGTCCTCTCCCTGGGAGGCATCGTCGTCTGGGAATCGGTACGCGTCGGCGGCTACGAGCTCGACGAAGCACTCGTGCGCCACGTTGATGCGAACGGCCACCTCCTGATCGGACCCGAGACTGCCGAGGCGGCCAAGATCGCCTGCGGCGCGGCGTGGCCGTTACCGGAGAAGATCGAGACGGACGTCGCCGGGCGCGACCGCATCACCGGCTTGCTCAGACGGACGACCATCGACTCGAGCGAGGTGCGGGCCGCGATCGCGCAGCCGCTCGAGACGATCGTCGACACCGTCAAGCGGGCGCTCGAATCCACGCCGCCGGAGCTTGCCAGCGACGTCGCGAACCGCGGGATCGTGCTTGCGGGCGGCGGCGCACTGCTGCGCGGCGTCGATCAGCTGCTCAGCTCCGAGACCGGCCTGCCTGTGCTGATCGCCGACTCTCCACTCGAATGCGTCGTGCTCGGCGCAGGGAGCAGCCTCGAGGAGACTGCAATGCAGGGGCGAACGGCGCGCCGCGGCGGATTTCGCCGACGGCGGCGGCGGAGCTAACGAGCCCGGCGTAAGTTGCGCCCAAGGAAGCCGGCTGCGAAAGTCGAAGGAACGTCTGCCCAGGGTTCCCTCGGAGCTGTGACGTCTCCCCTGTGCAGCCCCGAGCTGCGACGTGAGCTGTAGACGTTCGCGCCCTGGGCACCAGCTATCCCGTCGACCCGGCGAGCTCGTCGAGCCGGCGCCGAGTGACGTCGACCAGCCACCTGGCACCTTTGTGCTCGTACGCCGCGAGTGCCTGCTCGAAGGCCGCTCGCGCTTCGGACTTCTCCCCGGCCAGCTCGAGGACTTCCGCCAGATCTGAACACGTATCGCCGATCACCAGATGTGAGTCCGTCGCACTCGCCATTTCGGCAGCGACGCGGACGAGCGCCTTGGCTTCGTCGTGTGTGGTTCGTAGTCGTTCTCCATGGCGACCTCGGCAATCGCATGCGCCCACTGGTCGGCGTCGTCGTAGCGACCCTGGCGGTAGAGCGCCTCGGCGAGCATGCCGATCGTCGACGAGTAAAACCCCTGTTCACCGAACTGCTGCAGTCGTTCTGCGCCGGCGCGAGCAATGCTCTCCGCGGCGTCCGGGCGTCCGGCATTGGTCTCCAGATAGGCAGAGCTGAGGCTTGAAGCGGCCGCAAGCAGCTCGTTCCCGTATTCGAGGTAGAGCTCTCGTGCACGCTGCATTTCGACTCTCGCCCCGCCATGGTCACCGTCGAGCCCCAGGTACAGCGCCCGCGCAGTGCGAATCCACGGCTCGACGGAGGTGGTGCGATGCCGAACCAGAAGCTCGTCGCAGTTCCTCAAACCCTGCTCGACCGGAAGGTAGCCCCAGGAGTTCATCAGGACTTTCGCGCCCATGGGCAAGAGCTGAAGTCTCCGGTCACCTGCAAGCTCCGCCCGCGTCACCGCCCCCTCGAACGCCGCATTCGCTTCCTCGGACCTGCCGAGCCAGCTCATGAGCAGTCCGGCCACGTACGAGCCTTCGGCCCGGCCCACATCGTCGCCGTGTTCCTCGAGCTGCGCGAGCTGAGCCTCCACGAGCGCGAGCGGTTCCTCGAAGCCGCCGCCCTTGAGCGTGTCGACGAGCACGCTGCCGATCGACCCCCGCGAGACGATCGCCGCGGCGCCTGCGCGCTCGGCGTCTGCGATCGCACGCTCGAAGGTCACCGCTGCAGACTCGAGCTGCCCCGCGTCGAAGAGGGCGTATCCGAGGCGGATGAGATGAGCCAGACGACGCTCGTCCGACTCCGGCAGGAGGCCTGCGGAGCGGGTAAGCAGGTTCACGGCCGCCGGCGTGTCACCGCGGTCGTAAGCACGCTCGCCGGCGCGCCCGAGCAACGCGCCGGCGCGCTCGGAGAGCTCGCTCGCCTTGGCATCCATCGAGCCCAGCTCTGTCCGCAGCCGGTAGCCCTGCTCGAAGTGGTAGCCGACGATTTCGTCGTACTCGCTTCGATTCGTCTCGAGCCAGCGGCCGAAACCCTCGTGCAGCTCCGCCCGTAGTTCCTTCGGCATCCCGTCGTACGCCGCGTCGCGGATGAGTTGATGCCGGAAGCGGAAGGCGTCATCCGTCGGGAAGACCGGCGACATGTGCGGACGAATCAGCTCCTTGCGGATGAGCGCGGGCAGGGACGAAGCGTCCCCGCCGATCTCGACCAGCGCCGCGCGCCAGAACTCTTTTCCGATCACGGAAGCGCGCTCCGCGGCGACTCGCTCCACCACCGGGAGCTGCTCGAGCCTCGTGGCGAGCAGGGCCTGGATCGTCGGCGGCACCTCGATCTCGCCACCGTGGCCGTTCTGCGCGATGAGCGCGAGCATCTGCTCGACGAACAACGGATTGCCCTCGGCGGTGTCGGAAATCCGCACGCGCACCGCATCGGAGAGGCTAACCCCTGCGAGCAGGTTGTCGATCAGCGTCTCCGCCTCCTCCTCGGAGAGCGGCTCCAGCAACGTAGTCGTCGCGTTCAGCTTCCCGCCCGCCCACGTCGGCCGTGCGTCGAGCAGGTCGGGTCTCGCCGGACAGAGGAGGAAAATCGGCGCATCCCGGCTCCAGTCGGCCAGGTATTCGACCAGGTCCAGGAACGTCTCCTCCGCCCAGTGCAGGTCATCCAGGACGACGATCAGCGGTCGCCTCCGGCCCAGTCGCTCGAAGAAGGTGCGCACCGCGTGGAACGTGTCCTCCCGCGACACCGTCGGCGCGTCGGCGAGGCCTGCCGCGGCCGTGACTGCGTTCAGCATCGACCGAGCCTCGGCGTCCTGCCGCAACAGCGCGCTCGCCTCCTCGTCGAGGGCGAGCGCTTCGAGTATCTCCACGAGCGGGAAGTACGTGATCCCCTCGCCGTACGACAGACAGTGGCCCCGTAAGACGAGCGCGTCCTCGTTCTCCGCCAGGAACTCTTGCGTGAGCCGCGACTTGCCGATCCCCGCCGGCCCGAGCAGCGTGAAGAGGTGACACGCACGATCGCGCAGCGCCCGCTCGAACGCCTGCCGCAGCTGGGCGAGCTCGCCTTGGCGTCCCACGAATGGCGTATCGAAGCGGCGCGCAAACGCCGGAGCGTCCGTGCGCACTCCCAGCAGGCGGTATGCCATGAGGCGATTCGATTTTCCCTTCGCCTCGACAGGCTCCACCGCCTCCAGCTCGAGCGCGTCCGCGGCGAGCCGGCGGGTCTCTTCGCCGACGAGGATCTCCCCCGGCTGGGCTGCCTGCTCCAGCCGGGCGCCGATGTTCACCGCGTCCCCGGTCGCAAGCGTGCCTCCTTCGCTCGTGACCACCTCGCCGGTGTTGACCCCGATCCGAACCTGAAGCTCGGTGTCGTACTCCTCCCGCAACGCGGCGCTCAGAACGCCGATCTCGGTGCGCAGTTCGTCGGCCGCGCGCGCGGCGCGCAACGCGTCGTCCTCGTGCACGCGTGGTATTCCGAAGACGGCCATGACCGCGTCGCCGATGAACTTCTCCACCGTGCCGCCGTGCCGCTCGAGCACGTCGCGCGCCACTGAGAAGTAACGCTCCATCACGCTCCGGAGCGACTCGGCGTCGAGACGCTCTCCCAGTGCCGTCGAGCCCGTCACGTCGCAGAAGAGGATCGTGACGACCTTCCGCAGCTCGCGGACCTCGGCCGCGACCAGCGGCGATCCGCACGAGTCGCAGAACCGTGCGCCGGCCCGGTTCTCATGCCCGCAACTAGGGCAGACCGTCACGGCACAAGCGTACGAGACTGCGCGGACTAGTCCGGAGAGATGTTGTGGTTGAAGCGGAAGCGGTTGTCCGGGTCGTAGCGGCGCTTGATCTCACGTAGACGCGCGAAGCGCTGCGCTCCGTATTCCGTCTCGAGCCCGTCGCCGACGGACTCGCTCGCATAGTTGATGTATCCGCCGCCGATCGCCCAAGGCGCGGCTGCCGCGGAGAAGCTCCGCGCGACGGCGATGCTGCGTTCGTCGTCGCCGGGGTCGGTCCACGAGCTGATGAACGTCGCGTTGTAGCTCGCCTCGCGCCCGGCGAACGCTGTCGCTTCCGGCGAGACTCGCTTGGCCGCGCCGTAGAACGGCTCGAACAGGATCGAGCCGCGCACGTGCTCGGGATCGAACTGGGCAACTGCGAGCTCGATCAGCTCGTCGGGCAGCTCACGCAGAAAGCGTCCCGACCAGTAGTTGCGCAGACCGAACGGCATCCGTCCGAAGATCTCCTGCAGCTCGGCGTAGTACATCGGCCGCAGCCCGTCGGCAACAGGCGCGGGACCGTCCATCAGCACCTGGATCGCCTCATATCCGTCGGCAGGGTCGCCGAAGTACGCGACCGAGATGAAAACGCCCTCTTCATCACGCAGGGCGGAGCGCATCACGCCGGCGAAGCAGGCGAGGTTGTCCGGCGCTCCGGCCATCAGCTCCCGCCACGTCGTGACCACCTCGGCGGCATCAGCGAGCCGGTAGAGGAGCAACCCGCCGAGGAGCAGGCCCACCGGATGCAGCCGGAACGAGAAATCGACCACCGCGCCGAAGTTGCCACCGGCGCCGCGGAGCGCCCAGAAGAGATCGGCATTCTCGTCCTCGGCAGCACGGACGACCTCGCCGCCGGCGGTCACGACGGTGGCGCCGACCAGGTTGTCGAGCGTCAGTCCGTGCAGGCCGATGAGGTGGCCGATGCCGCCGCCGAGCGTCAGCCCGCCGACGCCGGTGTCACCGAAGGTTCCGCCCGGGGTCGCAAGGCCGTGACGCAAGCAGGCGGGGTACCGCCGCACGTCGCCGTCCCCGCCTCTGGGTCGACCGAGACGCTGCGCATCAGCCTCAGGTCGACGACGAGCCCGCCCTCGCCGATGCAGTGGCCGGCGACGCTGTGGCCGCCACCGCGAACGGCGACGGGCAGATCCCGCTCGCGGGCGAGCGAGACCGCGGAGACGACGTCGTCGACATCGAGCGGCCGGACGATCAACTCCGGACGCCGGTCGATCATCCCGTTGAACGTGAGGCGCGCGGGGTCGTAGCCCGCGTCCTCCGCGTCGATCACGGGGCCGCGATGGCGTTGCCGGAAATCCGTCAGGACGGCTGTGGCCATCGGTGGTGAGTATGACCCAGACCGAGGGGGAGGCCTAGCCCTTGCGAGGCCTCCCCCGGACCACCTACGCGGCTAGATCCAGCACCGGCTCGAGATCGTCGACCGACTGCACGAGCTCGTCCCGACGGATGAGAGCCAGCGAAGCGACGATCCCGAGCGCCGCGATGATCACGCCCGCGACGAACGCCCCATGGAACCCGGTCACGAGCGCCGAGGCCTGCGTGGCGCCGCCCGCAAGCGCGTGATCCGTCCGCGAGGTCGCGATCGTCGAGAGCGCCGCGATTCCCAGAGCACCGCCGATCTGTTGTGAGGTGTTGATCAGGCCCGAGGCCAGGCCGGCCTCCGCAGCCTGCACGCCCGCCAGCGCCGCGATCGAGATCGGCACGAACGCGAAGCCGATGCCGAGCGCGATCAGAAGGAATCCGGGCAGCAGGTCGCCGAGATAGGAGCCGCCGACGGAGACCTGCGTGAAGTACACGAGACCGGCTGTCAACGCGATCATTCCCGTGACGAGCACCGGCTTGACGCCGATCCGGGTCACGAGCTGGGCGGCGATCGCGGAGGTGAAGATCGCGGTGCCGGCGACGGCCAGGTACGCGACGCCGGTCTTCATCGCCGAGTAGCCCAGCACCTGTTGCATGTACAGGGTCAGCATCAGGAACATCGCGAACATCGCGGTCCCCATGATGAAACCGGCCACGTTTGCGCCCGCGATCGTCTTCGTGCGCAGGATCCCGAAGCGCATCAAGGGTTCTGGATGACGGAGCTCCCAGCCGACGAAGCCGACGAGCAACACGAGCGAGACGGCAAAGAACGACAGCGTCTCGCCCGCCAGCCACCCGTGCTGGCCGGCCTGCGTGATCGCGTAGACGAACAGTGACAGCCCGCTCGTCACGAACACGGCGCCGGGAACGTCGAACCGCTTCACGTGTGCGTCGCGGCTCTCCTTGAGCAGCAGAGGCGCCAGGATGAACGCCGACACGCCGACCGGCACGTTGACGAAGAAGATCCACGACCAGCTGAGCGCGTCCGTGAGGATGCCGCCGAGCAGGACGCCGGCCGCGGCGCCGAAGCCGCCGACCGCGCCCCATGCGCCGAGCGCGATGTTGCGCTCACGGCCTTCGGTGAACGTGGTCGAAAGGATCGAGAGCGCCGCCGGCGTGATGATTGCGGCGCCCAGGCCCTGCAAGGCGCGTGCCGCAATCAATGACGTCTCCGACCAGGCGAGCCCGGCCAGCAGAGAAGCGACGGTGAACACCACCACTGCAACGAGGAACATGCGCCTGCGGCCCAGGAGGTCTGCCGCACGCCCACCGAGCAGGAGAAAGCCGCCGAAGACGAGCGCATAGGCGCTGATCACCCACTGCAGGTTCGCCTTGGAGAAGCCGAG
>VAXY01000073.1 GCA_005885085.1 Actinomycetota bacterium | reverse complement strand
CTCAAGGGCGAGGTGAAGGACATCCTTCTGCTCGACGTCACGCCGCTGTCGCTCGGGATCGAGACGAAGGGTGGCGTCTTCACGAAGCTGATCGAGCGCAACACCACGATCCCGACGAAGAAGTCGGAGACGTTCACGACCGCAGAGGACAACCAGCCGTCGGTGGAGATCCACGTGCTGCAGGGTGAGTCGGAGATGGTCGCGTTCAACAAGACGCTCGGCAAGTTCCAGCTCGTCGGCATCCCGCCGGCGCCGCGGGGCATGCCGCAGATCGAGGTCTCGTTCGACATCGACGCGAACGGGATCATCAACGTCTCGGCGCGCGACCTCGGCACCGGCAACCAGCAGCAGATCCGGATCGAGGGCGGCTCGGGCCTCAAGGAGGACGAGGTCCAGCAGATGATCCGCGAGGCGGAGGCGCACGCCGACGAGGCGCGACGGCTCCACGAGGTCGCGGACACGAAGAACCACGCCGAGCAGCTCGCATATCAGACGGAGCGTTCGCTGAAAGAGCACCGCTCCGCGCTCGACGAGTCGGACGCGGCGACGATCGAAGGCCGGATCATGGAGCTGAAGCAGGCCCTCGAGGGCGACGACGTCGGCGAGATCCGCGCCAAGACCGACGCGCTGCAGGAGGCGTCGCACAAGCTGGCGGAGGCGGTCTACGCGTCGGCCCAGCAGCAGACACAGGGCGCGACGGGTTCGGCCGAGGGCAACGGCGGCACCGGCGGCTCCGATGACGAGGTCGTCGAAGAGGGCGACTACGAAGTCATCGACGAGGAGCAGGAGGCTCCGAAGGCCTAATGCCCGACGAGCGTGTCGCAAAAGAACATGTCCCAGGGACAGTCCCTGAGACACGTCCCGAGGAGACCGGGAGCGGCGGCGACGACGTCGCCGCTCTCCAGGCCGAGCGCGACGAGCTGTTCGACCGCCTGCAGCGGCTCGCCGCGGAGTTCGACAACTTCCGCAAGCGCAACGCACGCGAGAACGCAGCCCTGACCGAGCGGGCGAACGAGCGGCTCGTCAAGGAGCTGATCCCGATTCTCGACGACCTCGGGCGCGCGCTCGAGGCGGCGGCCGAGCACGAAGAGGCGAAGCTCGAGGACGGCGTGCGGCTCGTGCACCGCTCGCTGTCCGATCTGCTGACCAAGGAAGGCCTCGCCGAGATCGAGACCGAAGGCAGGTTCGACCCGCACGTCCACGAGGCGCTGCTGTCGCAGCCGTCCGACGAGGAAGAGGGGTCGGTGATCGAGGTCGTGCAGAAGGGCTACAAGCTGGGTGACAAAGTCTTGCGGCCCGCACGAGTCGTCGTCGCGGGGCCGCCGGTCCACGAGGCGTAACGCATGGCGACGCTCTACGACACGCTCGGAGTGAAGAAGGGCGCGTCGGCCGACGAGATCAAGAAGGCCTACCGCAAGCTCGCTTCCCAGTACCACCCGGACAAGAATCCGGGCGACACCTCCGCCGAGGAGAGGTTCAAGGAGGTGCAAAACGCGTACGACGTGCTCTCCGATCCGGAGAAGCGCAAGCAGTACGACACGTTCGGTGCCGACGGCCGGCGGCCAGGCCGGGGGCCGGGATTCGATCCGCGTGACTTCGGCGGCGGCAACTTCACCATCAACGACCTCGGCGATCTCGGCGACCTGTTCGGCGGGCTCTTCGGCGGCCGCGCGGGTCGGGGCGCCGGCACGCGCCGCGCCCAGCCGGAACGCGGCGCCGACGTCGAGGTGGTCGTCAACGTCTCTTTCGAGGATTCGCTGCGCGGCCTCGAGACGAAGATTCCGGTGCAGGTGACGACCGCATGCCGCGAGTGCGGCGGCACCGGCGCCGAGCCCGGCACCTCGCCGATCATCTGCCCGCAGTGCAACGGCCGCGGTGTGATCGCCGAGAGCCAGGGCTTGTTCGCGCTCTCCGAGCCGTGCCCGCGCTGCCGCGGCAACGGCACGGTGGTCGAGAAGCCGTGCCGGAACTGCAAGGGCACCGGGCGCGAGGTGCGCACGAAGACGTACACCGTGAAGGTTCCCGCCGGCGTGAAGGACGGGACGCGCATCCGGCTGAAGGGCAAGGGAGAGGTCGGCGCGAGCGGCGGTCCGGCCGGCGACCTGTTCGTCGTGACGCGCGTGCAGCCGTCGAAGCTGTTCCAGCGGCGCGGCGCCGATCTCGTCGTCGACGTGCCGGTCACCTACGCGGAGGCCGCGCTCGGCGCGACCGTGGAGGTGCCGACGCCGTACGGCGACCGCGTCTCGCTGAAAGTTCCCGCCGGCACGCAGGACGGTCGGCAGCTGCGCATTCGCGGCCACGGCGCGCCCAAGCTGAAGGGCGGCGGTAAGGGCGACCTGATCGCCCGGCTGCGCGTGACCGTGCCGAAGAAGCTGACGAAGAAGGAGCGCGAGGCGCTCGAGGAGCTGCAGAAGGTCTCGCGCGAGGACCCACGGGAGGAGTTGTTCGCGTGAAGCTCGCCACGCTCATCCTCGTCTCGGTCGGCACGGTCGGCGTCGTCGCCAGCTACGTGCTGATGCGGCGCAGGCTCGAGCGCGTGCGCAGGTTCCGGGAGGAGCGGGACTGATGGACGCCCGCCCGCGTTACATGATCTCCATCGCGGCCGAGCTCGTCGGCATGCATCCGCAGACCTTGCGCATCTACGAGAACAAGGGTCTGATCCGGCCGAAGCGGACGGCCGGCAACACGAGGCTGTACTCGGAGGCAGACCTCGAGCGGCTGCGGCTGATCCAGCGGCTCACGAACGAGCTCGGTTTGAACCTCGCCGGCGTCGAGCACGTGCTCCGCCTGCAGGACGAGTTGCTGCGCATGCGCAGGCGTCTCGACCGGATGGAGCGCGAGATGCGCCAGGCCATCAACGAGGTCCACCGCCACTACCGCCGTGAGCTCGTGCCCTGGAAGCCGCCCGTCGACCTGATCCCGAAGCACTGAGATGGACTTCAACAAGCTGACACTCAAGTCGCAGGAAGCCGTCGCCGCCGCGCAAGAGCTCGCGCGCCGGATGGGCAACCCAGAGCTCTATCCCGAGCACCTGCTGCTGGCGCTGCTCGACCAGGAGCTGCCGCAGCAGCTCGTTTCCGACGCGGCCGCTCTCCGCGCGCAGGCCGAGGCCGCGCTGCGCGGGAAGCCGTCCGTGCAGGGACTCCAACAGCAGCCGGGTGTCTCGGCGGCGTTCTCCCGCGTGCTCGACCAGGCCGCCGACGAGGCGCGCCGCCTCGAGGACGACTACGTCTCGACGGAGCACCTGCTGCTCGCGCTCGACGTCGTCCCGCGAGATCAGCTCGAGGCCAAGATCAAGTCGGCCCGCGGCGGACAGCGTGTGACGTCACAGGATCCGGAAGAGACCTATCAGGCGCTGGAGAAGTTCGGCCGCGACCTCACCGCCGCCGCGGAGGACGGCAAGCTCGACCCGGTGATCGGCCGGGACGAGGAGATCCGGCGCGTGATCCAGGTCCTGTCACGGCGCACGAAGAACAACCCAGTGCTGATCGGCGACCCGGGCGTGGGCAAGACGGCGATCGCGGAAGGCCTTGCGCAGCGCATCGTCGCCGGTGACGTCCCCGAAGGCCTGAAGGGCAAGCGGGTATGGGCACTCGACATCGGCGCACTCGTCGCCGGGTCGAAGTACCGCGGCGAGTTCGAGGAGCGGCTGAAGGCCGTGCTCAATGAGATCAGGACCGCGGCAGGTCAGATCATCCTGTTCATCGACGAGCTGCACACGATCGTCGGTGCGGGCGCAGCCGAGGGCGCCGTCAGTGCGGGCAACCTGCTCAAGCCGATGCTTGCCCGTGGCGAGCTCCGCTGCATCGGCGCGACGACGCTCGACGAGTACCGGCGGCACATCGAGAAAGACGCCGCGCTCGAGCGGCGGTTCCAGCCGATTTTCGTCGGTGAGCCCTCGGTCGCGGACACGATCGCGATCCTGCGGGGCCTGAAGGAGCGCTACGAGGCACACCACGGCGTCCGCATCCGCGATGCGGCGCTGGTCGCGGCCGCCGTGCTCTCCGACCGCTACATCACCGACCGCTTCCTGCCGGACAAGGCGATCGACCTCGTCGACGAGTCTGCGTCGCGGCTGCGGATGGAGATCGACTCCAGCCCGGTCGAGCTCGACGAGGCCGAGCGCCGTGTGCGTCAGCTCGAGATCGAGCTCGCTGCGATGGCGAAGGAGTCGAAGCAGGTGCGCGAGCCGCTCGAACGCGAGCTCGCCGAGGCGAAGGAGCGCCGCGACGGCCTGCGGGCCCGCTGGCAGAAGGAGAAGGAGGCGCTCGACCGCGTCAAGGAGATCACGCAGCGCATCGACGAGCTGCGCCAGGAGTACGAGCGGGCCGAGCGCGCGGGTGACTTCAACCGCGCCGCCGAGATCCGGCACGGCGAGCTGCCTGCGTTGGAGAAGGAGCTCGAGGAGCGCGACGCGCGTGTCGAGACGGCGATGGTGAAGGAGGAGGTCGACGAGGACGACGTCGCCGCGGTCGTCGCTCGCTGGACCGGCATCCCGGTCGACAGGCTGCTCGAGGGCGAGACCGAGAAGCTGATCCACATGGAGGAACGGCTGCACCAGCGCGTGGTCGGTCAGGACGAAGCGGTCGAGGCGGTCGCGAACGCACTCCGCCGTGCGCGCACCGGACTGCAAGACCCGAACCGGCCGATCGGCTCGTTCGTCTTCCTCGGCCCGACCGGCGTCGGCAAGACCGAGCTCGCGCGGGCGCTCGCCGAGTTCATGTTCGACGACGAGCGCGCGCTGGTGCGGCTCGACATGTCGGAGTACCAGGAGCGGCACACCGTCGCGCGCCTGATCGGCGCGCCACCCGGTTACGTCGGGTACGAGGAGGGCGGCCAGCTGACGGAAGCCGTGCGCCGGCGGCCGTATTCCGTGATCCTCCTCGACGAGATCGAGAAGGCGCACAACGAGGTGTTCGACGTGCTCCTGCAGATCCTCGACGATGGCCGCCTGACCGACGGCCACGGCCGCACGGTCGACTTCCGCAACACGGTCTTGATCATGACGTCCAACCTGCGCTCGCAGGAGCAGATGCGCGAGCTCTTCCGGCCGGAGTTCCTGAACCGCATCGACGAGATCGTCGAGTTCCGAGCGCTGTCGAAGGAGCAGCTCGCCGAGATCGTCGAGCTGCAGCTCGCGCGTTTGCGCGGGCGTCTGGCCGAGCGCGGAATCGAGCTCGAGCTGACGGACGACGCGAAGCAGGTGCTCGCCGACGCCGGCTGGGATCCCACCTACGGCGCCCGGCCGCTCAAGCGTGCGATCCAGCGCATGGTCGAGAACCCGCTTGCCCTCCGCTTGCTCGAAGGCGAGTTTGCGGACGGCGATACGGTGCGGGTCGACGCGCGGGACGGCGAGCTCGCGTTCGAGCGCGCAGGTGTTCGCGAGCCCGCCGTCGCGTAGGTCCATGCCGACCGACTACTTCGGCGAGGAGATCGCCGCCCGGTACGACGACGAGGTCGACGGGTTCGACCCGGCGGTGCTCGACCCCGTCGTCGATTTCCTGGTCGGGCGCGCGCGTGGCGGCTCGGTGCTCGAGTTGGGCATCGGCACCGGCCGCGTCGCGGTCCCGCTGGCGCAGCGCGGCTTGCGTGTGCACGGGATCGACCTCTCCCCGGCGATGGTCGCGCGGCTGCGCGCGAAGCCGGATGCGAAGGAGATCGCTGTCACGGTCGGTGACTTCGCGACGACGACCGTCGAGGACACGTTCACGCTCGCATATCTGGTCTGCAACACGATCATGAACCTGACGACGCAGGACGCGCAGGTTGCGTGCTTCCAGAACGTCGCGGCGCACCTCGAGCCGGGTGGCTGCTTCGTGATCGAGGTCGGCCTCCCCGATCTGCAGCGGCTGCCATTCGGCGAGACGATCCGTCCGTTCCATTTCAGCGAGACGCGCCTCGGGCTCGACGAGTACGACGTCGCGAACCAGGGTCTGATCTCGCATCACTACCGCGAGGTGGACGGGAAGTTCGGGAAGTTCTCGATCCCGTTCCGCTACGTGTGGCCGTCGGAGCTCGACCTGATGGCGCGCCTTGCCGGGATGACGTTGCGCGAGCGCTGGAGCGGCTGGAAGGGCGAGCCCTTCACGAGCGAGAGCACGAAGCTCGTCGGCGTCTGGGAGAAATCGGGCTAGAGGTCGCCCGGGTCGTCGAAGAAGTCGGCGCCCTCCTGCTCGGGCGGCGCGCCGTAGATATACAGCACGAGCTCCTCGCTGCCTTCGTTGCGCGCCTGGAGCGGCGTGCCGGGCTCGACGGCGACGACGCTCTGCGGGCCCACGTCGACCCGGTCTGGCGGATCGCCGAGCAGCATCGTCAACTGCCCGGAGATGACGACGAAGACTTCTTCCTGTGCCTTGTCGGCGTGCCGGCGTCCGCGCGTTCCCGGGGGATAGCGCCAGACCCGACCGCGGGAATGCTTCAGCTCGGCCGTGCTCGTGACGTCCGCGGCCAGCCGCGGTTGCTGTCCCTCTACGCCCGGCGGCCGCTCGTCCCACTCGAACGTCGCTGCGTCGGCGACGTGATAGCCCACGTGGCGATCCTACGCCTAGACCCGCACAAGGCGCCGAGCGGCGCCTTGTGCACAACGGTGAACGTAACGCTATGGCGCGATCTGGACCTGTGCGCGACCGCCGCCGACGAAGGGCGGCAGACCCGAGAAGATCGCGGCGAACGCGTTCGATGCGTACGCGTAATGCCCGTAGGCCGAGGGCACGCTGATCGTGACGGGAACTGGCCCGAGCGGCCCGAACCCGTTCAGCACGACGCCGGAGATCGTCAGAGTGCCGTTCGAGCTCGACCAGGTGACATCGCCCTTGTCGGGGGCTGCTCCGTGACCGTGACCGCAGTCGGACCCGGCGTAGTCCCCGGTGCCGCTCGTCGTGGATCCGGGCGACGGTGTCAGCTCCAGCCACAGCCAGATTCCACCCCCGGCCGGGCCGCCTTCGTTCACCGTGATCTCAACCTGGTATGTGGCGCCTCGCCCATAGTCGGCGGCTGCGGGCGTGACGCCGACCGCGAAGAGGGTGATGCCAATCGCCGCAGTCGCCACGATCCCCGCGCCGGTTCTCCACCTGTTGATGTGCTTGCCCATTCGTCTCCTTTCGTGGTACGCGAATTCGAGAGCGAATGAGGCGATCCAGCAATCCCAGACAGTTGGGATCTTGCGCCGACAGTCATATCCTTGGTCGCGTGGCCACGGACCGCGAGCGTGCTCGATCCCGGGCGAGGCTCGAGCAGCTGGCCGCCTCGGGGCTGGACGTGGCGGCGATTCGGCATGAGGCAGTTCGCGAGCTTCAGCATGTGATCGGCTTCGATCGCTGGTGCTGGCCGCTCGCCGACCCTGAGACGCTCATCCCACTCGGCGCACTGGCGGAACACGACTACGGGCCGGCCGTTCCGCGCGTGCTGGAGCTCGAGTATGCGGGTGAGGATTTCGCGACGATGGGGACGCTTGGCCGCCGATCGGTGCCTGCGGGCAGCCTCAGCACCGAGACGCATGGTGATCTCGCTCGCTCACGGCGCTGGGACGAGGTCTTTCGGCGCGTCGGCATCGGCGACGAAGCGGCGGTCGCCTGCCGCGACGCGTTTGGGTGCTGGGGTTGGGTCAAGGCCTACCGGGACAGCACCGATCGCCCGTTCACCCGAGCCGACGTCGATTTCCTCGCCGACGTCGGGCCGATTCTCGGCTCCGCGCTGCGGCGCAGCATCCGGGGCGAACGAACGTGCACGGCCGCGCCGGCCAGTGTCGCGGGCGTGCTCGTCCTCGATCGTCAACTGCAAGTCGTTAAATGGACGGCGGCGGCGCGCGCCCGGATCGATCACCTGCCGGGAGCAGAGGTCTATGCCCGCTTCGGGATCTTCCCGGCCATGGTGTATCCGGTGGCGACGCTCGTGCGATCGGGAAATTCGAGCGTCGCACGTGCACTCGAGCGGGGAAGCGACGGCAGCTGGGTAATGATCGAAGCCGCTCCCCTCGAAGGGCGAGCCGAGGGAGAGATCGTGGTCAGCTTCCGCGACGCGACGGCCGGTGAGACGTTCGGCCGCCTCTGTCGCACGTACGGGCTCTCCCGCAGGGAGCGCGACGTCCTCTCGGCCGTCTGCGCGGGGCTCGACACGAATGCGGTGGCAGCGGACCTCTGGCTCTCACCGTACACCGTGCAAGATCACCTGAAGTCGATTTTCGAGAAAGTCGGCGTCCACAGTCGGCGCGAGCTGCTGGCAACGTTCAGCACAACCGGGCTGACGTCGATGCGGTCCGGCGGGCCGGCGGAGAAGGGCCGCGGCCCCCGCAGCGGCCCTCCTCGGTCGTGCGGCTGAGAGAAATCCTGCCCGGCGAATGTTTGGTGGTCGTCAGCATTCCCTGAAAAGATCGAGAACGTGGGGCTGTACCACGACAAGAGCCGCGAGCTCCAGGACCGCTTCGACACGCGTCGGCTCGCGGATCGGATCGAAGACCGGATCGTGCGCGATCACATCGACGACGACGATCGCGCGTTCATCGAGGCGCGCGACATGTTCTTCATCGCGACGGTGGACGCGGACGGACAGCCGCAGAGCTCGTACAAGGGCGGCGAGCCGGGCTTCGTTCGGGTGCTGGACGAGCGGACGATCGCGTTCCCGGTCTACGACGGCAACGGGATGTACCTCACGGCCGGCAACCTGCTGCAGACGAAGAACGTCGGCTTGCTGTTCATCGACCTCGAAGGACGCAAACGCCTGCGCCTCAACGGCGTCGCCTCGGTGGACGACGACGATCCGCTCCTGCCGGCGTATCCCGAGGCGCAACTCGTCGTCCGGGTTGCGGCCACCGAGGTCTTTCCCAACTGTCCGCGGTACATCCACGAGTACAGGCTCGTCGCCCGCTCACGTTTCGTGCCGAAGTCGGAGTGCGAGACGCCGGTCCCGAAATGGAAGCAGAGCGAGTGGGCACACGACGTCTTGCCCGAGGGCGATCCGGCCGCAGACCCGTCGCGCGAGGTCATCGCGCGAGGGTGACTGCGGCCGTGCCGACTGCCGGGCTGGGTTAGAACTGCGCCCGCATCGCGCGGATCAGCGCTGCGGCGTACTGCATTCCCTCGGCGTCCGGCTCACGGCCCATGAAGCGCCACCTGCGTTGCTCGAACCAGAGGCACGCGCGCAGCTCCTGCAGCGTGCGCGGCACCTCTCCGGTCCTCCGCCAGCGGGCGAAGGCACTCGTTGCGAACTCCCTGCACCCCTCACGATCCTTTGGAGCAAACGTGACGGCGAAGCGTGCGAAGTCGCTCCAATCACCGTAAGTGGTCGGCAGGTCCTGCGGCCTCAGCTCCCCCGTTTGGATCTGTGCGGCGTACATCTCATACCTCCGGATGCGGCTGTTCCCATCTGAGACGCGCGAACGGCCCAGATCTTGCGGCGACAGGCAGAAATCCCCCACCAGGGGGACAAGAGAAAGAAAGGCCGCCCCTGCGGTGGGCGGCCTTTGGTCAGTTGTTCGCCGCCGGCCTGCGGCTGGCTTAGCGGCGGTTTTTCGTGCGGCTGAGTGTTGAGATGCCGCCGTCCGGAGTTCCTTGCGCGGGTTCACCCTTCCGGGGGACTAGCGTTCGGGTGTGATCCTGGTCGTCGCAGCGACGGAACTCGAGCTCACGGGCGCAGACGACGCCGCGGTGCTGGCCTGCGGGCTCGGCCCGGTGGAGGCGGCCGCGGCGACGGCCCGCGCGCTGGCGCTGAGCACGCCGGCGGCGCTCGTGAACGTGGGGATTGCGGGAGCGAAGACGATCGGGCCGCCCGCACTCGTGCTCGGCTCGGAGGCCGTCTACTGCGACATCGCCGCCGATCCGGGGGCCGTCCTCCCGCGCGTCGAACGCGTCGAGCCAGACGCCACGCTGCTCACGGCCGCGAGGCGTGCGCTTCCGGACGCCCATGTCTGTCCGATCGCGACGTGCGCCGCGATCGGCGGCGGGACAGCCTGCGAGGTGGAGGCGATGGAGGGTTTCGGCGTGCTGCGCGCCGCCGAGCTCGCGGGCGTGCCCGCCGTCGAGCTGCGGTGCGTCTCGAATCTCGTCGGCGAGCGCGACCGTTCGCGCTGGCGTTTCGACGATGCGCTCGCAACGCTGGAAGCGGCACTCTCACGGCTGCTCGCTGAGCTGCAGTGACGCGGCGGGTGTGGCTGCGCGGGGCGGTACTCGCCGTCGTGGTGGTCGGCGTGATCGCGGGCCTGACCGCGTACTACAGCTCGGAGAGCGTGCCGCCCTGCCTGGTCTCCGGTGCGCCGCAGTGGCATGCGCCCACTGACCGCGCGACACATCGGTACATGGTCGTCTTCCCCGAGCGAGCCGCATGCTTCTTCGCTGTCGACGATCAGAGCAAGCTCGTCGGGGCTCTGCGCCTGCCCGGCGCCCGCGGGATCTCCTTCGCCGCGCAACTGCAAAACGACGTTGCGGTGCGAACGTCGTCCGGCCCGTTCATACTCGGCTTGCGCACAGGCCGGCTGCAGCGCGGAGGGCTCGTGCCGTTCGCCTCGGACACGTTGACGGTCACCGACGAGCAGCACGACGCGATGTACGTCACGCAGCGGGGACTGCTGGGCTTTCGCGTCATCGATCTCCGAAACGGTGAGACGCGTTTCGTCATCCACTTCAAGGGCTTCACCTGGAACCGGCGCTTCGGACCGAATCCGCCAAGCCATGGTCTCTCCCTGGCACCGGATCGGCCCGAGCTGTGGGTCCTCGACGCGCCGAACAGCACGCTGCACGTGTTCGACGTCAGCGCGTTGCCCGAGCAGCCGCCGCGCCGCGTCGAGGACGTCCGGCTCACGCGGACGATGTCGGGATCCGGCTCGCTCGTCCGCAGCGCCGACGGACGGTTCATCTACGTCGGAGACGACGGCGACGTGATCGATACGAAGACACGCGAGTCCGTTGCGAACCTGGAGGCACTGCAGAAGTCAGGCGTCGCGCTCGAGGTCGACTGGGTGGACGGACACCCGTCTTTTCCCCGCTAGGCTCGGCGCGATGGCGCGCAGCGAGCTTCCGCCGCCGCTTCCTCCGGAGACCCGCACCGTTGGACAGCTCGTTGCGGAGGCGATTCGGTTGTACGGCGCGCGCTTCTGGCCGTCGCTTGCGCTCGGCATCGGCCCGGCGTTGCTCGGGATCGCGGCCGCCGATCTGCACGGCGTCGTCCGGGCAGTGCTCGTGCTCGCGCTCGGGCCGCTCGTGCTGGCGGCGTCGTACGCGGGGGCAGTCGCGCTCGTGCGCCCGATCGGCCGGGGTCGTTACGTCGCCGTCGCGCTCGCCGTCGGGTTCGTGGCGTTCCTGCCGGTCTGCGTCTCTCGGCTGTGGATCTTTCCCGGCATCTACCTGCTCGCGCTGGCGTGGCTCGCGCTGGTGGGGCTCGCCGTTCCGGCGGCGCTCGTCGAGCGCCGCGGCTACGCGGATGCGCTGCGGCGCCGCGTGCAGCTGGCGCGCGCAGACTTCGTTCACGCGCTCGGCTCGCTGGCGACGCTCGCGATCACGATCTTCCTCACCGGGCTCGTCATCTTCTTCGCCCTCCGCGAGGGGAGCGGCCAGGCACTGCGCATCGCCGCGGTGCTGGCGCTGCTCGTGCTCGCACCGGTCTTCGTCCTCGGCGCGGCGGTCCTGTACGTCGACCAAGCGGCGCGAGTAGAGTCGGGGCCCCGAGCGAGGAGGAGGCGAAATGGCGACCTACATTCTTCTTTCGAGCCTGACGGCGCAGGGCGTGCAGACGCTGAAGTCGAACCCCGACCGCCTGCGTGAGGTGAACAAGGACGTGGAGGAGCTCGGCGCGAAGGTCGTGCACCAGTGGGCGACGCTGGGCGAGTACGACTTCGTCAACGTCGTCGAGGCACCCGACTCAGCGACGATCGCGCGCGTCTCGGTCGCACTGGGCGCCCGCGGCAGCACAAAGATCCGCACGCTCACCGCGTTGACGATCGACGAGTTTTTGGAAGCGGTCGGCTAGCCGCTAGAGATATCGAGTCCAGCGCCCTGGACACCCGCAGTCGAGGTTCTTGCGCGCGCATTTCCGGCAGCTCCATTCCGAGAGCCAGATCCACTTCAGGTGGAGCACCTCGATCACGAAGAGCGCGACGATCCAGGCGGAGAGCTCGGTGCGGGAGAGGAGGTGCACCGGCCAACGGTGCCGACCGCGCCGCCCGCTTGCAATGGGCCGGTAGGCCTATTTCGCGGTCTCGAGCGGCCTACCCCGGGCGGCGGAGCACCGTGATGCCCCATGCACGCCCGGACGCGAACAGCTGGTCGGCGTCGACCTCGTCGGCCCAGCCGAGGAAGTGCTTCGCCGGGTCGTCGTCCGTCGAGCCGTACACCGCACGGCGGTCGGGATCGCGCCGCCTCGGCTCGAGTCGCTCGCCGCGCTCGAGCGCATCGCGCCGCGCTTCGGCTGCTTCTGCGACCGGACCCTCCTCGTAACCGCGCGGCACGAGACGGAGTGTACGCTCGGTCCGTGTCCGCAGCGCTCGCCGTCAGCGGCCTCGCCAAACGGTACGGCGCGGTCGAGGCGCTGAGGGGCGTCGATCTGCAGGTCGAAGCGGGGGAGCTCGTCGGGCTGCTCGGTCCGAACGGCGCCGGCAAGTCGACGCTCGTGAAGATCGCCTGCGGGCTCGTGCGTCCCACCACCGGGCGGGCGGAGGTCTGCGGAGCGCGCGCCGGCTCACGGGAAGCGCGCGCAGCGCTGGGCTACCTGGCGGAGTTCTTCCGCTTCCCGGGCTGGACGAGCGCCGACGAGCTGCTGGAGCTCCACCAGCAGCTTGCGGGCTCGGGCGGCGGCGAGCAGGAGCGGCGCGAGCTGCTGGACCTCGTCGGCCTGTCGGACGCGCGCTCCCGCCGCGTCGAGGAGATGTCGAAGGGAATGCAGCAGCGGCTCGGGATCGCGCAGGCCCTCGTGGGCGCGCCGCGCCTGCTGCTGCTGGACGAGCCCACCAGCGCCCTCGATCCAGTCGGCCGGCGGACGGTCCGCACGCTGCTCGAGGAGCTCCGGCGCCGCGGCGTCTCGGTGCTGCTGAACTCGCACCTGCTCAGCGAGATCGAGCTGGTCTGCGACCGCGTTGTGATCCTCCTCGCGGGGCAGGTCGTCACCGCCGGGACACCGGCAGAGCTCGCGAGCCCGCGCGGCGTCGAGATCGACACGGATCGCGGAACCGAGGTGCACGCCGACGCCGGCCGCGACGACGTGCCGCAGTTCGTGGAGCAGCTCGTCCGTGACGGTCGCAAGGTCTACGGAGTCCGCGTCCGCACGTCGACGCTCGAGGAGGTCTACGTCGAGGCCGTCGGGGGCGAGACGGAGTGACCGCCGCGCTGACGATCGCGGGCTACGGCCTGCGCGAGGCGCTCCGGCGGAAGGTGTTCGTCGTCGTCTGCCTGCTGACGGTCGCGTTCGTCATCTTGTACTGGATCGGAAATCGCTACACGTTCCGGCACGTCGCGGACATCGTGCCGCCGGCGGGCATTGACGCCCAGGCCTTCGCGGGAGCGTTCCTCTTCGGGATGGCGATGTTCGGGACGCTGTTCCTGGGCACCGTGCTCGCGATCTTCCTCACGCTCGGCGTCGTGCGCGGCGACGCGGAGCGCGGGCTGCTGCAGCCGCTTGTCGTGCGCCCGGTCGGGCGCGGAGCGGTGCTGGTCGCGCGCTTCCTCGGCGCGGCGGCCGTCTGCGTCCCGTACGTGCTGGTCCTCTATTTCGCGACGATGGGGCTGACGGGAGCGGAGGGCGGCTGGTGGCCGGACCGCATCGTCACGCCGGGCCTCGAGCTCGCGGGGGGCGTGCTCGTGGTCGCGGCGCTCTCGCTGCTCGGCTCGGTGTTCCTCAGCTCCATCGCCAACGGGATCGCGATCTTCATGATCTTCGGCGGCGGGCTCGTCGCCGGCCTGCTCGGCAACATCGGCCATGTGCTCAACTCGCACGGCCTGGTGCATGCGGCCAAGATCGCGGCCTGGGCGATGCCGTTCGAGGCGCTGTACCAGGATGCGCTGCGCGAGATCACGCAGAACACGAGCGGCCTGACCGGGTTTCTGCTCCGGCTCGGCCCGTTCGGGGGCGCCGAGCAAGGCGGGGTCGCGCTGCGGTTGTGGGTGCTCGCGTACCTCGCGATCGTCGGCGCGCTCGCCGTGGCCGGGTTCGCGCGGCGCGACCTCTAGTTGGACTAACTCGCGGCGACGGCGACCTCCGCGGCGAGCCGCGCGTTCGCGACGACGAGTTCGCGGTTCGCGGCGAGCGTCCGGCCCCCGCTGCGCTCGTGGAGGAAGGCGAGCACGAATGGCGTCACCGCCTGCCCGCGCACGCCCTCCCGTTCGGCCTGCGCGAGCGCTTTTTCAATCAGGGGCTCGACGTCGTCGAGGCTGGTGGGAGGCGACTGCGCGAGCAAGAGACCGCCGCCGTCCAGCTCCCAGTGCGAGCCTGCCACGGCCGCTGCCTCGGCCGCCGTCTCGACGCGAGCCGGAACAGGCGGTCCTCCGCGCGCCGAATAGAAGAGCGGCAGCTCGTCGGTGCGGAAGCCGAGCACGGGCACGCCGAGCGTCTCGAGCAGCTCCATCGTCGCGGCAACGTCGAGCAGTGACTTGATCCCGGCCGAGACGACGAGCGTCTGCGCGCGCGCCAGCTCGCCGAGATCGGCGGAGACGTCGGGCGGGTGTGGGAAGCCGCGGTGCACGCCGCCGAGCCCGCCGGTGCCCATGAAGCGGATGCCGGCGACCCGGCAGACGGCGAGAGTGCCGCCGACCGTCGTCGCGCCGACCGCGTCCTGCACGGCGCACGCCGCCAGGTCGCGCGGCCCGGCTTTGCGGGCGGTCTGGTCGAAGAGGCCGAGCTCGTCGGCGGAGAGACCGACGCGGATCTTCCCGTCGAGCACGCCGATCGTGGCCGGAATCGCGCCCGCCTCGCGTACGGCACGCTCCGCGGCCAGCCCGACCTCCGTGCCCTCGCCACGCGGAAAGCCGTGCGCGACGAGCGTCGTCTCGAGTGCGACCACCGCACGGGCGTCGCGGACTTCGTCGGCGAGCTCGATCACGGCATCGCTCCGGGCTGCGCGACGCAGCGCGCCGCGGCTTCGAGCGCCAGCTCCGGGCCCCCGACGAGAAAGCCGGCCGCGAGCGCGTCGCCCGCGCCGGTCGTGTCCATGACGGACGTGTCACGTGCCTGGCACCGTTCCGTGACGCCGCCGCGTACGACGTCGAAACCGTGCGGGCCGCGCTTGACGATGCGCATGCCCGAGACCAGGCCGAGCTCGTCCCACTCGCCCTCGTTGCCGAACACGACCTCGGGTGCGAGGGTCGCGAGTTGCTCGCGGAAGCGCTCCGGGCCGTGCGCGCGGATGCGTGTCCACGCCGACAGGTCGATGCTGACCCGTGCCCCGCGCGAGCGCGCCAGCTCCGCTGCACGCCTCGCGGCGTCGTCGATCGGGGAGGCCAGGAGGGCGTAGCCGGAGATGTGCAGACAGTCGCACGCGAACCACTCGGGGTCGAGGTCGTCCGGCTCGAGCCCTGTGGCGGTTCCCCGGTCGGAGGCCATCGTGCGCTCGCCGTCGGGTGCGACGATCGAGACGACGACGCCGTTTGTCCCCGCCGCCGGGCCGACGAGCTCGACGCCGCGGACCTGGAGCTCCGCTGCGAGCACGACACCGGCCGCGTCGTCGCCGCGACGTGCAACGCAGCGGGCCTGTCCACCGAGCGCGGCCACCCACGCCGCCACGTTGGCCGCCTGGCCGCCCGGCGCGGCCAGCGTCGCGGCTTCTGCGTCCGCACCGGACGCCAGCGGCTCGCGGAGCCGCACGATCACGTCGAGCAGGAGATCGCCGAGGGTGACGACGAGCATGGAGCTACGATCGTCCCATGGACGGCGAGCAGAGACGGGGCCGGCTCAGCTCGTTCGTCGTCGGCGGGCTCGTCGGAGCTTCCGCGGCGCTCGCCGCGGCGCGGCGGAGACGGAGGCGGGGGCCGGCCGCGCGCCGGACACCGCAGGGCCTCGAGGCGTTCGAGGGCGCGCCGTGCTACCGCGAGGTCGTGGAACGGGAGCTCGAGGAACTAGAGTCGTGATTCGGCCTGCCGCATCGTCTGCAGGTTGACGTCGGCGTCGTTGATGTTCAGCGTCTGGCCGACGCGCATCACCCGCTCGGCGACCGCGACGTAACGCGCGCGCGTCAGCAGCGGCGCACGCGAGCGGATGACGAGGTAAGGGCCGTACACACGCGTCTCGAACGCGGCGGCGGGCTGCGGCGAGACGAGCGGAATCGTCTGGCGTTGCCGCACGTTGGTCGTGTCGCTGGCGTCGAACACCCAGATGCCGCGCCCGAGCGGCAGGCGGACGTGCTTCAACGCGTCGGCGAACAGCGCCGGGTCGGCGCGCGGCAGGACGGTGTCCGAGAAGGAGCGGTTCTGCTCCCAGGCCCGCAAGAAGACGGGCTCGTATCCGAGCAGGACGTCGTCGCTGCGGGCCGTCGACGACAGCCACGTCGCCGCCGCGTCACGTGTGCGCACCTGGCTCGCCGGGTTGCCGTCGAAGAGCTGCGGCGTCTTCTCGTGCGCCCAGCGGACCTCGCCGACGACGATCACGACCAGTGCGACGCCTGCGACTGCGGCCGCCGCCCCCCCGAGCCGCGCGAAGGCGACGAGCGGCAGGGCGAGCAGGATGCTGTACAGCGGCAGCGCGAAGATCAGATGCCGCGCCTCGGGCGACGTCGTCGATCTGAGCGTCGCGAGCATGAACGCGACCGCCGGTACGACGATCACGCATGCGATCAGCAACGCGCCGTCGCGGTTGCGGCGAACGAGCAGAAGCGCTCCCACGGCGGCCAGCCCCAACAGGCAGAGCGACCAGACGTGCTCGTGCGAGCTGAAGTCGCCCGCGACCGACCAGAGGTAACGCAGCACGGACTGCGGCGAGCCGAGCCGGCGGCCGCCGCCTCCGATCCCGACCTCGAAGCGGTTGCGGAGCACGACGTCCGCCCACCAGAACGGCACGGCGGCCACGGCGACCGCGGCCAGCGTGACGAGTGCCGGCCGCAGCTGCCGACGCCTTAAGAGCACGAACAACACCTCCGCGGCCACGAGCAGCACCGCATACGGATGACTCCCCAGGACGACGAGGAGCGACAGGCCCCAGGCGGCGAAGCGCCTCGGCCGGCCGTTGTCGAGGGCCGTAAGCAATGCGAGCAACGAGAGCAGGCTCGTGAAGAGGAAGAGGCTGTACATGCGTCCGAAGATGCCGTGGAAGAGGAACACCCAGCTGCCTCCGGCGAGGGCGCTGGCAACGACGCCCGTCGGCCGGTCGGCGAGTCGCGCGCCCAGCATTGCGATCAGCGGGACGCTTGCGACCGCGAACAGCAGCGAGACGACCCGCAGGACGATCAACCCGCCGCCGACGTGGACGACCATCCAGGCGAGGAGGAAGTGGAGCGGCGCGCCGCCGCGCTCCGCGACAACCGTGTGCAGAACATGGCCGAGCGAGCCGCGGCCGACGAACAGCGCCAGCGCTTCGTCCTCGTGCGGCGGCCACGTCCGGAGGAGCCAGCCGAGCACGCCGGCAACCGCCGCAGTCACCGTGCTCGTCGCAACCCAGAAAGCGTCGAGCTTGACTGCAACGACATCGAAGAGGGGCTCTCTCTCCAGTCTCTCCACGCCGATACCGCTGCTAGCGTCTTTCATTCTCGTGCCTACGTATGAATACAAGTGCCCGAACGGGCACGTCTTCGAAGTCTTCAAGCGCATCGCGGACCCTGCGCCGGAGGCGTGCGTCGTCTGCGGCGCCTCGCCCGTCGAGACCGTGCTCTATCCCGTACCGGTCCATTTCCGCGGGTCCGGCTTCTACTCGACCGACTACGGGCGCGGCGGCCGGAAGAAGGAGCCGGCAAAGGAGTCGACCGACTCGGGCACGAGCGAGAAGAAGGACAAGCCGCCGGAGAAAAAGGCCGCCGAGGCCTAGTGGAATTGCTGGTTGCCGGTAACGCAGCCGGGGCCGTACGGGCCTGATCCGGGCGGCGGCGGCTGCGGCGCCGAACGGCCGGTCACCATCTGGACGACGGAGATGTTCTCCTCCGTCCCCACGATCTCCGACGAGCCTCCGATCGACGTGGCCGTGCCGCCGAGGCGGCAGTGCAGCGCATCCTTCTGACCGGCACGCTTCATCACCCAGCCGAGCTGCACGAACTGCCAGGCGCTGAGATCGGTCGTCAGCGGCTCGAGCAGGCTGCTCCCGTCGAACGGGAGCTTGAAGAACGTCGACATGCCCAGCAGCTTGTGCATCACGGCGCGCGTCACCTGTTGCTGGCGCTCTCCGCGCGTGATGTCCGACTCGGCCGGGTTGTACTGGTTCTCGCGGATGCGCGAGTAGATCAGCGCGCGCTTCCCGTCCATGTGCTGCGGCCCCTTGGCGAAGCGCCAACCCTTCCAGCGCGCACAGCCGGCGGCGTTGTAGGGGCAGTCGAACTTGTTCGAGAGGATCCGCTCGGGAACGTTGAGGTCGATGCCGCCGATGTTGTCGATCAGCGAGCGGAAGCTCTGGAAGTCGACGATCATCACGTGGTTGATGTCGAGCCCGGTGAATCCTTCGATCGTCCGGACGGCGAGCGCTGCGCCGCCGCGCGGGAGCGCGGTGTTGATCCGGTCCTCGCCGTAGCCCGGAATCGGCACGCGCAGGTCGCGCGGGATGGAGAGGTAGACGAGGCGGTGGCGCCCGGGATCGGTGTGGAGGATCATGATCGAGTCGCTGTGGTTGAGCCCGACGCGCTGGTCGGTGTTCGCGTGGTCACGGCCGAGCATCAGGATCGTCGTCGGGTTGGAGAGGAGCAGGCCGTTCTGCTTCGCCAGGATCCGGTCGATTCCGGGTGACGTCTTGTTCATGCGGTCGTTCGCCTTCGCGACCCCGCCGCGGAAGGACAAGTAGCCCGCGATCGACCAGATCACGATCAGCACGAGCAGCAAGAGGAGCGACAGGCCGATGCGGCGCTTCCAGCTCCAGCGCCGGCGCGGCCTGCGCACGCGCGGCGGGCGCGGCGTTCGGCCGTCCCGCTCGGGCCGCGTCTGCGGCCGGTCGAGCGGCACTCTGCCCTTCACGCGCCCGCCTCGGTAGACGCGGTAGGGCTTCTCTCCCGTCGCCATCGACCCAGTAGGGTAGCCGCGCGGTTTGGACGGAAAACGCGTCATCGGCGTCGACCTCGGCGGCACGAAGATCCTTGCCGGTGTCGTCGATCGCGACGGTCAGGTCGACCAGCGGCGGGAGCATCCGACGCCTGTCACCTCGCAGGACGACCTGCTTGCCGGGCTCGACGCTGCGGTCGAGGAGCTGCGCGACGACGACGTGGTCGCGCTCGGCTTCGGCATCCCGTCACCGATCGACCAGCGCACGGGCCGGGCGCAGCAGGCCGTAAACATTCCTCTGGACGAGTCGATCGACTTCCGCGGGCGGATGGCGGAGCGGTTCGGCCTGCCGGTCGGCATCGAGAACGACGCGAACGCCGCCGCCTACGCGGAATTCCATTTCGGCGCCGCCCGCGAGGCGCGGACGATGGTGATGCTCACGCTCGGCTCCGGCTGCGGCGGCGGCGTCGTCATCGACGGGGAGCTCTACCGTGGCTGGGCGGAGTTCGGCCACATGGTGATCGAGTACGACGGGCTGCCCTGCCAGGGGACGTGCACGGGACGCGGGCACCTCGAGCCGTACGTGACCGGCTTCGCGGCCACGAAGCTGGCGCAAGCCGCCTTTGGGCCTGCGGTCGACGCGCACCGCCTCGT
>VAXY01000202.1 GCA_005885085.1 Actinomycetota bacterium | reverse complement strand
GGTCAGCTGCTGCGACTGCTGCAGCAGCTCCTCCGTGCGCATGTTCGCTTGGATCGTGTTCAGCACGACCCCGATCGACTCGGACAGCTGCTCGAGGAAGACCTGCTGGGTCGGCGAGAAGCGCTGGAAGGAGGCGAGCTCGACCACGGCCATCACCTGCTCTTCGAAAAGGACCGGGAGGACGATGACGTTGACCGGGATGCCCTCGCCGAGCCCGGACGTGATGCGCACGTAGTCGTCCGGCGCCTGCGTGATCAGGATCGGCTTCAGCTCGAGCGCGGCCTGCCCGACGAGCGCCTCGCCGATCTTGAAGCGGGTCGGAACGTTCTTGCGCTGCTTGTAGCCGTACGACGAGATCAGGCGGAGCTCGAAGTCGTCGCCTTCGCCGCCTGGGGACTCCATCATGAAGAACGCGCCGTGCTGTGCGCCGACGAGCGGCGTCAGCTCGGACATGATCAGCCGCGAGACGGTCTCGAGGTCGCGCTCGCCCTGGAGCATGCCGGTGAAGCGCGCCATGTTCGAGTTGAGCCAGTCCTGCTCCTGGTTCGCGCGGGTGGTCTCGGCGAGGTTGGCGATCATCTGATTGATCGTGTCCTTCAGCTCGGCGACCTCGCCCTGCGCCTCGACGGCGATCGAACGCGTCAGGTCGCCCTGCGTCACGGCCTGGGAGACCTCGGAGATCGCGCGCAGCTGCGTCGTCAGCGTGCCGGCGAGCTGGTTGACGTTGTCGGTCAGGCCCTTCCAGACGCCGCTCACGCCTTCCACCTGCGCCTGGACGCCCAGCTTCCCTTCGGTGCCCACCTCTTTCGCGACGCGAGTCACCTCGGCGGCGAACGTCGAGAGCTGGTCGACCATCGTGTTGATCGTGTTCTTGAGCTCGAGGATCTCGCCGCGGGCGTCGACGGTGATCTTCTTGCTCAGGTCGCCGCGGGCGACCGCAGTCGTCACCTCGGCGATGTTGCGGACCTGGTTCGTCAGGTTGTCGGCGAGCGTGTTGACGTTGTCGGTCAGGTCCTTCCAGGTGCCGCTGACACCCTTGACCTGAGCCTGGCCGCTTAGCTTGCCCTCGGTGCCGACCTCGCGTGCGACGCGGGTGACCTCGTCGGCGAACCTGGAGAGCTGGTCGACCATGGTGTTGATCGTGTTCTTGAGCGCCAGGATCTCGCCCTTGACGTCGACGGTGATCTTCTTGCTCAGGTCACCGGTCGCGACCGCGGTCGTCACGTCGGCGATGTTGCGCACCTGCGTCGTCAGGTTGTCGGCGAGCGTGTTGACGCTGTCGGTCAGGTTCTTCCACGTGCCGCTGACGCCCTCGACGTTCGCCTGGCCGCCGAGACGGCCCTCGGTGCCCACCTCTTTCGCGACGCGCGTCACCTCCGCGGCGAACGAGCGCAGCTGGTCGACCATCGTGTTGATGGTCTCCTGGTGATCTTCTTGGAGAGGTCGCCCGTGGCCACGGCCGTCGTCACGTCGGCGATGTTGCGCACCTGGTCGGTCAGGTTCGCGGCCATTCCGTTCACGCTGTCGGTCAGCGCCTTCCACGTCCCGGCGACCCCGGGGACCTCCGCCTGGCCGCCGAGCTTGCCCTCGGTGCCGACCTGACGCGCGACGGTCGTCACCTGCTCCGCGAACGCGCGGAGCGTGTCGATCATGGAGTTGATCGTGTCCGCGAGCGCCGCGACCTCGCCCTTCGCCTCGATCGTGAACTTCTGGTTCAGGTCGCCGGTCGCGACCGCCGTGACGACGCGCGCGATGCCGCGCACCTGCGTCGTCAGGTTGGTCGCCATGAAGTTGACGTTGTCGGTCAGGTCCTTCCAGGTGCCGCTGACGCCTTTGACCTGCGCCTGGCCGCCGAGGATTCCCTCCGTGCCTACCTCGCCTGCGACGCGCGTGACCTCGTCGGCGAAGGAGGAGAGCTGGTCGACCATCGTGTTGATGGTGTTCTTGAGCTCGAGCACCTCGCCCTTGACGTCGACCGTGATCTTCTTGCTCAGGTCGCCGTTCGCGACGGCGGTCGTCACCTCGGCGATGTTCCGCACCTGGGTGGTCAGGTTGTTGGCCATGAAGTTGACGTTGTCGGTCAGGTCGCGCCAGATGCCGGAGACGCCCTTGACGCGCGCCTGGCCGCCGAGGATGCCCTCGGTGCCGACCTCGCGCGCGACGCGGGTCACCTCAGCGGCGAAGGAGCTCAGCTGGTCGAGCATCGTGTTCACCGTCGTGCCGATGCGGCGGAACTCGCCCTTCACCGGACGGCCCTCGATCTGCAGCGACATCTTCTGGGAGAGATCGCCCTCTGCGACCGCGTCCAGCACGCGCGACACCTCGATCGTCGGGCGCACGAGGTCGTCGATCATCGAGTTGACCGAGTCCACGGACTCGGCCCACGAGCCCTTTGCGCCCTTGAGCTCTGCACGCTCGGTCATCCGGCCCTCGCGCCCGATCACCTTGTGCACGCGGTTCAGCTCATTTGTGAATCCCTCGCGCTGGACCGCCAGCTGGTTGTACGCCTTCGCCACGTCGCCCATGAGACCGCTCTTCTGTGCCGGCAGCCGCACGCCCATCTCTCCGTCCCTCGCTGAGCGGAGAGCCTCGAGCAGCCGCTGGAGGTCCTGCTTCTTGATCTCGACCGTGCCGTTCTCGGGCACGCGGTCGGGCGCCCGTCTCGTTCGGGTTTTCGTCTCTCGTGCAGCCACAGCTGACTCCTTTATGCGAGGGATTGGTCCGCCGGTGGACCGTTGGGCGACGCGTCTCCCGGCTACGACGGGGTCTTCGCCCCCGGGGGCGAAAATCTTACTCGCGCGCGCCGGGAAAACCAGGAAAATCGAGGGCTCTCTCCAGATCCGTCCAGAGCTCCTCCAGCGGCTCCAGCCCTACGCTCAGGCGGAGGAGGCCGGCCGGGACGCGGTCGCCCTCCCACCGAGCCCGGGCCTCGAGCACCGAGTCGACGCCCCCGAGGCTGGTCGCGTTCGTGATCAGGCGGAGCGAGGTCTCGACCCGGCGCGCCTCCTCGGGGCCCGCCACGTCGAACGAGAGCAGGCCGCCGAAGCCCGGGTACCGGACGTTCGCGACGGCCGCATGCCCATCCAGACGCCGGGCGAGCTCCGTCGCCGTCTCCGTCTGCCGGTGCACCCGGAGTTCGAGCGTCTTGAGCCCGCGCAGGAGCAGGAAGCAAGGGTCGGGTGCCGCGACGATCCCGAGCCGCGTCCGCAGCTCGTGCAGGCGGGCCGCGTCCTGCTCCCTTTTCGAGACGACCACCCCTAGCAGTGCGTCGTCGTGCCCGGCGAGGTACTTCGTCGCGCTGTGGAGGACGAAGTCGGCGCCTCGTTCGAGCGGCCGGAGGAAGACCGGAGTCGCGGCGGTGGCGTCCACCACGACACGCGCCTCGTGCGAGGCGGCGGCCTCGAGGTCCGGCATCGTCAGGAACGGATTCGAGGGCGCCTCGAGCCAGATCAGGTCGGCGCCTTGTGGAGGCGCGCCGGTCTGGTCGAACTCGACCGTGCGCAGGCCCCAGCGTTCGAGCTCGGCGAAGGTCGCCGCCGTCCCGAAATAGGCGCCCTCGGCGAGCGCGATCGTGTCGCCGGGGGAGAGGAGAGCAAGCACCAGGGCGGTCGTCGCTCCGGCGCCGGACGAGAACACGAGGGCGTGCCCGCCGTCGAGCTCCCCGAGCCGGCGCTCGGCTTCGGCGCCCGTCGGATGGCCGTAGCGCTGGTAGTAGAAGTCGCCCGGCTCGCCCTCGCGGTATGGCCAGGTCGTGGAGCGATCGACGCTCACGCGCCGACTCTACAATCGCGCTGTGCGCCGCCTTTGCGTTGCGCTCGTCGCGTGTGCTCCGGGCCCGCCGGTCTGCGGCAGCGGCTGCTGACGCCGCTTTGCCGCGGCTTTACCGCCGCTTGGCCGGCATGGCCGATGCTGCGGGCATGACCAGATACGTGACACTCGTATTCCTCGCCCTCCTGCTGCCGGCCGCCGCCTTCGGGGGCTCGGCATCGGGAGGCACGTGGAAGCGTCTGCCGGCCGCCCCGATCAGCCCGGAGTTCGCCGCGCGGACGAGCGTCTGGACGGGCAAGCAGATGCTCGTCTTCGGCCGTGACCAGCTCACGTCGCTCGACAAAAACGGCACTCCGTACGCGACCGGAGCCGTGAACGTCGCCGCCGCGTACGACCCGCGCTCGAGCTCCTGGCGGAAGTTGTCCCCACCCACCAAGACCTCCGGCTTCATGAACCTCAGCTCCGTTTGGACCGGCAAGGAGATGCTCGTCTGGGGACAGGGCACGCGGCTGGGCTACAACCCCGCGACCGACAAGTGGCGGCAGTTGCCCGGGTCCTCGCTCTTCCGGATTCACGACGGCTTCCAGGCCGTCGTGTGGACAGGACGGGAGATGCTCGGCTGGGGCGGCGGCTGCTGCGGCGACGCGTTCTCGGACGGGGTCGCGTACAACCCGGCGACGAACACGTGGCGTGCGTTGCCGCGTGCACCGCTCCCGGGCAGCCAGCATCCGCTCGGGGTGTGGACCGGCAAGGAGTACGTCGTCCTGGTCGGCGCCAAGGCTGCCGCCTACAGTCCCGCCCGCAAGACGTGGCGGCAGCTTCCCGTGCCGCCCGCGTACAGCGGAAACGCCACCGCCGTGTGGAGCGCCGCCGAGATCGTCGTGGCGGGTGGCTCCCGGGTCGCGCTCGCGTACACGCCCAAGACGAATCGCTGGCGGCATTTGCCGCTGCTGCCTGTGGGCCGCGCGGGCAAAGTCGTCGTCTCGGACGGGGCTCGCGTGTTCGTGTGGGGCGGCAGGAGGGGCGGCGCCTCCCTCCTCCTCGGTTCGAAGAAGTGGACCGCCTTCGCTCCTGGCCCGCTGCCTTCACGGCTCGAGGCGACGGCCGTGTGGACGGGAGGCTCCTTGATCGTGTGGGGCGGAGTCCCGACGAAGACCTGGGGCAAGTACGACGAGGCCGGCGGCGTGTTCGCGCCGTCGGTCCTCGGCTGTGGTGACGACTGGATGCCCGAGAATCTCGTCGCGACGCAGGCGGTCAAGGCCGGTCTGCGCGTGGCCTACCTGGCTGCACATCCCGGCGCCCACGTCGGCGCTGCGGCCGAAGGGCACACGTACTACGGCATGTACTCCGGCACCTCGTACGCCGTCGCGACGTTCGCCTCCGCGCCGACGATCTTCCGTACCGACGCGCGTGGCCGCTGGCACGTTCGCGCCGAGACGGACGGACGCGTCTGCACGACCGTCGTCCCGGTCGAGCTGATCAAGGTCTGGTCGTTGCGGCACGGCAACGGCCCCTGCTACGTCCTGCCGCGCTAGAACTCGTCCGCGCGCCAGATCTTCCGGCCGAACGTCTTCGCCAGGGGATTGAACGCGGTGACGAAGCGGCGCTTGGAGGTGGTTGC
>VAXY01000201.1 GCA_005885085.1 Actinomycetota bacterium | reverse complement strand
CCCGCCGAGCCACGCGAACCGGAGCAGACTGAGCAGCGCCTGGCCGTAGGCCGTCTTGTCGAGGCGGACGTACGACTCGAGCGCGTAGGGAACGCCCAGCGTTCCGAGTGCGGTCTCGAGCGGTGCCTGCCAGCGCTCGAGCGTCGGGCAGACGATCCCGATCTGCTCGGGCACCGCGCCGGAGCGGATCAGCGCGAGCAACTCCTCGCCGACGAGCTCGAGCGCTCCGCGCGTTCCCGCGGCCTCGAAGAAGCGGAGCGCACCCTCGAGCGGCGGCGCGGTCGCGGGAGGCGCCTCGGAAAACAAGGTTCGCTCAAGGTGTGCGAGCCCAGGGGCCGCGACCTCGTCGAAACGGGGCGCCAACTCCTCGATGCGCCCGTCGGCGAGCGCCGCGAGGTCGTCCATCGTCCGGGTGAGCGAGGCGAACGCCGGCCGCCCCGGCTCGTACGGGATCGAGACCGTGACCTCCGTGCGCCCGGCGAGCGCCTGCAGCAGCGCCCATTCCGCCCCGGTCAGGTCCTCGAAGCCGTAGGCGAAGACCGGCTCGCCGCTCCACGCCTCGAGGTCGTTGCCGACGCGCTCGGCGGCGTGGCGCCTGAGCAGGTCGCGGTCCCACAGCCCGAGCCGGTCGAGCTCGGCGCGGTAGGCGGCGTAGAGCGTTGCGAGCTCACCGTCGAGCTCGTTGGGGTCGAGCAGGCCGGACTCGAGCTCCGCGACGGTCGAGAGCAGCGCGTCGGCGAACCCACCGAAGCGGGCGGAGCGGCCGAGACCGTTCAGCGACCGCCCGGCGAGCGCGCGGCGGACGATCAGTGCGCGCTGCGCCTCGGTCGCCACCTGACGGACGTCGCCGCGCCGAGCGATCTGCCGGAACAGGTCGTCGAACGTGCCGATCGAGCCACCGAGCAACGCCGGCTGGAGCTCGAGCAGGTCGCGCTCGACCCGCTCGACGTCCGACCGGTTCGGCACGATCAAGTACGGCTCGTCGGAGAGAGCCTCCAGGTACCGGCGCAGCAGGAGCGCCACCTTCCCGGCATTCGCCGGGCCGGTGATCAGTTTCAGACCCAACTGACCCATGCTACTTCGGGGGTCAGACGGGGTCAGACCCCGAACGGGTCTGACCCCAGCAGTTCGAGGTTACGCCGCGGCCGACTTGGGTCGGCGCCCGCGACGCGCGACCGCCTGGCCCGGCATCTTGCCGGCGCAGGCGTCGCAGAGATCGGCCTGCTTCGAGCCCCGGCGCGCATCGGTGAAGTTGATCCGCATCACCGCGCCCTTCGCCTCGTCGACTTCCTTGCCGCAGTTGTCGCAGACCAGCCTCGTAACACGTGCCACGGATTTCCTCCTCGAATAGCCGAGCCTTTCCGCTGAGCTTAGCCCAAAGCGGAACGAATCTAGGCGGCTGCCCGCGACCGCCGAATTTTCCACGAGCGAAGCAGGCTCAAGAGGGCCTGTTCTTCCGGATCTAGGCTCGCGTCGCGCGCGCCTACGACACGCAAATGTCGTGGGCGGAAATCCTCGATCGTTCTGCCGTCGAGATACTGGTCGATCACGGCGGGGCTGACGTACGAGCTGCGCGCAACAGCAGGCGTATTGCCGAGCTCCTGGCCGACGCGCCGCATCACGGCCGGAATGACGCGCTTCGCCTCGCTCTCGGTGTGCGCGGGACCGCGCTCGGCCAGCGCGATCGCGGCGATCAGCGTGCCGCCCCAGGTGCGGAAGTCCTTCGCCGTGAACTCGTCTCCGAGATGGTCGCGGACGTAGTCGTTCAGCCGCGCGCCCGTCAGGTTGCAGAGACTGCCTTCCCACTCGTAACGAAAGAGGCGCGAACCGCCGGGCAGCTCCAGCAGCTCCGTGACGGCGTCGGCCAGCTCCTCGTCGACGAGAGTCGTGCGCACGACCGCGCGGTGCTTCGCGCGGAAATGAAACGCGATCCGGTGGCCGCGCACGCGCACGTGCCTCTTTCGCAGCGTCGTGATGCCGTATGTCTGCGAGTCGCGGGCGTAGCGCTCCGAGCCGACACGAAACCAGCCGCGGTTGATCAAGCGCGTCGCGACCGCGGACACACGCAGACGGTCGAGCGCGTCGTGGTCCATGTGCACGGCCATCGCGGCACGGAGATCCGGCACGCGTTCGGCGAACCGGATCAGACGATCGAATTTCGCCTGCTCCTGCTGGGCGCGGAAATCGGCGTGGTACAGGTACTGGCGCCGCCCCGCAGCGTCGACGCCCGTTGCCTGCAGCTTCGCCGTCGGGCTCGGCGAGATCCAGACGTCCTGCCACGCCGGTGGAATCACCAGCCCGCGAATTCGCTCGAGGTTCTCGTCGTCGGTGATCGCGTTGCTGCGTGCGTCGACGTAACGGAAATGCCCGCGTGAACCGATCCGCCTCCAGCCTCCTTTTCGCGCCATGGTTCACCGCTAGTCTCCGCAGCCGTGGACGCCAAAACGATCGTCGTGCTGGAAGGGGACGAAACCGGGCAGGAGCTGCTCGAGGAGGCGCTGCGCGTCCTTGCCGCCGACGTGATCGGCTTCGAGCTCGAGTTCCCGCGGTTCGACCTCTCGCTCGAGTCGCGCCGGGCGACCAAGAACGGAATCGTCTACGACGCGGCGCGTGCGATCCGCGATCGCGGCCTCGGTCTGAAGGCCGCGACGATCACGCCCGAAGGCCGGGACGACATCGGCTCTCCGAACCGGATCCTGCGCGAGGAACTCGGCGGCCGCGTAATTGTGCGCACCGGGCGCCGCATCCCCGGAGTGATTCCGCTCGGCGGCGTGCACGCCCCGATCTCGATCGTGCGCATGGCCGTCGGCGACGCGTACGGGGCCGAGGAGTGGCGCGAGGGCGAGGGCGACGACGAAGTCGCGTTCCGAACCGAGCGGATCGAGCGGCGCATCTGCCGTGCCGTCGCGGAGTTCTCATTCCGGCAGGCGGAGCAGGTCGGCGCCAAGGTCTTCGGCGGGCCGAAGTACACCGTGAGCCCGACGTACGAGGGGCTGCTCAAAGAGGAGATGGATGCCGCGGCCGACCGGCACCCGGACGTTCCCTACGAGCCGCAGTTGATCGACGCGACGTTTGCCCTGCTGATCGCGTCGACCGGCGATCCGCTTGTCATCCCCGCACTGAACCGCGACGGCGACATCCTCTCCGACCTCGTCCTGCCTCTGTTCGGCTCGATCGCCGGGTCGGAGTCGCTGCTCGTCGCATTCGACGAGGACTACGAGACGCGCGCGCTGATGGCCGAGGCGGCGCACGGCACCGCGCCGTCGCTGCGCGGCAAGAACGTCGCGAATCCGATGGCGATGATCTTGGCCGGGGCGGCGCTGCTCGCAAACGGCCCCGGCGAGGCGCAGCAGGCCGGCCGGGCAATCCGCGAGGCGTGCCTCGAGGCCGTCGCACAGGGAATGCGCACAGCCGACCTCGGCGGGCACGCGGGCACCACGGAGTTCACCGACGAGGTGATCCGCCGCGTGAAGTCCAAGCTGGAGGTCTGGGCCGCGCTCTAAATCGCCGCGGCCTCGGCGAAGGAAGGCGAACCTAGCCGGTTATGCGGCGCCGCCAAGTCGG
>VAXY01000200.1 GCA_005885085.1 Actinomycetota bacterium | reverse complement strand
TTCGTCTCGCGCAATCTCGCCGACCGTGGGCGTCTCCGTGAAGACCTCGCGCGCATCGACGCCGACGTCTACGTGATCGAGATCAAAGCGGCCGCGATCGACGTCGTAGCGGAGACCGCAGCAGAACGTGGCGCGGAGGTCGTGTTCGCGGAGAACGAGGTCGTCGCACCGTCGCTCGACGACGCGATCCTGAGCCTCGTCCCGGCGGGAGCGCGCGCGTGAGCCATCCGCGTCATGCCGAGCCCCTGCCGCTCGGCAGTCCGCACCAGCCGTATTCGAAGGGGCTGATGGCGCGGGCTCTGGTCGCCGTCGGCGTCCCTCTCGGCCGCGCCTACGAGCTCGCGAAGCGGATCGAGCAGGACCTGGCCGGCCGGCACGAGGAGAGCGTCGAGTTCGAGCGCTTCGAAGAGCTGGCCGTCGAGGTGCTCGGCGAGGTTGACGGGTCGCGAGCGGTCGACCGGCTGCGGCGGCTCCGCGACCTGCAGGAGCTCGACCTGCCGGTGATCGTGCTGGTCGGCGGTGCGACCGGAACCGGGAAGTCGACCGTGGCTACAGAGGCGGCGTACCGTCTGGGAATCACGCGCGTGACGTCGACGGACTTCGTCCGGCAGACGATGCGCGCCTTCTTCTCGGAGGAGTTCATGCCGTCGATCCACTACTCCAGCTTCGAGGCGGCGGCGGGGCTGCGCGAGCCCGAGCAGGCGGACGATCCGGTCATCGCCGGGTTCCTCGAGCAGACGCGCTACGTCCTCGTCGGTGTGCGCGCCTCGATCGAGCGCGCGCTCGAGGAGGGCTGGTCGATGATGCTCGAGGGCGTCCACCTCGTGCCCGGGATGCTGCCCAGGATCGACGGTGCGCTCGTCGTCCAGTGCGTGCTCGCCATCGACGACGAGGAGGAGCACAGCACGCACTTCATGGTCCGCGACGCCGGGCTCGACGGCCTGCGTCCGCATGCGAAGTACATCGACCGTCTCGACGACATCCGCCGTGTCCAGGACCACATCGTCGGGCGCGCGCGGCGCCACGGCGTGCCGGTCATCTCCAACACCGACATGCGCTCCGCCATCGACGCCGTGCTGGAACTGGTGCTGGCGAGCGCCGAACAGGTACAACGGGTCTGATGGCCGAGACGATCGAGGAGACGGTCGAGACCGCGGCGGCGCCGAACCCGGTTTCCCGTCTCTGCCTCTGCGAGCAGTACGTGCGGGTAACGGAGGGCGCCGCGATCACTGCGGCGCGGTGGCTCGGGCGCGCCGACCAGGACGCCGCCGAGCGTGATGCCGCGGAGGCGATGCGGCGCGTGCTCGACGACTTTCCGATCGAGGGCAGGGTCGTGATCGGCTCGGCGGACGAGGAATCGCCGTTACGGGTCGGCGAGGACATCGGTGCGGGCGGCGAGACCGTCGACCTTGCGCTCGACCCTCTCGAGGGACGCGGCGTGGTCGCGCGCGGCGGGAACGGGGCGATGTCGATGATCGCGGTCGGCGAGCGTGGGTCGCTCCTCAACCTGCCGGACATGTACATGCGCAAGATGGCCGTCGGGCCGCGGGCCCGCGGATCGATCGACCTGCTCAAGCCGCTCGGCGAGAACGTGCAGGCGATCGCCGATTCCTTCGGCCGCCGCCCGAATGACATCACCACGATCGTCCTCGACCGCCCGCGCCACCACGACCTGATCGAGGACATTCGTGCGTCGGGTGCACGCATCAAGCTGATTCAGGACGGGACGGTGACGGCGTCCATCTCGGCCGCGATCCGCGGCACAAATGACCATCTCGCGGTCGGCATCGGCGGCACCCGGCAGGCGGTGATGTCGGCGGCGGCCCTGCGCTGCCTCGGCGGCGAGCTCCAGGCCCAGCTGTGGCCGACGTCGCGGCGCGAGATCGAGCAGGCGCGGGAGGCCGGCATCGACGATCCGACACGTGTCTTCACGACGGAGGAGCTGGCTCCGGGCGAGGTGATCGTGGTCGCGACCGGCGTCTCGAACGGCGACCTGCTGCGCGGCGTCCGCTTCCTGGCGGACTCGGCGCGCTCGCACTCGCTCGTCATGTGCACGCGCTGCAACTGGGTGCGCTTCATCGACGGGATCCACTTCTTCGCGCGCGAGCGGCGCGAGGAAGTGCGGCTCTTGGGCTACTAGCTACTAGTTACACTCGAGGTGATGCCGACCAAGGAAGAGGTCTACGCGGCGCTCCGCCAGGTCGAGGACCCGGAGCTCGGGATGGACATCGTCGAGCTCGGGCTGCTCTACGACGTCGAGGTGGAAGGGCGCCGTGTGAAGGTCACGCACAGCCTCACATCGATGGGCTGCCCGGCCGGGCCGATGATCCAAGAGGACATCAACCGCGTGGCGCGGGAGGTGCCCGGGGTGGAGGACGTGGACATCGAGCTCACCTGGGATCCGCCCTGGACCCCGGAGCGGATGTCCGAGGACGCCAAGTTCATCCTCGGCATCGGCTAACCCGGAATCCGCAGGACGATCTTCCCTAGCTGCTCGCCAGCTTCCAGGCGCTCGTGCGCCGCGGCGGCTTCGGCGAGCGGGAAGACCTTGTCTACGACAGGCAAGGCCCGGCCCGAGGCGACCAGCTCGTACGCGGCTTCGAAGTCCTCGCGAGAGCCCATCGTCGAGCCGTAGATCGTCAGCTGCTTCCACCAGATGCGGTGCAGCTGGGCCGGCGGGTTCGGGCCGCTGGTGGCGCCGCAGACGCACACGCGTCCGTCGGCGCGCGCGGCTGCGAGCGAGCGCTGCCACGTCGCCTCGCCGACGTGGTCGACGACGACGTGTGCGCCGCCGCCACTCAACTCCTTGACCGTGGTGACGACGTCGTCCGTCTCGTGATTCAGCGCCGCATCGGCGCCGAGCTCGCGTGCGTGCTCGAGCTTCGTGGCGCTCGACGACGTCGTGATCACATGCGCGCCGAGCGCTTTCGCGATCGCGAGGCACGCGGTCGAGACGCCGCTGCCGATGCCCCAGACCAGCACCCACTCGTCCTCTTGCAGGTGCGCCTTGGTCGCGAGCATGCGATACGCGGTCTCGAAGACGAGCGGAAAGGCGGCGGCCGCTTCGAAGTCGAGCCCGTCCGGAATCGGGTAGACCTGGGAGCGGGGGACCGCGATCAGCTCGGCGTGCGTGCCGTCCGTGTGCTCGCCGATCACGGTGATCGTGCCGTCGCCGTGGTCGAGGCCCGGGTTGATCACGACCCGGTCGCCTTGCCCAAAGCCATCGCCTGACACGACGATTCCCGACCCGTCTGCGCCGAGGATGCGCGGCTTGGCCACCGACGGCAATCCCTTCCGGATCCAGACGTCGAGGTGGTTCAGAGAGGCGGCGCGCAACTCGACGAGGACCTGCCCCTTCCCTGGCACCGGGTCGGGGGCGTCCTCGTAGCGGAGCACCTCGGGACCGCCGTCCTCGTGGATGCGGATTGCTTTCACCGGCACAATCTTCCACATGACTGCCTCCGAGCTGGAGCGGCTCGCGCTGGAGCTCGGCCTCGACGTCGTCGGCGCGGCGCCCGCGTCGGCGTACGAGGAGACCGAACGTCACATCCGCGAACGGAAGGCCCGCGGGCTCTTCGCGGACATGCGGTTCACCATGGCGCAGCCGGAGATCTCCTGTCACCCGGAGGCGCTGCTGCCGGGTGCACGCACTGTCGTCTCCGCGGCGTACTGCTACTACGCGCCCGAGCCGCCGCTGGAGCCCGGAGAGGGGCGCCTCCCGCGCTACACGTGGAGCGACGCCTACGCGGTCCTCCGCGAGGCCCTCGACCGCCTCGGCCACGAGCTCGGCGGCGAGTACCGCGTCCTCGTCGACGCGAACCAGCACGTCGACCGCGAGGCGGCGGCGCGCTCCGGCGTCGGCTTCTA
>VAXY01000199.1 GCA_005885085.1 Actinomycetota bacterium | reverse complement strand
CCAGGCGCGCGTTGTAGTGCACCGACCGCAGGATCCCTTCGCGCCGGAAGCCTGCGCGCTCCGCCACCCGCTGCGACCCGACGTTGCCCTCGTCGGCCCGCAGCTGCAGCCGCTCGCAGCCGAGCGCCTCGATCGCCCAGCGCGAGATCAGCTTGACGGCACGCGTGGTCAGGCCGCGGCCGCGCTCGTCTCTCCGGATCCAGTAGCCGACCTCGCCGACCGCGTGCTCCTCGCCGAGCCAGCGGAAGCCGACGCCGCCCACGACCTCGCCGCGCTCCGCCGCGACGACTGCGAACGGCGCAGCCGCCCCCTCGTGCCAGTACGACGCCGCCTGCTCGACCCACAGGCGTGCCTCGGCCTCGCCGTACGGCTGCGGGATCATGTCCAGCCAGCGCGCGATCTCCTCGTCGCCGTCGAGACAGTCGACGAGCGCCTGGACGTCGCCGTGTTCCCAAGGCCTCAGCGTCACGAGGCCGTCGGAGAGCGGGGGATCGGGCGGGACGATCAAGCCGCGGACGCTAGCTGTCCTGAACGGCAGGGGTCAGACCCCCTCTGGGGTCTGACCCCAGACTTTCGGGGCCGGCGCTCTACCTGACGGCGGAGACGATCTCGTCCGAGAGGCTGCCGAAGTCGCCGAGGAACTCGGCGCGCTCGCTCTTCAGCCGCTCGACGTGGCGCGTGTACTCGTCGAGACGGCCGGTCCGCTCGTACAGCCTGCGCGGTTGCAAGATCTCCACGTCCTCGATCCCGGGGACGGACGAGGCGACGAGGTAGCCGAAGTCGGGATCGCGCTCCCATTCGATTGTCCCCTCGGCGATCCCCTTGACGATCGCGGACGAATGCTTGATGCGCACCTTCTTCGAGCGCTCGTCCTCGTCGGGCCCGCCGACGCGGCCGGTGTTGAGCAGGAACACCTCCAGCGGGTGCTCCTCGAGCAGCTCGAGGAAGCGGTTGCCCTGTAGATCGTGTGGCATCGGGAAGAACGGGTTCGTGCCCGGGACGCGGAGCGACTTGCCGGCCTCGTCGGCGCCGCCGGCGGCGGTGCCCTTCGTCTCGCCGAGCATGAAAAAGGCCGCTGCCTGCGGCCCCTCGAGCTTCGCGACGGCGGGAATGACGTTGTCGTTCTTGTTCAGGACGAGCAGGAAGTCGGCATTGTCGATCTCGCGCTCGGCGGCGGATTCGATCACGCGGAACGGGAACGTCGCGCGGCCGTTCTGCGTGTAGCTCTCGTCGTAGAAGTCGACGTCGTCGCCGTGCTGCGAGACGTTCTCGAGGTACGAGTCCGGCTGGGTGACCGCGCCGTAGATCGTCGGCTCGTCTTCCGGGTTCAGCCCGTAGGTCTTGGCGAAGCAGCCGTTCTCGCTGACGTAGATGCGGCCGTCCGGCATCCACGCGACGAAGTCGTCCTGCACCGGCAGCGAGCCGTTCTGCCGCGTGAAGGTCGTCGTCGTCTTGCCCGTCCCGGAGAGGCCGACCGTGAGACAAACCTTGTCGCCGTCCTCCGTCGGGATGATCTTGCAGCCCGCGTGCAGCGGCAGCCCGCCGCGGTCGTAGACGAGCTTGTTCCACATGCGCAGCCCGCCCTTCTTCGACTCGCCGAAGTAGTCGGAGTTGAAGACGCGCGTCACACCCTGCTCGAGGTCGACCATGATCAGGCGGTCGTCGGGAAAGCCTTTCGCCTTCAGGTTCGGCGTGTAGATGACGGTCAGCTCGGGCTCGAAGTCGTCCTCCGGCGGCCCGAAGTAGAGCTGCTGCTGCATGCCGGCGATATTCGCGTTCGCGGCCTCGATGTAGAGACGAGTTGCCGTGCGGAACTCGGGGTCGGTTCCGATGTAGCCGTCGATCAGGACCATTTCGCGCTCGGCGATGTATTCGTCCTGGCGCTCGGCCCACGTCGCGCCGTCGTCGGTGGTGATGGACTGGTTCTGGCCGTCGGGGTCATCGATGACGAGGTAGGTGGAGCGCTTCGAGCGCGCGAGCACCTCCGTCTGCACGTTGAGGTTGCCGTACTTCGTGCGGCGCGCGGTCCGCATCCTCGCGGCGAGCTCCTTGACCTCCTCAGGGCTCGGGTTTGCGCTCACCCGTTTCGCCTGCGGAAGCCGGAACAGCATTTTCGCCACGTGTTGTCAGCTCCTTTCGACGACCAGGACGTGCGGATCTTATCGATGCCCCTTTTTCAGCCGGGGAGAACCCCGAGCGCATTTCCTGGCGGGCCTGGTATTCGCCGGCTCGGCCGCGTCCTACGGTCGTCTCATGAAACGACCGCGACTCTCACCGGCGCTCTTTGCGCTCATCTGCCTCGGTTTCCTGCTTCCGTTCGCAACCGTCTCGTGCGACAACGCCCACACGAGCTTCACCGGCATCCAGCTCGTGACGCACACCATTCCGCCCGGAGGGGCGGTCTCCGAGCAGGACTGCAGCGGTGATATCAGCGCCTGCGTCGAGTCTAAAGGCTCGTTCTTCGCGACCTTCGCGTTCGCGATGGCGGTGATCGGGTTCGTGCTCGGTCTGCTCGGCAGAGTGCAGGGGCCCGGCTGGTTCGCGACGGGCGGCTTGCTGGCCATGCTCGGCCTCGCCGGGCAGGCGATCGACTCGTTTGCGGAGATCAACTTTCACATGGGCTACTGGGTCGTGCTCTCGCTGTTCTTCTGCGCCGTGTCTCTCCACGCGTGGAACGCGGGACGGCGGCGGAGGGCAGTTCGCGTCGAGGAGGCCCAGCCTCAGCAGCAGGCCATTGTGTAGCTTCCTTCTTGGTGGAGGCCAGGCACGACGTCCTCATCGTCGGTGCGGGCTGCGCGGGGATGCGCGCGGCGATCGAGGCGTTCGATGCGGGCGCCGACGTCGCGCTGCTGTCGAAGATCCACCCCGTCCGTAGCCACTCCGGCGCGGCGGAAGGCGGGATCAACGCCGCCCTCGGGAACGCCTCCGAGGACGATCCGGAGACCCACGCGTACGACACCGTGAAGGGGTCGGACTATCTCGGCGATCAGGACGCGATCCAGATCCTCTGCGACGAGGCGCCCGACGACGTCTACCAGCTCGAGAACTGGGGCGCGGTCTTCTCGCGCACCGAGGACGGCCGGATCGCGCAGCGCCCGTTCGGCGCCGCCGGGGCGCCGCGGACCGCGTACGCCGCCGACATCACCGGCCACGTGCTCGTCCACGTCCTCTACGAGCAGGTGATGAAGCGGCAGATTCCCGCGTACGAGGAGTACTTCGCCTGGAAGCTCGTCATGGACGACGACCGCTGCCAGGGCGTGATCGCGTGGGATCTCCTGAACGGCGGCCTGAAGTCGATCGGTGCGAAGACCGTCATCCTCGCCACCGGCGGCGCCGGTCGCCTCTACGTCGGCACGACCAACGCCTACTCGTGCACGGGCGACGGCATGGCGCTGGCGCTGCGCGTCGGCGTCGCGCTGAAGGACATGGAGATGATGCAGTTCCACCCGACGACGCTGTCGCCGACCGGCGTGCTGATCACGGAGGGCACGCGCGGCGAGGGCGCGTACCTGCTCAACTCGGAGGGAGACCGCTTCCTCGAGCGGTATGCGCCGAACGCGATGGAGCTCGCCTCGCGCGACGTGATCTCGCGCGCCGAGCAGACCGAGATCGACGAGGGGCGCGGGATCGACGGCAACGTCGTGCTCGACCTGCGCCACCTCGGCGCCGACCGCATCCTCGAGCGCCTCCACGGGACGCGCGAGCTAGCGATGACCTTTGCCGGCGTCGATCCGATCTACGAGTTGCTTCCCGTGCGTCCCGGCGCGCACTACCACATGGGCGGCGTCGACACCGACGTCTGGGGGCTCACCTCGGTCGAAGGACTGTATGCGGCGGGCGAGTGCGCGTGCGTGTCGGTGCACGGCGCGAACCGGCTCGGCGGCAACGCGTTGATGGAGACGATCCGGCGCCCATGCCGCGGACTGGGCGCTCTCGAACACGACCGTCGAGGTCCCGCCGTCCACCGAGGCCGACGCGGAGCGCGAGCTCAAGGAGCTCCTCGACCGTGATCGGGGCGAGCGGCCGTGGAAGATCCGCGACGAGCTGGCGCAGACGATGCACGAGAACTTCGGCGTCTTCCGCCGGGAGGACCAGATGCGGCGACAGGGCGAGATCGTCGCGTCGCTGCGCGAGCGCTACGAGGGCGTCGTCGTCGAGGACAAGGGGCAGGTCTTCAACAACGACCTCACGCAGGCCCTCGAGCTCGGGTTCCTGCTCGAGCTGGCGGAGTGCATGGTCGTCGCCGGACTGGCGCGCAAGGAGAGCCGCGGGGCGCACGCGCGGCCGTACGACTTCCCCGACCGCGATGATGTGCAGTACATGAAGCACACCCTCGTTTCCGTTGCCGATGGGCGGCCCGAGCTCGAGTGGCGCGACGTCACCCTGACGAAATGGCAGCCGCAGGAGCGGACGTACTGATGACGAGCGGCCTCGCACCCGCACCCGGCTCGACGACGATCGAGCTCGCGCTGAAGATCTGGCGGTACGACGCCGAGACGGGCGAGAAGGAGCTGAAGCGCTACGAGGTCGAGGCGCCCGACTGGGTGACGCTGCTCGACGTCCTCGACATCATCAAGGACCAGCAGGACGGGTCGCTCGCGTATCGCAAGAGCTGCCTGGACGGTGCCGCCGTGCTCGCGTGCAAGACGCGCATGTACGAGCTCGCGAAGTCGGGTCACGAGCCGGTGATCTCGCCGATGGGGAACCTGCCGGTGGTGAAGGACCTCGTCGTCGACATGGACCCGTTCTGGGGCAAGATCCGCGCGGTCAAGCCCTGGCTCGACCCCGGCTACGACGAGGTCGCCGAGAAGGAACGCGTCGTCTCCCAGCAGCAGATGAACGTCATCCACAAGGAGGCGCTCTGCATCATGTGCGGCTGCTGCGTCTCCGAGTGCAACTCGATGGAGTCGGATCCGGAGTTCCTCGGTCCTGCGGCGCTCGCGAAGGGCATGCGCTTCGTCGGCGACGCGCGCGACCACGCCGACATCGAGCGGCTCAACGAGTACAACCAGGAGCACGGGATCTGGGACTG
>VAXY01000072.1:15322-24279 GCA_005885085.1 Actinomycetota bacterium | reverse complement strand
CCAGCTCGGGCAACAGTCCGGGCGCCGTCTACACCCTGACCAACGCGTCCGGCGGCAACGCCGTGATCGCGTTCGACCGCGCGGCGGACGGAACGCTGTCGCTACAGGGGACGTTTGCCACCGGCGGGAACGGCGCGGGGAGCGGGCTCGGTTCGCAGGGCGCGGTCGTGTTGAGCGCCGACGGCCGTCAGCTGCTTGCCGTCAACGCCGGCAGCAACTCGGTCTCCCTCTTCGGCGTTCGCCCGAACGGCCTCGAGCTCGAGGCGACCGTGTCCTCGGGCGGTGTCCGGCCGATCAGCGTCACGGTGCGGGGCAAGCTGGCTTACGTCCTCAACGCCGGCGGGTCGGGCAACATCAGCGGGTTCGCTCTCTCACATGACGGCCTGACGCCGCTGGCCGGCTCGACGCAGCCGCTCGGCGCGGGCAGCTCCGGTCCGGCGCAGGTCTCGTTCACGCCCGACGGTGCCGCGCTCGTCGTGACCGAGAAGACGTCGAGCACGATCGACACGTACGCGGTCGGCACCGACGGCCTGCCCTCTGCACCGGTCGTGTCCCCGTCCGCGGGTGGGACGCCGTTCGGGTTCGACTTCGACAACCGCGGCCACCTGCTCGTCTCGAACGCCGCCGGATCGGCCTCGTCGTACGCGGTCTCGGCAGCAGGAGCCGCCGTGATCACCGGCCCCGTCGCCACGAACCAGGGCGCACCGTGCTGGCTCGTGACCTCGAAGAACGGCCGCTTCGCCTACACGGCCAATGCGGCCGCAGGCACGATCTCGGGGTTCTCGGTCGGGCAGGACGGCAGTCTTGTGTTGCTCGACCCGAGCGGAGCAACGGCTAGCCTCGGCGCGACGAGCCACCCGCTCGACGAGGCCTTCAGCAACGACGGCCGGTACCTCTACAACCTCACCGACGGGTCGCACACGATCAGCGTCTTCCTCGTCGGCGCGGACGGCAGCCTGACGCTCGTCGGCAGCACCCCCGTGCCGGTGGGCGCAGACGGCCTGACCGCGCAATAGTCAAGCGCGGGGGGCGGCGTGGACCAGGCGAAGCACCTCGTCGAGGCTTCCGCGCATGTCGTGGATGTTCTCGAGCCACCACGTCGCCCCCGCACGCTCGTACTCGGCGGGGTCTCCTCGGTCGGACTGTCCCAGGACGGCGACGTCGAAGTCGCCTCCGCGGGCGATCCGCTCGATGCTGCGCGCGACGTCGTCGGGCGACAACCTCATGCCCGTCGGATCGGCGCTGTCGGCGAGCCAGCCGTCCCAGCGTGCCGCGCGCCGCAGCGACGCCGGGCGGTTGCCGCCGATCCAGACCGGTACTCGCTCCTGCACCGGGGCGGGTGCGAGGGTGACGCCGTCGACCGTGAAGTGCTCGCCGTGATGCGTCACCTCTGCGCCGGACCAGAGCTGACGCATGACGTCGAGCCCCTCGTCGAGTAGCGCCGCGCGCACCCTGGCGTCGGTCGGTTCGCCGAACTTGCCGAACTCGGACTCGGAGCCGCCGAGCCCCGCTCCGAAGATCACCCGCCCTCCGCTGAGGGCGTCGAGCGTCGCTACCTCGTGCGCCAGCACGTGCGGCCGCCGGCGCGCGACCGGTGTGACGGCCGTGCCGACGCGCACGCGTGACGTCGCGGACGCAATCGCCGCGAGCGTGATCCAGGGGTCGCCGGAGGGCGGACCCCACACGAACGCGAGGTGGTCCCACATGAAGACACCGTCCCAGCCGCCTGCCTCGGCCGCCTCGGCGACGCGCACGCCGACGCGCGGGTCGGAGTACGTGCCGATGTTCGCGAGGCAGATCCCGTAGCGCACGCGCCGACCCTACGGAAGACGGAGCCTCTCGCCGCCGTCTAGATCCCACGCCAGGGCCGTTGTAGGCTCCGGCTCCGCTGCGAGGAGGATGATCATGATGACAGAGGTTCTCTCCGACACAACTCTGATCGAGACACTCGGCGCCGGCCACCGCGGCCGCCTGATCGGCGCAGACCACGCGGACTATGACAGCGCCCGGCAGCTGTTCAATGCGATGATCGACAAACGCCCGCGCCTGATCGCGCGTTGCCACGACGTCGCGGACGTGATCGCCGCCGTCAAGGCCGGCCGTGAGGCCGGGATCGATCTCGCCGTCCGCGGCGGCGGACACAACGGACCGGGGCTCGGCAGCCTCGACGACGGCCTCGTGATCGACCTGACCGAGTTTCGCGGAGTGATCGTCGATCCCGAGCAGCGCGTCGCCCACGTCCTGGGCGGGACACTGCTCGGCGAGGTCGACCACGCGATCCAGCCGTTCGGTCTCGCCGCTCCGTTCGGGATCATCTCGACCACGGGGGTCGGCGGTCTGACGCTCGGCGGTGGCGTCGGAAACCTGACGCGAACGCTCGGGCTCACGATCGACAACCTCGTGGAGGCGGACGTCGTCCTCGCCGACGGCAGCTTCGTCACTGCGAACGAGACGAAGAACGACGACCTATTGTGGGCACTGCGCGGTGGCGGCGGCAACTTCGGGGTCGTCACGCGCTTCGCGTTCCGGCTCAGTCCGATTCCGACCGTCGTCGCCGGGCCGACGCTGTGGTCCCTGGACCGCGGCGCGGAGATCCTCTCCTGGTACCGCGACTTCATCCGGGACGCTCCGGACGAGCTGAACGGCTGGCTCGGCTTCCTGACCGTGCCGCCCGCGCCGCCGTTCCCGGAGCACCTCCAGCTGCAGAAGGTGGCCGGTGTTCTCTGGTGCTGGGCCGGTGATCCGGCGGACGCCGACGAAGCCCTCGCACCCGTTCGCGCGCTCGAGCCGGAGCTCGACGGGATCCAGCCGATGCCGGTCGGCGCGCTTAACGCGGCGTTCGACCCGATCTATCCGGCCGGCGACCAGTGGTACTGGCGCAGCGACCTGGTCACGGAGATCCCGGACGAGGCGGTGGCCGCGAACCTGGAGTTCGCGCAGGCGTTGCCGACGTGGAAATGCACGTCGCACCTCTATCCGATCAGTGGCGCTGCAGCACGCGTCGGCAGCGCCGATACCGCGTGGCCGGCTCGCGACGGGGGGTGGGTGCAGGTGATCGTCGGCGTCGATCCGGATCCCGCGAACCGAGAGCTCGTGACGGACTGGGCCGTCTCCTTCTGGGAGGCGCTACATCCGTACGCGGCAGGCGGCGGCTACGTGAACATGATCATGGAGGAAGGCGGCGATCGCGTCCGGACGATCTACGGGCCGAATTACGACCGGCTCGCAGAGATCAAAGGCAAGTACGACCCGGACAACGTCTTCCACGTGAACCAGAACATCAAGCCGGCCTGAGCGAGGGCGCCCTCGTCGGCGCCCCTAGGATGCGGCCGGTGGTCGAGTTCACCACGCGCCCAGAGCTGCGCGGCACCTTCGGAATGGTCGCGTCGACACACTGGTTGGCGTCGGCCGCCGGCATGGCGGTGCTCGAGCGCGGCGGGAACGCATTCGATGCGGCCGTCGCGGCCGGCTTCGCGCTGCAGGTCGTCGAGCCGCACCTGAACGGGCCCGGCGGCGACCTGCCCGTGATCCTCTACGACGCGAAGTGCGACGAGGTCGTCGTGCTCTGCGGCCAGGGAACCGCGCCGCGGGCAGCGACGATCGACGCGTTCCGGGATCGCGGGGTCGCGCTGATTCCTGGTACCGGCGTCCTGCCGGCCGTCGTCCCGGGGGCGTTCGGCGGCTGGCTCTTGCTGCTCGAGCGCTTCGGAACCTGGCGGCTAGCTGATGTGCTGGAGTTCGCGATCGGCTTCGCCGAGGACGGCTTCCCCGGGCTTCCCCGTCGTCCCGTCGATCACGCGGATCATCCGCAGGTCGAGGAGGTGTTCCGGAGCGAGTGGCCGAGCTCCGCCGAGGTCTTCCTCCCGGCGCCGGAGCCGGGCATGCTCTTTCGGAGTCCCGGCGTCGCGGCGACGTACCGGCGCCTCCTCGAGGAGGCGGCCGGCGGCACACGCGAGCGGGAGATCGCGCGCGCACGGGACGCGTGGTACGCGGGCTTCGTCGCGGCTGCGGTCGACGGTTTCGTGCGAGCGCAGGACGGGTTCCTGACCGGCGACGACATGGCCGGCTGGGCCGCGACGCTCGAGCAGCCGCTTTCGCTCGACTACCGCGGCTACACGGTGTTCAAGACGGGCCCGTGGGGACAGGGCCCGGTGTTCCTGCAACAGCTCGCGCTGCTCGAAGGCTTCGACCTCGGCGCGGCCGCGCCGGCGGAGCTCGTGCACACGGTGGTCGAGTGCGCGAAGCTCGCGTTCGCGGACCGCGAAGCCTGGTACGGCGATCCCGACTTCGCGGATGTCCCGCTCGAGCTGCTGCTGAGCAAGCAGTACGCACGCGAGCGCCGTGGGCTCCTCACGGATACGGCATCAGCGGACCTCCGCCCCGGCGGCGACGGCGCGCGGCTGCCGCCCTCACCCGTGACGGCTGCCGCGACGGCCGGTGTCGGCGAGCCGACGCGTGCGGGCGACACCTGTCACGTCGACGTCGCCGACCGTTGGGGAAATCTCGTCTCGGCAACGCCGTCCGGCGGCTGGCTCTGGAGCTCGCCCGTCGTGCCCGAGCTCGGCTTTCCACTCGGGACACGGGCGCAGATGTTCTGGCTCGAGGACGGCCTGCCGAATTCGCTCGAGCCCGGCAAGCGGCCACGCACGACGCTGTCGCCGTCGCTCGCGTTCCGCGGCGGCGACCCCTACCTCGCCTTCGGCACGCCCGGCGGCGACCAGCAGGACCAGTGGTCCCTCAACGTCTTCCTCCAGCACGTCGATCGCGGGCTGAACCTGCAGGAGGCGATCGACGCGCCGAACTTCGACACGAACCATTTCCCGAGCTCCTTCTATCCGCGGCAGAGCAAGCCGCTGCGGATCGAGGTCGAGGCGCGGTTTGGAGACGACGTGATCCGGGACCTGCGGGAGCGCGGCCATGACGTCGAGGTGGCGGCGGACTGGGCGCTCGGCCGCGTCAGCGCCGTTGCGCGCGAAGACGGGTTGCTGAAGGCGGCGGCGAACCCCCGCGGGATGCAGGGCTACGCGGTCGGTCGCTAGACGCCCGGCTCTCGAGGTTGACAAAAGTTCCCCCACCAGGGGGACAACTGGGGAGGGATTCGAGCCGACTGCAACGAATGAGCACATCCCTTCTTCCGACAGTCAGGGGTCTCCGATGTTCCGCCGCACGCACTCCCTCCTCGTTGTCGCCGCCGTGAGCGCCCTACTCACCGCCGGCGCCGGAAACGCCGCGAACGTCACGGCGACGGCGACGGTGAGCGCCGGCAGCCTGAGCTTGAGCTCTTCCGCAGCACCGAGCGTCTCCGCGACGCTCAACGGCACCGACCAGACGCCGACCTACACGATGGGGCTGAGCGCGAACGACGAGACAGGGTCCGGCACGGGCTGGAACCTCACCGTCACCTCAACGTCCTTTTCAACCGGCGGCGGGTCGCCCCATACCCTGCCGACGAACACATCGGCCATCACCGCCATCACGGCAAGCTGTGCGCAGGGTACGTGCACGAACCCGACCAACTCCGTGTCCTATCCGCTCGGTGTGCCGGCCGGAGGGTCCGCCCCGACGGCGGTGAAGTTCTTCAACGCCGCGGCCGACTCGGGAATGGGAGATTTCACCGTCACGCCGACCGTCCGTGTGACGATCCTGGCCAATGCCTATGCAGGCACGTACACGAGCACCGTCACGCTTGCCGTCGTCAGCGGTCCGTAGGCTCACCGGACGTGCCGCCCGTCTTCGCCGCCCACCGTCCCGCCCCGGGAGCGACCAGCCGCGGCCGGTCGGCCTGAGCTGTGCCGGATGCGGGCTCGGCGCGTCCTGGCGCTCGGCGCGTCGGCCGCGCTCTGCGTCGTCCCGAGCGCGTCGGCCGCGTTCACGCTCACGAGCACGGCCGCGCCCAGCTTCTCTCTCGGGCTGAACGGCGCGAATCAAACGGCGAGCTACACCGTCCCCCTCACAATCGACAACTCGGCAATCGGCGTGTCTCTCACCGGCTGGAACGCGGCCATCACGTCGACGCAGTTCTCCGGCCGGGGCCGGACGCTCGCGACGTCGTCGTCGACGATGATCGCGGTGGCCTTCTCCTGCGCGAGCACCTGCGTGACCAATCCGGCCAACAGCATCACGTATCCGTTTGCCCTTCCCGCGGGCTCCGGTCCCCCGGCCGCGGTGAAGTTCTTCAACGCCGCGTCGAGCACCGGCATCGGAACGTTCACGGTGACACCGACGATTCGCGTCGCCGTTCCGGCGAACGCCTATGCGGCGTCGTACAGCACGACACTGACGCTGACCCTGGCGGCCGGGCCGTGACCCGCCTCCTGCTCATTCTGTGCGCGCTGGTCGTCGGGCTGGCGGTCGTGCCCGCGGCGCTTGCCGCCGAGGCCTCGTTCGCCTTGCGGCCGGTCACGTTCGATCCCGACGTGCCCGCGACGCAGTCCTACTACATCTTCGATTCGCAGCGGGGCGCGACGATTCGTACCGAGGTGCGAGTGACGAACGTGGGCACCGTGCCCGGGACGGCCCTTCTGTATGCGGTCGACGCGACGACCGGGCGGACGAGCGGCGCGGTCTACAGGTCGGGCTCCGCGAAGCGGCGAGACGTCGGAGGCTGGGTTGTCCTCTCCGAGCGGCGGATCACGCTCGGTCCGCACGAGAGCCGGGTCATCCCCTTCTCCGTGCTCGTCCCGCGCGGGGCGCGCGCCGGTGAGCACGTCGGCGGCATCGTCGCCCAGAACCTCGCTCTGCAGACCGGCGCGACGACGAAGGTTGGAAAGCGCGGCGGCTCCTTCCAGATTCGTTTGCGACACCTGACGATCGTCGCGGTCGAGGTAAAGCTGCCCGGCCGGCGCATCGAGCGCGTGCTCGTGCAGGGAGTGAAAGCGGGGACGGAGGCCGGTTACCCGGCCGTCGAGGTCGGACTGCGGAATGCCGGGAACGTGCTGGTGAAGCCGCGGCTACGGTTCCGGATCATCGACCGCCACGGCCGGACGCTGGTCGACCAGCGCCGCGTCCTGGACAGTCTCGTCCCCCAGACCGCCATCGGCTACCCGGTGATCTTGAGCCGCGCGCTGCGGCCGGGGGACTACCGGGCCGACGTGAGGCTCGACTACGGCCAGGGTGTCGTCGCGTACGCGGCGCGAGCGCTGCGCGTGCAGGACACGAGAACGCAGACCTATACGTCGGCGGCGCCGGCCCCGGTCGCCTCCCAGGACGGCGGCACCGGCGGCAGGGGCGGCCTCCCTTGGGTTGTCGCAGCTGCCGGTCTTCTCACCGGTCTGGCCGGCGTCGCCCTGGCAGTCCGGACTCGCCGGGGTGGCACGGCGCGTTCGCCTCAGGCATAGTTCTGCGCATAGTCGCTGCGTGATCTCACCGGTCCCCTGAGCCGCCTCCGAGGCGAGGCTAGGATCGCGCGCGAGATGGAACCTCTTTACAAACCGGCCGGCGTCGAAGAGCGCTGGCAGCGCATCTGGGAGGAGGAGGGCCACTATGCGGCCGACCCCGACCCCTCGCGCGAAGCGTTCGTGATCGCCCATCCGCCCCCGAACGTGACCGGGGGGCTGCATATGGGCCACGCGCTGCAGCTCGCGCTCGCCGACGCACTCGTGCGGATGAAGCGGATGCAGGGCTACAACACGCTCTTCCAGCCGGGGTACGACCACGCCGGGATCTCGACCCAGGCCGCGGTCGAGAAGGCGCTCGAGGGAGAGGGCCGAACACGTCAGGACCTCGGGCGCGAAGCGTTCGAGGCGTACGTCTGGGACTGGCTGCGCCGCTACGGCAGGACGATCATGAACCAGTTCCGCGCGATCGGCGCGTCACTCGACTACCGGCGCGAGCGCTTCACGCTCGACGACGACTACACGCGCGCCGTGATGCGTTTCTTCGTGCACCTGTACGAGCGTAGCTGGATCTACCGCGACAACCGGATCATCAACTGGTGCCCGTTCCACCAGAGCTCCCTCTCCGATCTCGAGCTCGACCACGTCGAGGCGGACGACAAGCTGCTGACCATTCGCTACCCGTTCGCAGACGGCGACGGCGGTATCGCCGTCGCGACGGTTCGCCCGGCGACGATCCTCGCCGATGTCGCGGTCGCCGTCCATCCGGACGACGAGCGCTACCGCGAGCTCGTCGGCAGGGAGGTCGTCGTCCCGTACGTCGAGCGCGGCGTGCCGATCATCGCGGACGAGCGCGTGGAGCTGGAGTTCGGCACGGGCGCGCTCAAGGTGACGCCGGGGCACGACCCCACGGACTTCGAGATCGGGCGCGCTCACGGCCTGCCCGAGCCGATGGTGATCGGTCCGGACGGGCGGATGAACGAGGCCGCAGGCGATCTCGCGGGGCTGACGCAGGAGGAGGCCGGCAAGCGTGTCGTCGAGTGGGCTCGGAAGCGCGGGCTGGTCGAAGCCGAGGAGCCATACCGACACTCGATCGCGGTCTGCGAGCGCTGCGGATCACGCATCGAGCCCCTCATCTCCCTGCAATGGTGGTGTCGCATGGACGAGCTGGCGGCCCCGGCCATCGAAGCGTTGAACGAGCGCCGCGTCCGTTACCACCCGGAGTCGCAGCACCGCTTCGCCGTCAACTCGCTCGAGACGGCACCCGACTGGAACATCTCCCGGCAGATCTGGTGGGGCCACCGGCTGCCGGTGTGGTTCTGTCCCGACGGCCACGTGACGGTTGCCGAGACGAAGCCCTCGGCGTGCTCGGAGTGCGGTTCGAGCGAACTCCGCCGTAGCGACGAGGTGCTCGACACCTGGTTTTCCTCCGCGCTGTGGCCCTTTGCGACTCTGGGTTGGCCCGACGACACGCCCGACCTCCGCGCGTTCTATCCCGGCGACCTCAACACGACCGCGCGCGAGATCATCCGGCTCTGGGAAAACCGGATGATCTTCGCCGGGCTCGAGCTGATGGGCGACATCCCCTTTAGCGACGTGGTCATTCACTCGATGGTGCTCGCC
>VAXY01000072.1:0-15281 GCA_005885085.1 Actinomycetota bacterium | reverse complement strand
GGCGTCGCGCCCGACGAGCTGATCCAGAAGCACGGCGCGGATGCCACCCGCTACGGGCTGCTCAAGATCTCCTCGACGCAAGACACGCGCTTCTCGGAGGGGGCGATCGAGGAGGGCCGCAAGCTCGCGAACAAGCTCTGGAACGTGTCTCGCCTGATCCTTTCGAACACGTCCGGTGCCAGGCCCGAGCCGCGTCCGCAGGAGACGGTTGAGCGCTGGATCCTCGCGCGTATCGATGCGGCCCGGGCAGAGATCGAGGCCGCGCTCGGCCGCTTCGACTTCGCCGACGCCGTCAACACCCTCTACCACCTCACGTTCGACGACTTCTGTGACTGGTATGCCGAGGCGATCAAGCCGCGCCTCTACGACCGCGACGAGGACGCCCAGGCGACGGCCCTCGCCACGCTCGAGCGTCTGCTGAAGCTCCTCCATCCGGTCATGCCGCACGTGACCGAGGAGATCTGGACGCAGCTCGCGGATCGAGACTCACGCTTGATCGTGGCTGCCTGGCCCGAGGCCGACAGCTCCTACGCGACCGACGCCGCCGCGCTCCAAGCAGTGCAGGACGCGGCCGAGATCTTTCGGCGGAGCGGTGTCCGTGTTCCGCTGGAGGGCGAGGACCTGCGCATCTTCGAGGCGGTCGTACGGCCGGCGCAGTCGGCAGGCGACGGCAACGCGGCGGCCGAGATCGAGCGCCTGCAGAAGGAGATCGCGCGGGCGGAGGGGATGCTCGCGAACGACCGCTTCGTCCAGAGCGCGCCCGCCGACGTCGTGCAGGCCGAACGCGAGAAGCTCGCGCGCTACCGGCGGGAGCTCGATGCCCTCAGCAGTTGAGCTGGTCGAGTCGCTGAGCCCGTGGCCGAAGGACGGCTTCGGGCTCGACCGGATCAAGGCGCTCCTCGCGGAGCTCGGCGATCCCCAGCTCACGTACCCGTCGATCCACGTCGTCGGGACGAACGGGAAGTCCACCGTCACGCGCACGATCGAGGAGATGCTCGCCCGGGAGGGGTTAGTCGTCGGCGCATACCTCTCGCCGCACGTCCGCGGCTGGGGCGAGCGCATTCGCGTTCGCGGTGAGGAGGCCGACTTCGAGGCGGCAATCGAGCGCGTTCGCAGAGCCGCCGAGCGTTTGGGGGCGACCCAGTTCGAGCTCCTGACCGCCGCGGCGCTCGCGGAGTTCGCCGCCGCGGGCATCGACGTCGCGGTCGTCGAGGCGGGGCTCGGCGGCCGGTACGACGCGACGAACGTGCTGCGGTCTCCGGTCCAGGTCCTCACCAACGTCGCGCTCGAGCACACCGACGTCCTCGGCACGACGCGTGAGGCGATTGCCGGCGAGAAGCTCGCGGTCGTCCAGCCCGGGGCGACCGTCGTCGTCGGCGAGCCGGAGTGGGAGGACGCCTTCGAGTACGGGGCGAGTGACGTGCTCTTCGCCGGCAGCAGCAATCTCGCGCTGGCCGTCTCGGCGGCCGAGGCGTTCGCCGGCGGCGAGGTCGACCCGCACGCCGCGCAGGACGTCTCGCTCCCGGGCCGCCTCGAGACGCGGAGCGAGGTGCCGCTCGAGATCTGGGACGGCGCGCACAACCTCGCGGGCGTCGGCTACGTGCTGGCGCGGCTGCCGAGCGTCCGCTACGTCGTCGTGGCCTCGATCCTCGCCGACAAAGACGTCGAGGGAATGGTGGCGGCCCTCTCGGCGCTGGGCAGCCGCTTCGTGGCGACGACCTCGAGCAGCACCCGGTCGCTCTCGGCCGCCGGCCTCGCCGAGCGGGCGGGCCGCTACTTCGCCGACGTCGAGGCAATCGACGAACCGGCCGCCGCCCTCGCGCACGCGCGCGGACTCGGCGAGCCGGTCCTCGTCACCGGCTCCCTTTACGTGCTGGCCGATCTGGCCAAGGATGAGAGCGTACGATGGCGAACGTTGGCGACAGGCTGACCGTCCTCGCGTTCGCGACGCTCGTGCTGGCAGCGATCGTCGGGCTCGCGTTTCTCGCTGGGTATCTGATCGGAAGAATCCTCCTGTGATCGCAAGCACGTTCAGCGGCGTCCACGACTTCTTCTCCTCGGGGACCTGGCAGGTCATCCGCAACCTGCTGTTCTTCTTCCTGATCGTCTTCTGGCTGGCGGTCGGGTACTGGGTCTACAAGGACGCCAAGCGCCGGATCGAGGATCCGGTCCTGATCGCGATGGCGGTCGTGCTCGGACTGATCCCGCCGTACGTCGGCGCGCTCGTCTACATGCTCTTCCGGCCGCCGGAATACCTCGAGGACGTGCGGGAGCGTGAGCTCGAGATCAAGGCGATGGAGGAACGGCTCTCACGCCGCGACCTGTACTGCCCTGTCTGCCGCGCGGAGGTGTCGGCGGACTTCCTCGTCTGCCCGGTGTGCACGACGAAGCTGAAACAGGCGTGCGCGAACTGCAAGGCGCCGCTCGAGGCGCTCTGGCAGGTCTGTCCGTATTGCGAGACGCCGGTCGAGCCGACCGCCGTCGAGTTCCCGACGTTCGAGGTCCGACCGCCCAGACGGAGACGGCGCTCGGAGTAGACTCCCGCGCTCGATGGCGGTCGAGCGGTCGCTGATCCTGATCAAGCCGGACGCCGTGCACCGGCGGCTCGCCGGCGAGATCGTCGCGCGCATCGAGCGGCGCGGGCTGACATTGCGCGCCGGCAAGCTCGTCCAGGTCGACCGGGAGCTCGGGGAGACGCACTATGCAGAGCACCGCGAGAAGCCGTTCTTCGGCGAGCTCGTCGAGTTCATCACCTCCGGCCCGACGCTTGCACTCGTCGTCGAGGGCGAGGGCGCGATCGCGACGCTGCGCACGACGATCGGCGCCACCAATCCCGCCGACGCGGCGCCCGGCTCGATCCGCGGCGACCTCGCGCTGGCGATGCCGGACAACCTCGTCCACGGGTCGGACTCGCCGGAGTCGGCCGCGCGCGAGATCGCGCTCTGGTTTCCCGACTTAGGGTCTGACCCCAGCGGGGTCAGACCCTAGCCTTTGCCGTTGGACCGACCGGACTACGTTCAGCAGAACGTCGCGAACTGGACGCGCGCCAACGCCGAATACACCGATGCTTCCGCCGGCGCCGCGTGGGCGGCAGAGGAGATCACGTGGGGGGTGTGGCAGGCACGCGAGTCTGAGCTGAACGTCCTCGGTGACGTCAGCGGTCTCGACATCGTCGAGCTCGGCTGCGGGACGGCGTATTTCTCGGCCTGGCTCGCGCGGCGCGGGGCGCGCGTGGTCGGCGTCGACCCGACGCCGGCGCAGCTCGAGACGGCGAGAAGGCTGCAGCGCGAGACGGGCATCGAGTTCCCGCTGATCGAGGCGATCGGCGAGGACGTTCCGCTTCCCGATGACTCGTTCGACATCGTCCACTCGGAGTACGGGGCGGCGATCTGGGCCGATCCGTACAAGTGGATCCCGGAGGCCGCGCGGCTTGCGCGGCCCGGCGGCCGGCTGGTCTTCCTCTGCAACTCGCCGCTCTCGATGCTCTGCATGACCATGGAGGGTGTCGGCGAGCAGCTCGTGCGGCCTCAGCTCGGAATGCACACGCTGGAGTGGGAGGACACGAAGGAGGTGGAGTTCCACCTCGGCCACGGCGACTGGATCGACCTGTTGCGCGCCAACGGGTTCGAAGTCGAACGGCTCGTCGAGCTCTTCGCGCCGCCCGCTGCGGAGACGCACTCGTACTACAAGTACGTGACGGCCGACTGGGCCAGCCGGTGGCCCGCCGAAGATCTCTGGGTCGCGCGCCTGCGCGATGGCTGACGCGGCGCCTGTACCGCCGCTGCTGCTCGCCTCGCGCTCCCCGCAGCGGCGCGCGATTCTCGAACAGCTCGGGATCCCGTTCGAGGTGATCGAGCCCGGCTACGAGGAGCACGCGCCGGAAATCGCCGATGCGATGCACCTCGTGCGGGAGCACGCGCAGGGGAAGGCGCGCAGCGTGGCAGGGGAAGCGGGCGATCGGCCCGTGCTGGGCGTCGACACGGAGGTCGTCTTGCAGGGGGTGATCTTCGGCAAGCCCGCCGACGCGACCGAGGCGGAGCAGATGCTCGAGGAGCTCTCCGGCAAGACACACGTCGTCATGTCGGGCCTCTGCCTGCTCACGCCTGGGTGGGAGGTCGTGGAGCACGAAGGCACGCGGGTGACGTTCCGGGAACTGAACCCGCGCGACCTGGGGGCATATCTCGCGACCGGTGAGTGGGAAGGGCGTGCCGGTGCGTACGCGATCCAGGGGCGCGGCGCGGCGCTCGTGTGCGCGATCGAGGGGGACTACCTGAACGTCGTCGGGCTGCCCGCCGCGTTGCTCGTGCGACTCCTGGCCGAGCGCTTCGCCGGAACCTACGGATTCGGTTAATCGCAAAGACCCAGCTAGACTCGAAAACCCGCATGGGTCTCTTTGACAACCTCGGTGGCTTCGGCGGCCGCGACATGGCTGTGGACCTGGGCACGGCGAACACGCTCGTGTACGTGCGCGGGCGCGGGATCGTCCTCTCGGAGCCGTCGGTCGTCGCGATCGACCAGCGCACGGGCGAGGTGCACGCGGTCGGCGTGGAGGCCAAGCGGATGCTCGGGCGCACGCCGGGGACGATCTCGGCGATCCGGCCGCTCAAGGACGGGGTGATCGCCGACTTCGACGTGACGGAGCAGATGCTGCGGCACTTCATCCAGAAGGTGCACCAGCATCGCTTCGCGCATCCGCGCGTGGTCGTCTGCGTTCCCTCCGGCGTCACGGGCGTCGAGAAGCGTGCAGTCGAGGAGGCGACGCTCAGCGCCGGCGCGCGTCAGGCGTATCTGATCGAGGAGCCGATGGCCGCCGCGATCGGCGCAGGGCTTCCCGTCGCGGAACCGACGGGAAACATGATCGTCGACGTCGGCGGCGGCACGACCGAGGTCGCGGTCATCTCGCTCGGCGGCATCGTCGTCTCGCAGTCGCTGCGCGTCGGCGGCGACGAGATGGACGAGGCGATCATCAACCACATCAAACGCGAGTACAAGCTGCTGATCGGGCAGCAGACCGCGGAGGAGATCAAGCTCGAGATCGGCTCCGCGTACGACATGCGCGAAGAGCTGCAGGCGGAGGTGCGCGGGCGTGACATGCTCACCGGCCTGCCGAAGACCGTGGTCCTCAGCTCCGAGGAGGTCCGCCGCGCGCTCGAGGAGCCCGTGCAGCAGATCGTCGAGGCGATCAAGTCGACGCTGGACAAGACGCCGCCCGAGCTCGCCGCCGACATCATGGACCGCGGCATCGTGCTCGCCGGCGGCGGCGCGCTCCTGACGAACTTCGACGAGCGCCTGCGTCACGAGACGCAGATGCCGGTTCACCTGGCCGAGAGCCCGCTCACCTGTGTGGCCGTCGGCTCGGGCCGGAGCCTCGAGGAGTTCGAGGCGATCCACCGCAGCTCCAAGGCCCGGCGGAATAATCACCGCCGTTAAGAGACCCAGCTAACCTAGGTCGCCTCGTGCCTCGCAACCGCAGTGTCAGCGCGGTCCTGGGCTCGTCCGTACCGAGACCGAGACCCGAGCCCTTCCCCTCCCGCAACCGGTCCGCACTTCGGCGCCGGGGCGTCGTGGTGAGCCTCGTCGTGCTCTCGCTGATCCTGATCACGATCTCGTTTCGCGAGTCTTCGACCGGGCCTCTGAGCGGCGTGCAGGCGGCCGGCGCCACCGTGCTGAGGCCGTTCGAGGTCGCGGCCGAGCGTGTCGCCCGTCCGTTCCGCGACGTGTACGGCTACTTCGCGGGACTCGTGCACGTGAAGCGCGAGAACGGACGGCTGAAGGCGGAGGTCAACCAGCTTCGGCAGCAGGCGGAGCTCGGCCAGTCGGCGCGTGCGCAGAACGCGCGCCTGCGTGACCAGCTGCACTTCGTCGATAGCCCGCTCTTCCCGAGCGACTACTCGGCCGTCAACACGCGCATCATCGGCTGGCGCAGCGAGTTCGACGATCAGGTTGTGATCGCGGCCGGTCGAGACCACGGCATCCGGCAGGAGACTCCCGTCGTGACGAGCGACGGTCTCGTCGGCAGCGTCACCCAGGTGATCGGAGACTCGGCGCTCGTGACGCTGATCACGGATCAGAGCAGCGCGGTCCAGGCGCGCGACCAGAACAGCGGTGCGTTCGGCCTCGTCCGGCACGGTCAGGGTCAGGGCTCCCTGATCGTCGACCGCGTCACGAAGGACAAGCAGGTGACCGCTGGGGACGTGATCGTGACCGCGGGCACGCGCTCGAGCAAGTATCCGTCGCTGTTCCCGGCGGGGATCCCGATCGGCTGGGTCACGAGCGCGGGGCAGAGCGACACTGCGCCGTACAAGCAGATCCAGATCCAGCCATACGTCGACTTCACGTCGCTCGACGCGGTCACGGCGTTGATCACGAGCAAGAAGATCCCGAAGGCGCCGTGATGCCGGCCGACGTAGCGAAGGCAACAGGCCTCCTTCTCTTCGCAGTCGTCCTGCAGCTCTCGATCATGGCGAACGTCACGATCCTGGGCGGACACCCCAACTTCCTGCTCGTGACGCTCGTGTGCGTCGCGCTGCTCCGCGGCGCGGTGTTCGGCGCCGTCGCCGGCTTCTGGGCGGGCCTGCTCGCCGACACGGGCGTCTTCGGGACGCTCGGCTTCACCGCGCTGCTGCTGACGGTCGCGGGCTACTGGACCGGCCGCTACGGCGAGACGACCGGCCGCGACCGCGCACACGCGCCGGTGCTCTCGATCGCGATGATCACGATCCTCTACCAGATCGCGGCGCTCGTCCTGCGGTTCATGCTCGGCCAGAACGCTCCTGCCGGCGCGATCTTCGAGGGCCTACCGCCCACGGTGCTGCTCAACGTCCTCCTGACGCTGCCGGTGTACGCATTCACCCGGCGGTTGCTACGTCCGCGGGAGTGGGCGCCGAGAGAGGTCAGGCTCCTTGGCTAGGCGTGTGATCTCCCGACGCTTCCTGCCGCCGGATCCGCGGGTCGAGGAGCCCTACCGCCTCACGCCGAGGCTGGCGTTACGGGTCGGGCTGCTCGGGATGGTGGCGATCGCGGTCTTCGCGACGCTCTTCCTGCGGCTCTGGTCCCTGCAAATCCTCAACGGCCAGCAGCTGCTGCGGGCGGCGCAGAACAACCAGCGCCGGGACGTACGCGTCGAGGCGCCGCGGGGCTCGATCGTCGATCGCAACGGCCTCCCGCTCGTGACGAACGTTCCGGGCACCGCCGTGCAGATCTGGCAGACCGACCTGCCGAAGGATCGAAGCGCCCGCCTGCGCGAGCTGCGCAAGCTCGCGCGCGTCCTGCTGATGTCGCCGATCGACATCGGCCGCACGTTGCGGCGCCACCGCAACGACCTGCTCGCGCCGGTGACGATCAAGGACAGTGCGACTGAGCTCCAAGTCGGTTACCTGAAGGAGCGCCGGCACGATTTCCCGGGCGTCCAGGTCGCGAACGAGTATCTCCGTTACTACCCACACAGAGAGCTCGCCGCACACGTCCTGGGCTACGTCGGCGAGATCTCGCAGCAGCAGCTCGACGCCCTTGGCAAGCAGGGCTACCACCTCGGGGACACGATCGGTCAGAGCGGCATCGAGTCCGTCTACGACCGCTACCTACGCGGAACGCCGGGACTGGACATCCTCCGTGTCGATTCGCTCGGCTCGCCGCTGGGCCAGGCGACGCCGGTGGTCCCGCCGCATCCCGGCAGCGAAGTTCGGCTGACAATCGACGTGAAGCTGCAGGCCGCGGCGGAGCAGGCGCTGCGCTACGGTATCGAGCGCGCGCGCAACTCGAACTGTTACGGCTGCTGGAACGCAAACGGCGGCTCGATCGTTGCGCTCGATCCGCGCGACGGGTCGGTCCGCGCGCTCGCGTCGTACCCGACGTACCGTCCGTCGCTCTACGTTGGGCGCGTCCGCCAGCGGGCGCTGGACGCGGCCGGGCTGACGGCGAAGTCGGCCGAGTCGATGAACTACCCCGCGCTCGACCGCGGAATCGACGCCGCGTATCCACCGGGCTCGACGTGGAAGCCGGTGACGGCGATCGCGGCGATGCAGGAACACATCCTCCAGCCGTTCGAGTCCCTCGCGTGCACCGGCTCGTACACGAAGGCCGGCCACACCTTCAAGAACTGGGATCCGTTCGTGAACGAGGCCATGACGCTGACGACCGCGATCGCGCAGTCGTGCGACACGTACTTCTACCAAGTCGGTTACCGCTTCTACGGCATGCCGTCTCGGCTCGGGCCCCGGCTTCAGGCGTGGGCGCACCGCTTCGGCTTTGGCCAAAAGACCGGGATCGATCTCGGTCCCGAGCAAACGGGGCTGCTGCCGACGCCCGACTGGCGCAAGCAGACTTACACCAAGAAGACCGACCCGAAGCAGTGGCAAGTGGACAGCCTCTGGAAGCCGGGCGACTCGATCCAGCTCGCGATCGGCCAGAAGGACCTACTCGTGACGCCGATGCAGATGGCGCGCTTCTACGCGATGGTCGCCAACGGGGGAAAGCTTGTGACGCCGCACCTGCTGCTCGACGTCGAGCAGCCGTCCGCCAACCGGACGCGCGGCCGCACGTTGCCGACGCCGCCGCCGCCGGCGCCCGAACCGACGAACGTCGACGCGCAGGCCCTCGCCGTCGTGCGCGAAGGCCTGTTCGAGGCGACGCACTCGTCTCTCGGCACCTCGTCTGCGATCTTCGGCGGCTTCCCGATCTCGATCTCGGGTAAGACCGGCACCGCCGAGAAGGTCATCGATCCGGGCGACGGGTACCCGCGCACGTTCAACCAGTCATGGTGGTGCGGCTACGGCCCGTCCGATTCGCCGGACCTCGTCGTCTGCGCGCTGATCGAGAACGGCGGCCACGGCGGCGACGCGGCCGCGCCGGCCGCCCTCAAGGTGTTCGAGCAGTTCTTCGGCAAGCAGGCGACGCAGAAAGGGCCGATCCACTCCGACTGATGGTCGACTACGCCTCGAGAGCAGCCACACGGGCGCGCCGTCGCGAGACCACCGACGTGGCCTCGTTCGTGCGCCGGCTCGACTGGATCCTGATCGGCTCCGTCGCAGCGCTCGTGGCGTACGGCCTGTGGGCGATCGCGGACATCACGCGTCACGACGTGGTGACCAACCCCCACTACTACTTCACGCACCAGGTCGCGTACGCCGCGATCGGAGGCGTGTGCCTGATCGCCGCGGTCCTGATCGACCCGGATGTCTACCGGACACGCTGGCGGGAGATCTTCGGCGGGATGTGCTTCCTGATCGCGATCGTGCTCCTGACGGGCCCGATTCGCGGCTCGAAACGCTGGCTGGACGTCGGCTTCTTCAAGTTCCAGCCGTCCGAGTTCGGCAAGGTGCTGTTCGTGCTCGCGCTCGCCGGCTTCCTCGCGGAGCGCAGCCGGCGACTGCACGACCCGCGCACGACCTTGAGCGTCGTCGGGCTCGCCCTGATTCCGATCTTCCTCGTCTTCCTGCAACCGGACTTCGGCAGCGCGCTCGTCTACTGCGCCGCCGTCGGCGCCGTGTTGCTGGTGGCGGGGACCCCGTGGACGCACATCGGCGCGCTCGCCGCGGGGGCCGTCGCGATCGCGGTGCTCGTGCTCGGCGTCATGCCCGCGGCCGGTGTGCCGGTGCTGAAGAAGTACCAGGAGAAGCGACTCACCGGGTTCCTCAATCCCGACAGCGATCCGGGCGGCACCACCTACAACATCACGCAGTCGAAGAACGCGATCGGCGCCGGCCAACTGCGCGGGCGCGGGCCGGAGAACGCCACGCAGACGACGCTCAATTTCCTCCCCGAGCACCACACCGACTTCGTCTTCGCCTCGCTCGCGGAGGAGCGCGGCTTCTTCGGCGCCGCGTTCCTGCTCATGCTCTACCTGCTCGTCGTCTGGCGCGGGCTGCGGATCGTCACGCTCGCGCGGGAGCCCTTCAGCGCGATCGTGGCGGGCGGTCTCGTCGTCGCCCTCTTGTTCCAGGTGTTCGTGAACGTCGGCATGACGATGGGGATCGCGCCGATCACCGGCATCCCGCTCCCGTTCGTCAGCGTCGGCGGCTCGTCGATGATCGCGAATCTAATCGCCGTGGGATTATTGCTCTCCATTCACGTGCGGGCACGTACCGGTCGCCGTTAAAGGCGGACTCGAGCGAAGCACCAGAGCCGGAAGCTAGTGCAGCCGAAGGCGCACTAGCTGGAGGCGGACTCACGCGTGCGGGGATGCGCAACACCACCGCACGCGGACGACGGCAGTCGCCCGCCGATCGCAATAAGAGGGCGCGGGCTGGGCCCGCGCACGTTCAGCCGCGAAGCGGCCGTACCTATTTGCGGACGGATGCGGAGCTTTCCGTCCGAGCCGCTAGGCGGCCTCAGCGGCGGGTTTGAGCTTTGCCCTGCGCGTCTTGATCGCGCGGAGGCGCTGGGTCAGGCGAGCCCAGGCCCAGGGCTCGACCTCCTTGTAGCGGAGGGCCGATTGAGCCCGGGTCGCTTCGAGGTACTCGAACCAGGCGTCGGCTTCTTCGATGAGCAACAGTTCGTGAGCTTCGCGCTGTCCCGGCACCAGAGACTCACCTCCCAACTCGCTGATGCCGATGAAGGCTAGGACCCGGACCGGACGTTCCGGTGCCGGGGAGGCCGCTTGCTAGCCTTCAGTCAGATGTTCGACAGCACACACCACTATTTGCCGCGCACGCTCCGCGCCGCCTCCCTAGCAGGCGTAGCTGCAGCGCGCGCGCACGAAGGAGATTTCGCTTGCGCTGGTTTCGACGCAAAAACACGTCCGAGGAGCAGGCGCCGATCGAGGCTGCCGCTCCCGCAGAAGCACCCGAGCCCGTAACCGCTGAGCCCGCTGCAGAGGCGGGACAACCGACCACCACGAAGCCCAGACGCCGTCGCGGCAGCCGCGGTGGGCGTGGCCGTTCGCGGAAGCCGGCCGAGCCGAAGGCCGAGAAAGCCGAAGAGAAGCCCGCGGCCAAGCCGCCGGCGCGGCCCGAGCGACGACCGCAGCGCCGCGAGCGGGAACGCCCGCAGCAGCGACGTCGGCGTGAACCGCCGCGGCGCGCGCCGCTGCCGGCGGCGAAGCGCGAGCTGCTCGTCTCCGTCGACGTCGGCGAGCAGCGTGTCGCCGTACTCGAAGACGACCGCGTCGCGGAGGTCTACCTCGAGCGGCCTGAGCGTCGCTCGATCGCCGGCAACATCTACCTCGGCAGCGTCGACAACGTGCTGCCCGGAATGGAGGCGGCGTTCATCGAGATCGGCCTCGAGAAGAACGGCTTCCTCTACGTGGACGAGATCGTGACGCCCGAGCTGGAAGGCAAGCGCCACGGCAAGAAGATCCAGGACCTGATCAGCCGCGGCGAGACGATCATGGTGCAGGCGGTCAAGGACCCGATGAAGACGAAGGGCGCGCGGCTGACGACCGAGATCTCGCTGCCGGGCCGCGTCGTCGTCTACCAGCCGAACGGTGACGGCTTCGGCGTCTCCCGCCGCCTCGACGACGAGGAGCGCGCACGTCTCAAGGACATCCTCAAGGGCCTCGACCTGAAGGGCGGCGGTGTGATCGTCCGCACGGCGGCGGAAGGCGCGTCGGCGGAGGACATCGAGCGCGACCTCCTCTTCCTCCAGAAGCTGTGGAAGGCGATCGACGCTCGTTCGAAGAAGGCCAAGCCGCCGACGCTCCTGTACCAGGAGGCGGAGCTGCCCCTTCGGGTGACGCGCGACCTCTTCACCGAGAACTTCGAGCGCGCCCTGGTGGACGAGGACCGCGCGTACAAGCGCATCGTCGGCTACCTGAAGAAGACGTCGCCGCACATGGTCGAGCGGGTCGTCCGCTACAAGGAGAAGCAACCGTTGATGGACGCGTACGGCGTCGACGCGGAGATCAAGTCGACCCTGAGCCGCCGCGTCGATCTCCCGTCCGGCGGTTATCTGATCTTCGACTACGCGGAGGCGTTCACCGTCATCGACGTCAACACCGGCCGGTTCGTCGGCTCACGTTCGCGCTCGTCGGGCGCCCGGCTCGAGGACACGATCACGAAGAACAACCTCGAGGCGGTGAAGGAAGTCGTCCGGCAGCTTCGCCTGCGCGACATCGGCGGGATCATCGTCATCGACTTCATCGACATGGCGAATCCGAAGAACCGCGCCACGGTCGAGGAGGCGCTCCGAACGGAGCTCGAGCGCGACCGCACGAAGACGTACGTCGTGGAGATCTCACCGCTCGGTCTCGTCGAGATGACGCGGCAGAACGTCACCGACGGCCCGCGCGAGATCATGACCAGGAAGTGTCCGACCTGCGGCGGCGACGGGATCGTCCTGTCCGAGACGTCCGCTGCGGTCGAGATCGAGCGCAGGCTGCGGGCGCTCGCGGCCGGCTCACGCAGCCAGGCGTATCGCGTCGAGGTGGCCGCAAGGGTCGCGTCGCTGCTGATCGGCCCGGGCGCGTCCCGCCTCGTCGAGCTGGAGAAGCAGACGCGGCGGCGCTTCTACCTCGCCGGGATCGAGGACACCCATCTCGACCACTTCGTCGTGCTCGAGGAAGGGAAGCGCGAGGATCTGGTCCCGCCGGCTCCCATCGCCGAGGGCGCCAAGGTCGAGGTCAAGCTCGTCGAGGTCGGGCTGCACGATCCTGAGGCCGGCGTCGGCAAGGTGGAGGGCTTCGACGTGTGCGTCGCCGGGGCGGCGAAGCTCGTCGGCAAGAAGGTGAGCGTGCAGGTCGAGCGCGTGCTCGGGACTGTCGCGTACGCCACGCTCGTCGGCAAAGCGCAGGAGGCGGAAGAGCCGATCACCGCCGAGGGCGAGGCTGAGAAGCCGACCCGGCGTGCGCCGGCGAAAAAGGCCGAGGTGGCGGAAGCACTCGTCGAGGAGGTCGACGTTCTCGAGCAGGATGTGGAGGCCGGGCCCGAGGAGGCGACCAAGCCGAAGAAGAAGACACGGCGCGGCTCGCGGGGCGGGCGTGGGCGCAAGAAGTCGGCGACGGCGTCGGCGTCGGGCAACGGCGCGGCACCGGCACCCGTCGCGGCCAAGATCCACGTGCCGGATCCCGAGCTCGGACAGGCCGAGGCGCCGGCCGAAGGGCCTGTCGAGGCGCTCGTCGAAGCGCCGGCCGCCGACGGCGCAGAAGCGCCGAAGCCCAAGAAGAAGACGCGTCGTGGCACGCGAGGCGGTCGCGGCCGCAAGAAGAAGGCGACGACGGTTGCGGCCGGCGACGGCGCGACTCCCGGCAGCACGGCGGCCGAATCGGAACCGCAGGAGGGCTGGGACTACGTCCCGATGTCCGAGTGGGCGGACGACCTACCGGAGAGCTAGCGGCCCGCCCAGTCGGGCGTGTCCCTCTCCGTGTTCCCACTCGTCAGCCGGACGACCCCGGTCCCGTCCGCGTGCATCACGAAGAGCTGATCGGGCCCGTCGCGATTGCTGATGAAGGCGATGCGCCGCCCGTCTGGTGACCACGTCGGCGCGAACGAGTCGGAGTCGTGGCCGGTGAGGAAGCGGAGTGAGCGGCCGGTGGAAGCCATGACGCACACGTGCCAGTGGTCTCCGCGTCGGCACTGAAACGCGAGCAGGCGCCCGTCGGGTGACCAGGCGGGACGCCGATTGTCTGCCGGGCCGTAGCTGCCGAGGCCCCTGCCCGGCTTCGTGGCGGCGATCCCGTAGTCGTGTTCTCCGTACGGAGCGTCGTACGCGAGCGCGTCGCCTTTCGGCGACCAGCTGGGCCACTCGCCGTCGTTGCCCAGCGAGTGTCGGTCGCGTCCGTCGGCCGACATCGCGTAGAGGTGGCCGTTGTGCGTGAAGGCAATCTGCGTGCCGTCGGGTGACCAGCCCGGCTCGCCGTCCTCAGCGTCGTCATCCGTCAGACGACGGACGTTGGTGCCGTCCGCGGCCATGACGTAGATCTCCCAGTTGCCTTCGCGGTTCGACTGAAACGCGATCTGTCGCCGGTCGGGCGACGAAGCGGGAGCAAGGTCCGCGCCATGCCCGTTGGTCAGCCGCACGATGCCGGGGCCGTGCGTGACGTAGATGTGCGCGGTCCCGTTCGGGGCCGCCGCGAACACGATCCCGCTGGCCGACCCCAGCGGCGTGCGGTGGCGGGTCCCGCCGTGGGCAAGGCCGACCGCGACCAGGGCGGCGATCGGCAGTGCGGCGAATGCCGCCCACACCGGCCGGCGGTAGCCCGCCGGTTCGCCCAGCGTCGCGCGCCGAAAGCCGAACGCGTAGGCGAGCGCGGCGAGCACGAGCAGGATCAACCAGTTCAGCGAGACCGCCGGTGTGATCAGCGACGGAAACTCCCAGCGCGTGACGCCGCGTTTGACGATCTGCTCGAGCCAGAAGTCGTTCGCGATGTTCGCCAGCCCGTAGAGCATGAGGAGCGCGAGGTAGGCGCCGACGGCTGTGCGCAGCCTCGGGCCGAGTGCGGCGAGCTTGCGCGAAAGGACCAGCGCCGTCACGACCTGGAGCGTTCCGACGAGCCCGTGGTGGTCGCCCGCGTGCACGGCGGGGTGGGCCTGCGCGTGACCGAATGCCGCGTACCACTCGTCCGAGTAGTAGACGGAGCCGAACAGCGGCCAGCGTCCGATCAGGAAGCCCAGATCGGCCGCCAGCCACGGCAATGCGACCACGGCCAGCACGGCGACGATGACGATGCGTGCGCGGTCACCGGGCGCCCGCATGCTCGGCCCGAGCCCGCGTCGCCGCAACGCGAACCCGGTCAGGCCGAGCGCGAGCAGGACACCGGTTGCCGCGATCACGTTCGCCCACTTCGCGTCGAGGTCTGCCTGGCCGACCATTCCGGGCCAGAAGACCGCGGCGCACAGGATTGCAGCGACGATCGCGAGCCGCGAGACGATGCGCTTGCGGGCGTCGGCCGCGACGACGGCGAGCATCGGGAAGGCGGCGAGCGCAACCGGCCAGTTCAGGAAGACGAGGGCCCGACCTGCCCCGCCGCTGCGGCCGTTCCCGCTGACGTGGTAGAGCTCGTGGGCCGGGAGGCGTGAGTACGTTGCGAAGACCTCGGCCGTGACGAAGAGGTAGAGGCCCCACAGGAGCGAGACCTCGCGCAGCCCCGGCCGCGGGCCGTGGCGGTCGCTGGCCACGGCCGCTAAACTGCCTCGGCTCGCGGGCAAAAGGCCCGCGTTTTCCACGAAATGGCGACGTACGCGATCATCTCAGTCGGCGGCAAGCAGTATCGCGTCCGCGAGGGGGAGCGGCTGCTCGTCGACCGGCTCACAACGGACGAAGGCAAGACGTTCCAGCCCGACGTGCTCTTCACCGGCGGCGACGGCGACGGCAATCTCTCGCCCCGTGTGCAGGTGACGGCCAAGGTC
>VAXY01000071.1:34363-34766 GCA_005885085.1 Actinomycetota bacterium | reverse complement strand
CGCCGGCTTGTCCACGCGCCGCGAGAGCGCCGTGAACCAGTGGCTCGCGCCGTCCCCGCCGATGCGCAGGCCGCGGCGGCCGTTCGCCGGCAGCTCGAGTAGGCGCGCGAGCCGACCCGGCCGGAGATTCCAGCGGGTGGCGCCCAGGGTCAGGTGCACCGGCGCCGACAGCGCCGTCCGCACCTCCGCCGCGGCAACCTTCAGATCGCCAGCGTTGAGCTTGGGTGGATCGGTGAGAACCGGTAGGCCGACCGGCTGCCGCCTCAGGCTCGCGAGCGCACGCACGATCGTGGTTGCCGCGGCCTGGCGGTCGAGCATCCGCCCACTGCGGCTGGGGACGGTCTGGGGCGTCAGTCCGCGTAGCGCGATCGACGCGTCGCGATGAGGCGCGTCGACCGTGCGT
>VAXY01000071.1:29827-34313 GCA_005885085.1 Actinomycetota bacterium | reverse complement strand
AGCCGTCGAAAGCCGCGCAGGGGCCCGAAGCCCTCGCCCTGACGGCGAACGGCGTCGACCGCGGCGTGCCAGTCGACGCGGACGCCGAGGCGCCGCGGCTCGAGTCTCCAGACGTGGGAGCCGACCCGGAAGCTGACCGGCACGGAGGCGAGCGCGTTCGCGCGCGCTTCCAGGGCACGCTGAGCCTGGTGGGTCGTCTGACCGCCGACGTCGATGCCCGCGATGCGAACGCCGTCGGCGAGCCGGCTCGGCGACCCGGCGAAGGCAAGGCCCAGCACCAACGCGGCCGCCGCGATCAGCGCAGCCAGGGCGGCGGACCGCTGCCAGAGGACGCGGCGTTGCGCGCGGGTACGGCCCCGGCGGCGAGGCCGGACCAGCATCGGTCTACGCCGGGCAGGCAAGGCGTCGAAGTCTAGCCTCGGCCCTGGCGGTCTCCGTGACCTCCTCTGAGGTAGGTGGCGACGATGTGGCGCTGGATCTCCGATGTCCCTTCAACGACCTGGAAGACCTTGGCGTCACGCATCCATTTCTCGACAGGGTGGTCGCGCATGATTCCCGCGCCCCCGAGAACCTGGACGGCGTCCGTCGTGATCCGCATCGCCGCGTCGGCCGCGAACGCCTTCGCGTAGGAGCCCAGGAGGCCGGCGTCGTCACCGGCATCGACGGCGGACGCGGCACGCCAGACGAGCAGTCGCGCCGCCTCGACGAGCATCGCCATGTCGGCGAGCTTGAAGCCCACGCCCTGGCGGCTGAGGATCGGGCGACCGAAGGCCTCGCGCTCACGGGCGTAAGCCGTGGCGTACTCGAATGCCGCCCGCGCGACGCCGACCGCGCCGGCCGCGACCTGGGGGCGCGAGGCCTGGAAGAAGTCGAGCGCGACCTCGAAGCCCTGACCCTCGTCCCCGAGCCGGCGATCGGCGGGCACGCGGGCCGAGTCCAGGAGCACGGATCCTGTCTGTGATGCGCGCAGGCCGAGCTTGCGCTCGACCCGGCCGGCGGCGACGCCGGGATCGCCCCGCTCGACGAGAAACGCCGCGAGCTCATCGCCGGTCTTCGCGAAGACGACCGTGACGTCCGCGATGCCGCCGTTGGTGATGTACACCTTCTCGCCCGTCAGCACGTACTCGTCGCCGTCACGCTTCGCCTCGGCACTGATCGCGCCGACGTCCGAGCCGGCATGCGGCTCCGTGAAGGCGATCGCGGCCAGCGTTCCCTCGCCACGCGCGAGCAGCGGTAGGTAACGCGCACGCTGCGCCTTCGTGCCGAAGCGGAGTAAAGGACGGACGGGGAACATCGTCGCCTGCAGCGTCGACGCAAGGCCCGCGCAACCCCACGACAGCTCCTCCGCGATCAGGGCACTCGTGACCGCGTCGACGCCGCCGCCGCCGTACTCCGCCGGAATCGCGTACGCGGTCAGCCCTGCCTGCGCGGCCTTCGCCAGCAGATCCGGTGGGTACGCCTCGCGCTCGTCCCACTCCGCCGCGACCGGCCGCAGCTCCCGCTCAGCGAACTCGTGCGCAAGCCGCTGCAGGTCGCGCTGCTCGGCTGTCGGCTCGAACGAGATCAAAAGGTGAAGAGCTCGATGCCGCCGCTGACGTTCAGCGCGACGCCGGTGATGTACGACGCGAGGTCGGAGCAGAGGAAGGCGATCGCGTTGGCGACGTCCTGAGGCTCGCCGGCCCGGCGCATCGCGGTGCGCTTCACCATGCGCTCGTTCATGACCGGGTTGCCGAAGTTGAAGGCCTCGGTGCCGATGATCCCGGGCACGATCGCGTTGCAGGTGATGCCGTGCCGCGCGCCCTCGAGCGCCAGCGTCCGTGTCAACCCGAGCAGGCCCGCCTTCGTCGTCGAGTAGCTCGCCTGGCCGAAGCCGCCGAGGGTGCCCGCGACGGAAGCCATGTTGATGATCCGGCCCCAGCCGCGCTCCTGCAGATGCGGCCAGACGGCCTGCGCGCAGTTGAACGCGCCCGTGAGGTTCACCCGCAGGTCACGCTCCCACAGCTGCGCCTGCTGGTCCGTGAGCCGGCCGAGATGGTCGAGCGTGCCGGCGTTGTTGACGAGGATGTCGACCGAGCCGAATTCCTCCACGGTGCGCCGGACGGCCTCGTCGACCTGAGCGCGCTCAGTCACGTCGCACTTGATCGCCGCCGCCCTGCGCCCCAGATCGCAAATCTCCTGTGCGGTCGCCTCGGTGTACACCAGGCCCTGCGAGCGTGCGGCCTGCGCGATGGCGCCGTAGCGCGCGGCGTCGTCGCCGGGATCCGACTCGACCTGGATGTCCGCGATCACGACGTCGGCGCCGGCACGGCCGAGCGTCAGCGCGTCGGCCCGACCGAGCCCGCGAGAACCTCCTGTGACGAAAGCGACTCGACCCGAGAGGTCGATCTCAATCACGAGGCATTAGTAGCTCACGCGCAATCACGAGCCTCTGGATCTGTGACGTGCCCTCGTAGATCTGGAAGAGCTTGGCGTCGCGCATCAGCTTCTCGACCGGGAACTCTTTCATGTACCCGTAGCCGCCGAAGATCTGCACGGCGTCGGTGGTGACCTCCATGCAGATGTCCGCCGCAAACCGCTTCGCATAGGACGACTGCAGCGTCGCGCGCATGCCGTTGTCGATCATCCAGGCCGCCTGCCAGCAGAGCAGGCGCGCGGCCTCGATCTTCGTCGCCATGTCGGCGATCAGGAAGTTGACGCCCTGGTTCATGGCGATGGGCGTGCCGAACTGGACGCGTTCCTTCGAATACTGTGCGGCGTACTCGAACGCGGCACGCGCGACGCCGACGGCGCCGATCGCGGTGCCCGGACGGGTGAAGTCGAGCGTCTTCATCGCGATCTTGAAGCCCTCGCCCTCTTCGCCCAGCCGGTTGGCCATGGGGACGCGTACCTCCTGGAACGACAGGGCCGACGTGTCCGTCGAGCGCTGGCCCATCTTGTCGAGGTGGCGGTCGACGACGACTCCGTCAGCGTCCGCCGGGACGACGAAGGCCGTCAGGCCACGATGGCCCTTCGACTTGTCGGTCGACGCGAAGACGGTGAACCACGCGGCATGGCCGGCGTTCGTGATGAACATCTTCGAGCCGTTGAGAACGTAGTCGTTCCCGTTCCGGACCGCGGTCGTCTGGATGCCCGACACGTCCGAGCCGGCGTTCGGCTCCGTGAGCGCGAAGGACGTCAGCAACGCCTCCTCGACGAGCCGTGGCAGCCACGTCCGCTTCTGCTCCTCGGTGCCGGCGATGATCACCGGCCCGTGCCCGAGCCCGTTCGCAGCGATGGCCGTGCCGATGCCGGAGCAGCCCCAGCAGAGCTCCTCGCCGATCAGCATCCCCTCGAACGCGCCGAGGTCGAGGCCGCCATAGGCCTGCGGGACGTGGACGTTCATCAGGCCGAGCTCGTGCGCCTTCGCGAGCACATCGGCGGGATGCGTCGAGTGCTCGTCGTACTCGCGCTCCCTCGGCCTGATCTCGCGCTCCGCGAACTCGTGTGCGAGGTCGCGGAGCGCCCTCTGATCGTCGGTCAGGCCGAACGAGACCCCGCCGGTCGTCCGTTCCTCGAGCATCGCCATCTTCAGCCTAGAGTAGCTTGACTGACTGGTCAGTCAATCGCTGACGGGCCTCCGTAGACTAGGCCCGAGATGGACTTCGAGCTCACCGACGAACAGCGTCTGCTCCAGGACACGGTCCGGCGCTTTCGAGAACGACATCGAGCACCGGCTCGACCTGGATGCGATCGCCGGCATGGCCGAGCTCGGGATCCTCGGCATCGTCATCCCCGAGGAGCACGGCGGCGCCGGGCTCGACTTCGTCTGCGAGGCGCTCGCCTGCGAGGAGATCGAGCGCGGCGAGGCGGCGTTCCGGACGCTGATCTCGGTGCACGTGGGCCTCAACTCCCTGGCGCTGCTCAAGTACGGCACGGCCGAGCAGCACGAGCGGTGGCTCGGGCCCCAGGCGCGTGGCGAGAAGATCGCGTGCTTCGGGCTGACGGAGCCGGCGGCGGGCTCGGACGTCGCGTCGATGAAGACAACCGCGCGCCGCGAGGGCGATATGTACGTCCTGAACGGCTCGAAGAACTGGATCTCGTACGCGAACGTCGCCGATCACGCGCTCGTGTTCGCGAAGACGGATCCGGCTGCGAAGCACAAGGGCATCTCAGCGTTCATGGTCGAGCGCGGCATGCCGGGCTTCACGACCGCTGAGACGGAGAACAAGCTCGGCATCTGGGCGGGTTCCACCGGCGAGCTCTTCTTCCAGAACGTCGAGGTATCCGCCGAGAACCTGATCGGCGAGGAGGGCCAGGGTTTCGAGATCGCGATGTTCGGCCTGGATCAGGGACGGTTCACCGTCGCGGCCGGCGCCTGCGGCGTCATCCGGGCGTGCCTCGAGCGGTCGGTCGAGTACGCGCGCGAGCGGGAGACGTTCGGTCAGCCGATCGGCAAGTACCAGTTCGTCCAGGACATGATCGCCGAGATGGTGCTCGGCTACGAGAC
>VAXY01000071.1:0-29792 GCA_005885085.1 Actinomycetota bacterium | reverse complement strand
CGGGAGACCTCACTGGCGAAGTGGCACACGACGGAGTCGGCCTTCCGCGCGGCGCATCTCGCAATCCAGGTGCACGGCGCGTACGGGTACTCGGCGGAGTACGGGATCGAGCGTTACTTCCGCAACGCGCGCGCGCCGATCATCTACGAGGGCACGACGCAGATCCACAAGCTGATGCAGGCCGAGCACGCGCTCGGCTACCGGAGCCTGAACGGCCGCAACGGCGACGTCTCGCCGCTCTGCTCGTGGGCCCCGGCGCTGTCCCCCGTGCACGCGCGCGCGTAGCGCGCGCGTGCACGGAGTGGGTACGCCGCTTCGCGGAAAAGCGCGCGCGGGCAGAGCCCGCGCGCTCTAGGGCAGGTCGGCGGCTGTTCCCTTCCGTGCGCCTGCGCGTAAGCCGGCTTCGCTCGGCTTACGCTCCGGCCTTGATGGGGTCTGATCCCGAAGGGGGGTCTGACCCCAGCCTCGCGGCGTAGCGGACATGCCTAGGGACAGCCCCTGGGCTAGTCCGAATCACACATGCCCCGGGGTCAGACCTTCGGACCAATCCGGACGCGACACGACCCTGGGGTCAGACCCGCGGACCTGTCCGTCCGCAAAGGCGCCGCATTTCCCGCGAATCGTGCCAGGCAGGTGACCTGTCCCTGGACATGTCTCGCATGCGATCGGTCGAGCCGAGGGTCAGACCCGCGGAGGTGTCCCGCGAAGGCGTGGCCTAGAAGCCGAGGCCGCTGGGGGCGGGCAGCGGGCTCTCGGGGAGGCCGGGCCGCGGGGCGCCGGTGTTGTAGTCACTCGGCGCGACGTCGTTCGGGCCGTCGGGATAGAAGAGCGACGCGAGCGCCTGAATCTGTAGCCGGCCGACGCCAAGCTCGAACTGGCCGCCGCCGTACATCCGGATCCCACGCGCGTCGCAGTACTCGATGCATTCAAGCAGGCGCGCCACCGTCCCGAACCGCGAGGGCTTGATGTTCATCCAACCCGGCTCGACGTCGAGCGACCGGACGTCGTCCACCGAATGGATCGGCGCGTCGAAGCTCAACCGCGACGCCTCGGGCCGGATGACCTCGCCACACTCGCCCTCGAGCCACGCGTCCTCGAGCACGACTTGGGGGAACAGGTCCACGACCGTGCGGTAGAGCGTCGGATTCGGCTCGACCTCGACAACGGTCCCTCGGTAGTACGCCTTCAGGTCGAGCACACGCACGCGACCGGTGGTGGCGAGCCGCTCCATGAAGGCCCGCTCCCACTCGTTGTCTGGGTCGAGCTTCAGCTCGAGCTCAGGTGCCGCCTCGAGCCACGCGAAGGCATCGCCGCGCGTGGACACGACGAAGCGCACCGGCCTGTACTCACGTCGGAGCGCGTCGCCGAGGTTCGTGCCGTTCTGCCGCAGCGCCAGATCGAGGGCCGCGCCGGTAGTCCGCGGACGCCTCCATCTTCGGATCGCCCGAGAAGAGCACGAGCTCGTCGAGCCGCCGCGAGAAGTCGGCGAGGCTTGTAGCGCCCGGCGGGTCGACGGCCAGGAACCATTCGTGATCCTCCGTGGTGTACGTCACGTCTTCGCCGCGCCCCTCCTCCCCGCCGCCGCCGAACACGACAGTCGTTGTCACGCGGGTGAACTCTGTCGAGACCTCGACCGAGCGCCGCTCGGTCTGGAACGAATCGACGACGAGCTCGAGATCGCGCAGCAGGTCCCAGCCGGCCATCAGCCGACCGTCGGCTCGACCTTGCCGCTCGGCTCGACGCGCATCATGCGCGCGACGAGGGGAATCGCGGCGAGGATCGGGATCCCGCAGACGGGCCACAGGACTTGATAGCCGTCGGTGGAGTGCATGAACGGCCGCGCGAGGTCGATCGCCGCACCGGCGACCGGTGCGCCGAGCAGCAGCCCGAGCCCTTTCGTCGTCGTCGCCAGCCCGGAAACCGCGCCGCGATGCTGCTCCGGCATGAGTTTGAACAGCAGGCCCCATGCGAGCGTCATCACCGTCCCGCCGGCGACCGAGACGGGAACGATCAGCCCGAAGTACCAGTTGTGCCACGTCGTCGCCGTCCCGGCCACGATGAAGCCGCCGCCGTACACGAACGACGCGAAGAAGACGACACGTGCGAGCCCGAAGCGGTCGCCCAGGCGCCCGGCGAACACCGCCGCGATCACGTACCCGGTCGCCACGGCGCCGAGCACCGCGGAGGAGATCGTCTTGGACTCGTGCAGCCCGTCGATGATGTACAGGACGACGAACGTGCGCGCCGCCGCGAAGGTCCCTTCCCACGCGGCGTTGGCGAGCAGGAAGCGTCGCACCTCTGCTTCCTCCTGCAGGATGCCCCAGCTGCGCCTGAAGTACGCGGCGACGCCTTCGAACACGCGTCCGTGGCCGCCGTCCTCGGAGACCCAGAGGATCGTCGCCCCGCAGGCGGCCGTCGTCACGAGGGCGGCGAGCACGAATGGCGCGGCATGCCACACCTTCAAAAGAAAGCCGCCGCCGACGAGCGCCAAGCCGAGCGCGATCCCGCGCAACACGTGCTGGATCCCCTGAGCGCGGCCGTACGTCGACGGCGGCAGCAGGTCGGGATACAGGCCGCGATACGGCGGCTCGTAGACGTAGTAGGCGAAGAAGAACGCGAGCACGATCAGCGTCGTCGTCCAGAGGTTCGGCATGAACGGCATCAGCAGCAGGCAGAAGCCCAGCGGGCCGATCGCCGCGAGCATGAACGGGCGCCGGCGCCCGAGCGGAGTGTGGAACGTGTCGCTCCACGGCCCGATCACCGGGGAGAGCGCGAGCGCGAACACGCCTTCGGCCCCGAGCACCAAGCCGATCAGCGTGCCGGACTCCGTGAAGCGATGCAGCAGCGGCGGCAGGTAGGCGGCCGTCGTCGTGATCGAGAAGGCGAGCCCGAATGCGCCGAGCCCGAGCGTCCAGAAGAGACGGCGGCTGACGGCGGGTGCGCGCGCCGGGGCTTGGGCGGTCAGCTGTGCCACGAACTAGAGCGGAGCGGCCTCGCGATCGCGCACCAGGCCGCCGCAGACGACCTCGATCACCGTCTGTTCGGCCAGGGCGATCTGCTCGTCGCCGTCGTCGAGCTGCCCGAGCACCCAGCCGGTGAGGATCTCCTCGAGCGCACCGTAGAACACGTAGCTGACCATGCGCGGATCGACGTCTGCGCGGAATTCGCCCTCCTCCTGGCCGCGCGCGATGATCCGCTCGAGCCCGGCGAACGCCTGGTCGATCTCGTCGACGCGCCGCTGCAGGTGCGAGCTGCGCGTCACCTCCCGCACGAGCACACGCACGAGGTCGGGATCGCGCCGCCAGGCACGGAGGAGGATCTTCGCGACGCCCGCGAGCCGCTCGCGCGCCGTCTCGTCCGTCTCCTCGATCGACCGCACCGCATCGAGCACGTCGCGCCAGGTCTCGCGGAAGATCGTCTCGAGCAGCTCCTCCTTCGAGCGGAAGTAGTGGTAGAGCAACCCGTGCGCGACCCCTGCCTCCTCCGCGATGTCGCTCACGCGGGAGGTGTGGTAGCCCTTGCGCGCGAAAACCCGGACGGCCGCGTCGAGGATGAGGCGCCGCTTGTCCTCTTGGCCTGTTGACCGGTCAGTCAATCTACGCAGCATAGTGCAGCCACTTGCAGGGACTCTTGTCGTCGATTTCACCCGCTACCTGCCGGGCCCCTTCGCCAGCCGCGAGCTCTTGCAGCGGGGCGCGCGCGTCGTCCGCGTCGAGACGCCGGCGGGCGATCCACTGCGCTCCGTCGCTCCGGGTTGGGACGCGGCGCTGAACGGAGGGAAGGAGTCAGTCGTCTGGGACCTCGACCGGGATCCCGACCTCGGTCGGGCGTTGTGCACGCGTGCCGACGTCGTGCTCGAAGGGTTCCGGCCGGGCGTCGCAGGGCGGCTCGGAATCGGAGCGGGCGACATGCCGGACTCCGTCGTCTACTGCTCCATCACCGGCTTCGGCGCCGGCGACCGCAGCGCCGGACACGACCTCAACTACGTCGGCTGGGCCGGACTGCTGGCCGATACGGCGCCTGTCTTGCCGCCCGTGCAGATCGCAGATCTTGCAGGCGGTGCTCTGTACACGGTGATCGAGATCCTCGCCGCTCTGCTCGAGCGTGAACGCACGGGTCGCGGCAGGCACATCACGGTCTCGATGACGCACAACGCGCACCGCCTCGCGGCCCACCGCCTGCACGGCGAACCGGAACAGACGCTCACCGGTGCGCTCGCGTGCTACCGCATTTACGAGACCGCCGACGGCCGCTTCCTCACGATCACGCCGGTCGAGCGGAAGTTCTGGCAGCGGCTGTGCGAGCTGCTCGGCCGCGCCGATCTCGTCGAGCGGCAGTATGACGAGGATCAGGAGGTGCTCGCGGCCGAGCTGGCCTCCATCGTCAGGACCCGCGCGCTCGCTGCCTGGCTCGAGCTCTTCGAGGGGGAGGACGTGATGGCCGGGCCTGTCGCAACCCTGGCGGAAGCCGCCGCATGGCTCGGCCAGACGCCTTCGCCGCCCGCGCCGCCGGGGCTCGGGGAGCACACGGACGCCTGGCGTGCCTCAATCGGGGGATAGGCGCGGCTCCCCAGGCGGACGATTTTCAACACGATGACCGCCCGCCGCGTCCTCTCGCTGCTCTGTCCCGCCGTCTGCGCCGCGGCACTGGTCGGCTGCGGCGGCGACACGCTGTCCTTCGACCCGGTCGCGAACGCGGCCAGCACCACCATCGCCTCACAGTCGGAGCGAGTCTCGTTCACCGCGACGATGAACATCGACGGAGTCGGCGGCATGGCGTTCAGCGGTGCCGGCATCTTCGACGGCCGCTCGCGCACCGGAGCCCTGAACATGCGCTTCACGCTGCCCGCGGACGTGCAAGCGCAGCTCGGCGTGGTCGACCCCACGATGCAGATGATCATGGACGGCCGGCACGGCCTCGTCATGTACATGCGCTCACAACTGTTCCGGACGCTTGCGGCGGACAAATGGGTGAAGCTCGACATGGAGAAGCTCGCGGAAAAGCAGGGCATCGACCTGAGCTCGGTCATGGACGCGAACCGGGCCGATCCGTCGCAGACACTGCAGATGCTGATGGCGTCGAAGGACGCACATCCCATCGGCTTCGACCGCGTCCGCGGCGTCTTCACGACGCATTACACCCTCAACGTCGACCTCGGTCGCCTCGCCAAGGGCAGCAAAGAGCTGGGCAAGACGTACGAAATGCTGCGCAAGCTGACAGGCGTCCAGTCGTATCCCGCGGAGGCCTGGATCGACGACCAGGGGCGCGTCCGGCGGCTCAAGATCGACATGTCGTTCAACGGCGCGACCGGCGGCGCGTTCACGATGTCGATGAGCGAAGACCTCTACGCGTTCGGCGTGAAGGTGAACGTCCAGCCGCCCGACGCAAGCCAGGTGGTCGACGCGTCGGCGCTCCTCCCCGGCTAGGTCTCCGACCCGGTCTCGTTCCGGCCCGGAAGGGCCGAGCCCAGCTGGCCGAGCGCTCGCGTGACCTCGCTGGGAATGATCCAGACCTTGTTCGCCTCGCCCTGCGCGATCTGTGGCAGCACCTGCAGGTACTGGTAGGCGAGCAGCTTCGGGTCGGCGTCACCTTCGTGGATGGCGCGGAAGACCGTGTCGATTGCCTTTGCCTGCCCCTCGGCCTGCAGAATCGCCGCCTGCCGCTGTCCCTCGGCTCGCAAGATGGCGCTCTGCTTCTCGCCCTCGGCGGTCAGGATCTGCGACTGCTTGACGCCCTCGGCGGTGAGGATCGCGGCGCGCTTCTCCCGGTCGGCGCGCATCTGCTTCTCCATCGTCTCCTTGATCGAGGCCGGCGGATCGATCGCCTTCAGCTCGACGCGGTTGACGCGGATCCCCCACTTGCCGGTCGCCTCGTCGAGCACGCCGCGGAGCTGGTTGTTGATCTCGTCACGCGAGGTCAGTGTCTTCTCGAGCGCCATGCCACCGATGACGTTGCGGAGGGTCGTGACGGTGAGCTGCTCGATTCCCTGGATGTAGTTCGCGATCTCGTACGTGGCGGCCTTCGCATCGGTGACCTGGAAGTAGATGACCGTGTCGATGCTCACGACGAGGTTGTCCTCGGTGATCACCGGCTGTGGATCGAACGAGACAACCTGCTCGCGCAGATCCATCATGTCCCGGATGCGATCGATGAACGGCACCACGATCGTGAGCCCTGGCGTCAGCGTCCGCGAGTAGCGGCCGAGGCGTTCGACCACGCCCGCACGGGCCTGCGGAATGATGCGAACGGTTCGTGCGAGGGTGAGCAGCACGAGGGCCGCGACGACGAGGAGGACGATGAGGCCGGCCATTTTGTCTCCTTACTGATAGACGAGCGCCGTAGCGCCTTCGATCTTGACGACTTCGACGCGCGCGCCCGGCTCGAGCACCTGGTCCTCCATGTACGCGCGCGCGGACCATTCCTCGCCGCCGATCCGGACTCGCCCGCCGTTGACGTCGACACGGTGGACGACGACGGCCTTCGCACCTTCCAGAGCCGCCGTCCCCGTGCGCAGCGCCGCGGGCATGTGCAGGTGTGCGCGCGCGATCGGCCGCAGCACCCAGACTGACGCGACCGAACCGGCGATGAAGACCAGCAACTGGATCACGACGCCGAGGCCGACGAGCGCCGCGACACCCGCGGCGATCGCCGCGAGCGCGACGGGTCCGAGGAAGAACATGCCCGGCGTGAAGACCTCGCCGACCGCCAGCAGGACGGCCGCGATCGCCCAGATCAGCCAGGCCGGCATGCTGCGATCGTAGTACCCCTCAACCCGGTCGGCTCAAGCCGAGCGCAGCCGGCAGGCCGTAGAGATCGGTCAGGCGCTCCTCGACCTCGGGGTGGCGCTCTTCGCGGTCGACCAGGATCGCGCGCAGGCCGAGCGCGCGGGCACCCTCGACGTCCTCTTCGAGCGAGTCGCCGACCATGACGGCATCGGCAGCGTCCACTCCGAGCAGCTCGAGCGCCGCCTGGAAGATCGTCGGGTGCGGCTTGACCCGGCCGTGCGTCCGCGAGTCGACAATCGCGTCGACGTCGAGACCGTGGTGCGCGACGAACGCCGTCAGGTCACGGATCCCGTTCGACACGAGCCCGATGCGGAGACCTGCGCGGCGAAGCTCGTCGAGCACGGGCAGCGCGTCCTCGAAGAGCTCGAAGTTCTCCGACACCTCCCAGCCTTGCTCGATCTCGGTCGCGCATTCGGACGCGATCTCCTGCGGGCCGCCCATGCCGAGGAAGATCTCGGCGGTGAAGCGATGCCAGATCGCGTCGTCGTGCAGCAGCTCGGGATGGCGCTTGAGGTTGAGCGCGGCCGCTTCGCGCGCCGCCTCGTACCGCTCGACGTCGAGCGTGACTCCGTGTCGCGCCGCGATGCGCGCGTAACGGTCGGCTGAGAGCTCGGGCCCCGGCCGGCAGAGCGTGAAGTCGACGTCGAAGAGGACCGCTCGGGGCGTCGTCAACCCGGTAAGACCGGTGCCGGCCACCGGTACGCATTCGCCTGGCGGTTCGCGAGCGACGGCAGCTTCGCGCGGATCTCCTCCAGGTGATCGCGGTCCAGCTCGGCGGAGATGACGGTCTGCTCGTCCGGCGCCTGCGCGAGTACGAGTCCCCACGGGTCGACGATCAGCGAGCGGCCGTACGCGGGCTTCCCCGGCAACGTCTCGCCGACCTGCGCGGCCGCCACGACGTAAAGCTGGTTCTCGATCGCACGCGCACGCAGCAGCACCTGCCAGTGGTCCTTGCCGGTCGGCGTCGTGAAATGCGCCGGCACCGTCACGATGTGCGCGCCCTCCAGTGCGAGGATCCGGTACAGCTCGGGGAAGCGCACGTCGTAACAGACCGACAGCCCGAGCTTCCAGTCCTCCGCCTCCGCGAGGACCGCTTCGCCGCCGGGCTCCTCCGCCTCCGACTCCCTGTAGATGACGCCGCCGACCTCGACGTCGAACAGATGGATCTTGCGGTAGGTCGCGACGATCTCGCCGTCGGAGTCGAACACGATGCTCGTATTGGAGAGCTTCTCCCGGCCGTCGCGCCGTTCGGCGATCGAGCCGCCGACCAGGGTGATTCCGTGCGTGCGGGCCCAGCCGGACATCGCGGCGACGGACTCGCCGCCGTCGAGCGGCTCCGCGGTCGCGTGATACACCGCCGCGTCCCCGATCGCGTTCCACTTCTCCGGCAGGACGACGATATCCGCGCCGGTGGCGGCGGCTTGCGCGACGAGCCGCTCGGCCGTTTCAAGGTTCGCAGCCTTGTCGGCGCGACTCGTCATCTGGACGCACGCGACGCGGATCCGATCCGGCATGGACGCAGGATAGCCTCGCCCGGTGAGCGCCCCGCCTCGACTCCGCGTCCTCGAGGCGCTCCGGCACCACGACTTCCGCCTGTTGTGGGCGGGGCAGACCGTCTCGCAGATCGGCGATGCCGCCTTCGTGGTCGCGCTCGGCTGGCGGGCGTTCACGCTGACGCACAAGGCCAGCTCGCTGGGAATCGTCCTGATGGTCGAGGCGCTCGGATTGGTGGCGACGCTGCTGATCGGCGGCGTGCTCGCGGACCGCTACTCGCGCAAGCTGCTTCTGATCGGTTCCGACGGAGCGCGCGCGCTCGTGATCGCCGGGCTTGCCGTCGTCGACGCGACCGGACACCTCCGCTTCGGGGTGCTGATCGCGTTCGTCGCCTTGCACGGCCTTGCCAGCGGGTTGTTCCAGCCGGCGTTCGGCGGGATTCTCCCACTGCTCGTCGAGGAGCCCAGCCTCGGCTCCGCCAACGCGCTCGTCGGCGTTTCGAGACAGGCCGCTTTCGTCGTTGGCCCGGCGGTCGCAGGCGCGATCTACGGCCTGGCGGGATCGAGCGCCATCTTCGCCGCGGACGCAGGCTCGTTCCTCGTCTCTGCCGCGTTCCTGTCGTTTGCGCAACCGCGCGTGTACGAGCGCGGCCCGTCCGAGGGCTTACGGCGCGAGTTGACGACGGGCCTCCGCTATGTGGTCAAGGTGCCGTGGCTCTGGATCACGATCGGGACTTTCTCGGTCGTCCTGATGGTCGGGTACGCCGCATTCCAGGTCCTGCTGCCGAAGCTCGTGAAGGAGGAGTGGAGCGGCGGCGTCGGCTCCTACGGTCTGCTGTTCACCTTGCAGGGCGTCGGCATGGTGATCGGCTCCGTCATGGTCGCCCAGACTGCGCAGGTGCGCAGGCGGGGCACGACCATCTACTCCTTCTTCGTCGCCAACAGCGCGTTCGGCGCCCTGCTCGGCCTGTCGCCCTGGTACGAGGGGGCAGCTGCGCTTCAGGTGGGCCGGGGCTTCTGCATCGGGTTCGGGATCACGCTCTGGGACACGATGGTGATGCAGCGCGTGCCGCAGCACATGCTCTCCCGCGTGATCAGCATGGACTGGTTCGGCTCGATCGGCCTGCTCCCCGCCGGGCTCGGCATCTGGGCGGGGCTGTCGGGGCTTGCCGCTCCCGGGACGCTGATCGCCGCCAGTTCTGCGTTCTGCGCCTGCCTGTTCCTGCTCGGGCTCAGCGACCGGCGAATCCGGGCCGTGGACTAGAAAAGTTGCGCAGGGAAGGTTGAGTCAGCAACAATTTCTTCGCTTCAAAAGCAAAAGCAAGGAGGAAGGAATGGCATATGGACTCCTGCTCCTGCGCGTCGTCGCGGGCGGGACGATCTTCGCGCACGGAGCACAGAAGCTGTTCGGCTGGTTCGGCGGCCACGGCCTGCGCGGAACCGCAGGCTTTTTCGAGAACCTCGGCTTCCGTCCGCCGATCCTGCTGACCGTCCTCGCCGGCCTCGGCGAGAGCGGCGGCCTGCTCTTCGCCGCCGGCTTCCTCACGCCACTGGCCGCGCTCGGCATGGCGATCGTGATGCTGAACGCGATCGCCGTCGTCCATTGGCCGAAGGGCTTCTTCAACGGCAACGGCGGCCTCGAGTTCCCACTCACCTTGGCGACGATCGCCGTCGCCGTCGCAGCGATCGGCCCCGGCCGGTTCTCGGTCGACCGCGCGATCGGCTGGGACGACAACATCAGCGGCGTCTGGTGGGGCGTGGGCGTCGCCGCAGCAGCACTCGCGATCTCCCTGCTGACGGTGGCGACAACACGCCGCCGCGCGCGTGTCACGGCCGCCGCAGCCACGTAGGAACTAGGAACAGCGCGGGGGAACCACCCGGTTCCCCCGCGGGTTATCGGGGTGCCCAGATTTGAACTGGGGACCTCTCCGACCCGAACGGAGCGCGCTACCAGGCTGCGCCACACCCCGAAGCGGCACACAGCGTAGCCGCTTTTCGCACAAATACGTCACACCTCAACCGCTACGTTGCCCTGACCGACAACGAGGAGGCGATGGACATGAACACGGTCATCCTGACGGGCAACTTGGCGAGCGACGTCGAGCTGCGCGAGTTCGGAGAGGAGAAGAAGCTCGCAACGTTCCGGCTGGCTGTCGACCGGGCGACCAAGAACGACGAAGCGGACTTCTTCCGTATCGCAGCCTGGGACCAGCAGGCGCAATTGTGCGCCGACTATCTCGCCAAGGGGCGGAAGATCGGCGTCGAGGGCAGGCTCCGCTACCACGCATGGGAGGACGGAGACGAGAAGAAGAGCCGCGTCGAGGTCGTCGCGTACCGGATCGAGTTCCTCGGGCCACGTTCGGCCGAGTCAGGGGCGGAGGTGGTGCCGTTCGAGGCCGCCGTCGCCTAGAAACCGCTCGATCGCATCGGCACGGGCCGGCCTCAAGTGGGACGCCGACCGAATTCCGGCTGGGGGAGCGTCTGCAGAAACGCTTCGATTGCGTCAGCGCAGGCGTCCGGGCGTTCGCCGATCAGGAGATGGCCGCAACCCGGGATCACGCGTAGGCGCGCCCGCAACCTGCGCGTGTACTCGAATGCGTCGTCGAGGGGCAATTGGACGTCCTCGGCGCCCCAGAGGACGAGGACCGGACAGCCGACCGCTTCCAGCTCCTGCCGCGGATCGTCGCGGCGGAGCGCCTGCCAGGCGCTGTCGACGTCCGTGTGCAGCAGGTGGGCGGCGAGGAACCCCTCGACGGCCTCGTCCGTCAGACCGGCCGGATCCGCCACCGACACGAAGCCGAAGACGAGGCGCCGCAGCAGCGGCGAGCGGGACACCCACCCCCGATAGCGGGCGGCCAGCCGGCCGGGCCGAACGGACGTCAAGATCGACAGCAGCTGCCGTCCCCAGACGTTGCCGATGCTCAAGCCGGCGGCGCTCGCGAGCACGAGCGACGTGACGGCGTCAGGGCGACGCAGCGCAAGCCTGAGGACGACCATGCCGCCGAGCGAGTGCCCGACGACGGTCGCGGGCAGCATGTCCTCGCGCTCCGCGAGGAGTGCCACGCGATCGGCGAACGGCTCGAGCCCCGAGACGGCCGGCAAGGCCGTCGAACCCCCGTGGCCCGGCAGGTCCGGGACGAGCAGCCGGTGCCGCTCGAGCAGCAGAGGCGTGAGCTCGGTCCAGTTCGAGGCGGCCCCTCCGAGGCCGTGGACGAGCAGGAGCGGGCTGCCCTCGCCGCCCACGAAATACCGCATCCGGACGCCCTTGACCTCGGCGAAACGTTCCTCCAAGCCGGGCACTTTTGCGTCCGTCACGGGGGGCGATTATCCTTGGGGGCGATGAATGGATTTGGAGGGCCGGCCCGTTGAATCCGGCACCGACATCTGGAGGTTCGACCTAGCCCGCTGAGCGCCATCGCGCCGGCGGGCTTTTTCGTACACGGAGAGGAGAGTCCATGGCAAACCACCTCACGCCCGAGGAGCTGTCGAAGGAGCTGGGGATCGACCGCCAAGAGGTCATCCGCGTCTGCGTCGAGGAAGGCGTGCCCATCTACCAGGGCAAGATCGACAAGACGCTGTTCCAGGCGCAGCTAGAGGCGCTCGGCGTGTTGCAGAAGCACTAGACCCGACTAGGCAGACTTGCGTTCCGGCTGACGCCGGCTGCCAGAGCCGCTCTTCGGGGCGGCTCTTTTCTTCGAGGCGGACCCCTTGGCCGCCTTGCGGTCCTTCGCCTCCTCGACGCTGCGCTTGAGCGCCTCCATCAGGTCGACGATCGGCGTCTCGGGGACCGGCTCCGGCTTCGCGATCTCCTGCCCGTCGAGCTTCGCCTCGAGCATCTGCCTCAGGTCGCTGCGGTATTGGCTCTTCAACTCGGCGGGATCGAAGTCGGCAACGAGGCTGTCCATCACCTGCTGGGCGAGCTTCAATTCCGCCTCCTTGACCTCGGTGCCGGCTACCGCCTCGTCGATCTCCGCCTGCGAGCGGACGTCCTCCGCTAAGTAGAGCGTCTCGAGCAGGAGCGCGTCGCCCTTCGGGCGGATCAGGCAGAAGTACTCGGCGCCGCGGAGGACGAAGCGACCGATGCCGCCCATGCCCGCCTGCTTCATCGCCTCGAGCAAGAGGACGTAGGGCCGCCGCTGCGCGGCGGCCGTCGCAGGCGCGAGGTAATAGGTGCGATCGAGGTAGACGGGATCGACTTCGTCGAGGTCGACGAAGCGCGTGATGTCAATTGAGCGGGAGTCGTCGTGTTGCGCGATCGCCTCGAGGTCGGCGTCCTCGACGATCACGAACTCTCCCTTGGCGACCTCCCAGCCCTTGACGATCTCGTCCGGGCCGACTTCGCGCTCATGGGTGGGGCACCAGCGCTTCTGGCGGATCGGGGTCTTGCACTCGCGGTGGAGCGTGCGGAAGCTCACGTCCGACTGCTTCGCCTTGGGCGTAGTCGCGAGGGCCAGGCCAACCGGAATGTTGACCAGGCCGAAAGAGATGGATCCGTTCCAGATCGTGCGCATGGGGCCGCTCCATTTGAATTCTAGAGGGACCGGCCCCATTCGCCGCTCTGCGTCAGGTTTCCTGCTCGTAGGCCGCCTCGTAGCCGAACGCCTTCCCGAGGGGCGTCGAGTGCCAGCTGCTTCGAGCCTGCGTGATCGGCGCGCTGCCCCGTGCGGTTTCCCGTAACACGAAGACTCGGGACTACGATTCGGTCGTGGCGACCACGACCGCGACCGGGACGCGCACGATCGGCCGCCTGTGGCAGGACGCCGTCGAGCGCAACCCGGCGGGAACGGCCTACCTGGTCGAGGAGGACGGTTGGCGCACGGTCTCCTGGGCGGAGGCCGGGCAAGCCGTCGACGAGCTGGCCCATGGGCTGCTGGCGCTCGGGGTCCGCAAAGGCGACGCGTTCGGAATCCTCGCCTCGACGCGGCTCGAGTGGGTCCTGTTCGACTTCGCCCTCGCGTTGATCGGAGCCGTCACCGCGCCGATCTACATGAACAGCTCCGCCAAGGACGCGGCATACGTGGTCGAACACTCCGACGCGGTCGGCGTGCTCTGCGAGGACGAGTCACAGCGCGAGAAGCTCGACGGCCTCACGCTCGAGCACGTGCTGACGTTCGCGAATCTCGACGAGCTGCGTGCACGCGGACGCGAGCACGCGCGCGAGAGCCCGCAGGCCCTCGCCCGCGCCGCCGGCGACATCGCCGAAGACGACCTCTACACGTACATCTACACGTCCGGCACAACGGGCCCGCCGAAGGCGTGCATGATCCTGCACCGCAACTACTGCACGATGGTCGACGAGGTGCGTCACGTCGACGACTTCACCCTCGCGGGCGACGTGATGCTGCTCTTCCTGCCCCTCGCGCACAACTTCGGACGCTGCATGACACTCCTAGGAGCCCGGATGGGTTTCACGATCGCGTTCTGTCCAGATCCCTACGCCGTCGCCGAGGCCCTGCCGGCGGTGCGGCCGACCGTGTTCCCGAGCGTGCCGCGCATCTTCGAGAAGGTCCACGCGGGAGTGACGACGAAGTTCGGCGAGGCGAAGGGGCCCAAGCGCGCGCTGATCGAGTGGGCCCTGCGCGTCGGCCGACGTGCGAGCGAGCTCCGACAGGCGGGAGAGCGCCTCCCGCGCGGTCTTGCAGTCCAGCACCGCCTGGCCGACCGGCTCGTCTACGCGAAGGTCAAGGACCGCCTCGGGGGGCGGCTGCGTATCGGCGTCTCGGGCGGCGCGCCGCTGGCCAAGGAGATCATCGAGTTCTTCCACACCATCGACATCCTCATCCTCGAGGGCTACGGACTGACCGAATGCACGACCGGCGCAACCATCAACCGGCCGTCGCGCTACCGCTTCGGCACGGTCGGCCCCGCGCTCCCGGACGTCGAGCTCCGCATCGCGGACGACGGCGAGGTGCTGATCAAGTCCGGTACGAACTTCGCCGGCTACTTCAAGGACGACGCGGCGACGCAGGAGGTCCTGCCGGGCGACGGCTGGCTACGCTCCGGCGACGTCGGGCACCTCGACGAGGAGGGCTTCCTCACGATCACCGACCGGAAGAAGGACATCCTCGTCACCGCGGGCGGCAAGAACGTCGCGCCGCAAAACCTCGAGAACGCCTTGAAGCTGCACCCGCTGGTCTCGCAGGCGCTCGTGGTCGGAGACCGGCGCCCCTATGTCGCTGCATTGATCACGCTCGCTGAAGGTGTGTCGCGCGAGCAGGCGGAGCCCGACGTCGCGCGCATCGTCGAGGAGGTCAACAGCGACCTCTCCCGCTTCGAGCAGATCAAGCGGTTCGCGATCCTGCCACGCGACTTCAGCGCCGAGGAGGGTGAGGTCACGCCGACGCTGAAGCTGAAGCGGCGCGTGTGCCAGGAGCACTTCGCCGCCGAGATCGAGGCGCTCTACTCCTGACTGACGCGTTTCTCGTCGCATCGGCGTTCCTCGCGAGCGCGGTGGAGATGGTCGAGGCGCTCACGATCGTGCTCGCGATGGGCGTGACGCGCGGCTGGCGTGCGGCCCTCACCGGCGCCGTCGCGGCGACGGTCGCGCTGGCTGCGATCATCGCGGCGCTCGGCCCGGCGCTGACCGTGATCCCGATCGAGGTGCTGCGGCTCGTCGTGGGCGCGCTCCTGCTCGTCTTCGGCCTACAGTGGCTGCGCAAGGCGATTCTGCGCGCGAGCGGATGGCGCGCGCTGCGGGACGAGGATTCCGTGTTCGCGCGCGAGACCGCCGCCGCCCAGACGGCGGCACACGAGGAACGCGCCGGACTGGACTGGTATGGGTTCACCGTCTCCTTCAAAGGTGTGCTGCTCGAAGGCCTCGAGGTCGCGTTCATCGTGCTCACCTTCGGGAGCACGCAGGGAAGCATTCCGCTGGCCGCCGCCGGGGCGGCGGCGGCAATCGTGCTCGTCGTCGCGGCCGGCGTCGTCGTCCGCGGGCCGCTCAGCCGCGTGCCCGAGAACACGCTCGCGTTCGCCGTGGGCGTGATGCTCACGACCTTCGGCACGTTCTGGGGTGCCGAAGGAGCGGGAGTCAGCTGGCCGGGGGACGACGCGTCGCTGCCGGGGGTGCTCGCGTTCGTCGCCCTCGTGTCGCTCGTCTTCGTCAGCGGGCTGCGCCGTAGACGGCCTGTGCTCGCATGAGGCGCTTCGCACAGTTCTGGTGGGACTTCATCGTCGGCGACGACTGGCGCGTCGCCGCCGGAATCGCCGTCGCGTTCGGCCTCACGGCGCTGCTCGCGACGACTTCGGTGCCGGCATGGTGGTTGTTGCCGCTCGCTGTTGCGGCGGTGCTGTGGCTGTCGCTGCGCCGGGTGGCGCGCTAGGAACCGCTAGATCCGGCGGCCACCGGCGAACTCGGACGAGTACCAGCCGGTCAGCGACGAGATCTTGACGACGTCACCGGTATGTGGGGCGTGGATGAACTGCCCGCCGCCGATGTAGATGCCGACGTGGCTGGCACCGGCGAAGAAGACGAGGTCGCCCGGCTCGAGCTGGCTGATCGACACCGGCGTGCCCATCGCGAACTGCGCGTACGAGCTGTGTGGCACCGAGATGCCGATCTGGGCGAACGCGTACATGACGAGCCCGGAGCAGTCGAAGCCGCGCGGCGTCGAGCCGCCCCAGACGTACGGGACGCCGAGGTAGTGCATCGCGACGGTCTAGCCTTCGGGCGTCGAAGCGCCGACGCCGATCCCCGTCGCCGGCGGAGCCGTTTCGTCTGCGAGCCTCGACTGCGCCGCGACCTCGAGCTGACGCTGCTGTGCCGCCTCCGCCGCCTTGATGCGCACGATCTCGCCTCGGATGGACGACAGCAGCTGCTTCCGCGTCGCGAGCTGTGACTCGATCCGCCGGCGCTGAGCGGCCTTCTCGGCGACGACACGCTGCTGCTCCGCGTGCGCGTTTTGCAGCTCCGTGCGGTGCTGCTGGATCGCGGCCTTGAAGGAGATCACCTGCCGGACGATGCTCGCGTCCTGGTTCGAGGTCGAATTGACCGCCTCGACGCGGTTGAGCATGTCCTCGAAGCTCGACGAGCCGAGCAGCACCGCGAGCGTCGAATTGTCCTGCGTCGTCGTGTACGCGATGACCAGTCGCGCGGCGAGCGATTTCTGCGCGACCTTCAAGTTGGAGCGCGCGAGCGTGAGCTGCTTGCGGTTCTCGCGCAGATCGCCCTCGATCCTGTGCAGCCGCACGTTGGCGAGGTTGTACGCCTCGACTGCGCCGCCGAGGCTGCGGTCGATCTGCTGAATCTGTCCGAGCACCTGCTGCGCCTGCGCCTTCTTCGCCGCGACACTCCCGGGATCCGCGTTCGCGGACGCCGCCACGCCGAGCGCGGCTATGCAAACGACGAGCGCCTGCGCCTGTCGCCTTCTGCTAACGGTCACCAGCTCGGCAGATCGGGGGCGAAGGGCGCGTGCCGGAGGGGGCCGGTCCGCACAAGTTCGGCACCCTACCAACGACTTCGGACATCTGCAACCGCTTTCCGAGCCGAAAACTACCCATTTCTGCCAAGTGTGATGACCGCACAAAGTCACCGATTTCGGCGGGTTCAAGGCCTAAACAACGCCAAAACATTCCAATTTGTGAGTACCCACACAAGACCGGGGCGTTGCTAGGGTCCCGCCTCGTGCGTGGTGGACCGCAGACCCGCCTCGCGCTCGGGCTCGCATTCGCCGCGGCAGTCTTGCTCGGCGCTTCGCTGGCGGGAGCGCAGAGCCCGGCCAAGCCGCAGCACCATCAGCGTGTCCTCGCAACGAGGTCGCCCACGGCGCTGCTCGGGCTGTACGCGCTCGACTCCCGTCTCGCACTCACTCGAGGCGAGCTCGTGCGCATTCACGCGCTCACCGCGAGACTGCGTGTCGAGCAGAAGCGCGTGCGGCTGGAGCTTTCGATCGTCGCGCGCAGCCTCAGGGTGTCACAACGCATGCTCGGCAACCACCTGCGGACGCTCTACGAGGAGGATGAGCCAAACGCGATCGCGATCCTGCTCGGCTCGTCGTCGCTGGACGCCGCCGTCACGCGGCTGAACGACCTGGAGCAGAGCGCGAACCAAGGCGCGAACGCCGTCACCGACACGGAAAACGGCAAGGCGAAGCTCGCGCGGCTGGCAGACGCGCTCGCCGCCCGCATCCACGACGCTCGGGCCCTCGAGGCCCGTGCCCGGCAGACGAACGACGCGCTGACGGCCGCCCGGGCTCAGCGCGTCGCGTACCTCGCCTCGCTCGCGCGACAGCGCCGCCTGACCAAGCGGCAGATCGCCACTCTCGACACACGCGCGCAGCGCGTCGTGCAGCAGGCACAGACGGTGCAGGCACACGCCGCGACGTCGCCTGCCCCGGTGATCGTCGGCGCCCGCAGCATCACGGTGACAGTGACCGGCTATTCGCTGCCCGGGCATACGTCGACGGGTCTGCCGGTTGGGCCCGGCATCGACGAAGTCGACCCTGCCGTGATCCCCCTCGGGTCGCGCCTTACCCTAGCGGGCTACGGCGAGGGCGTCGCCGCCGACACGGGGAGTGCCATCACCGGCTACACCATCGACCTCTGGTTCCCAACCCTGGCGGATGCGCTTGCGTGGGGCCGGCGCACGGTTACGATCACCCTTCACTAGACTTTTCCTTCCGCAAAGGTCGGAGGGACGCCCAGGATGAGCACGCCCGCGAGTGTTGAGCAACTAGCGTTGGAGGACGTCCGCGTCCTGATCGTGGACGACCACGATCTGTTCAGGAGCGGCCTGCGCAACCTCCTCGAGGAGGAGGGCGTCCAGATCATCGGCGAGGCCGCCGCGGGCCAGGAGGCGCTCAAGATCGTCCGCGAGCTCCAGCCGGACGTGGTCGTGATGGACCTGAACATGCCGGGCATGGGCGGGGTCGAGGCAACGCGTCACATCTCGACGATCGCGCCGCTGACGCGGGTCCTGATGCTGACGATCTCCGACCAGGACAACGACGTCATCGACGCGATCCTCGCCGGCGCGTGCGGCTATCTGCTCAAGGACTCGTCGATCCAGGAGCTGATCGCCGGGATTCGCGCGGCGTCGCTCGGGGAGTCCCTGATCTCGCCGACGATCGCCTCCAAGGTGCTACAGCGCCTGCGAGCGTCGAACCGGCAGCCGGAGATCGAGACGACGATCCGCGCCGAGCTGTCCGACCGCGAGATCGAGGTGCTGAAGCTGATCGCGAACGGCAAGGACAACGCGATGATCGCCGGCGAGCTGCACATCAGCCCGAAGACGGTCAAGAATCACATCTCGAACATCCTGATGAAGCTGCAGATCGACAACCGGATCCAGGCGGCGGTCTACGCCGTCCGGAGCGGGATCGTCTAGGCCGCGCGAACCTGGTCTGCGCGGACGCGCAGCGAGGCGAGCAGCGCGCGGAGGCGGGTGAGGTCGCCATCCGCGTCGGAGAGGCGCTGGCCCAGCTTGGCAAGCTCCGTGGCGTCCTCCTCGGTTACCTCGTCGCCCAGCTTCGCCGCCACATCGGCGATCTTCCGCTCCAGCCGCCAGCGCTCGGCCTCGATCGCGAGCGCCCGTGCGTATCCCGCCGTGAGCGTGTCCTCGATGTGGTCGAGCGTCGGCGCCTCCTCCCCCGTCGGCGGGGCTTCGAGCAGGCTGCGGATGTCGTCGTGGATCATCGGCGGCACAAGGGAGGCTTGAGGGCGATCCGCACAAGTATCCGCGCTGGGGTCCAGAGCTGCATGGGCCGCGTGGACTATCTTCCGCCGTCGGCAGGCCCATCTTCTTGACTCCCCTGGATCGTCCTCGAAAAATGGATTCCACGTGACCCGTCGTCGCCTCGCCGCGCTGCTCGGCCTCGTTGCTCTGCTGGCGCCTGTCGCCGCGGTGGCGCAGGACACGCCGCTGCAGCTTCGGCTCGCGAAGGCCTTGCGCGTACCGCACGTCGCTCCGGGCCGCTCCGCGGCGATCGCCCTCGATCTGGCCTCGGGCACGGTGCTCTTTGCCCAGAACCCGGCGCTCCCGCTCGCGCCGGCGTCGAACGAGAAGTTGCCCCTCACCTATGCGGCATTGGCGACCCTGGGAGCGTCCTACCGGATGGAGACCGACGTCCTCGGCGAGGGCGAACAGGACGGGACGACCTTCACCGGGACGCTCGTGCTCAGAGGCGGCGGCGACCCGACGCTGTCCACGGCCGGGCTGCGTTCGCTCGCGGCGCAGGTCCGCGCGTACGGCATCCGCCGTGTCGTCGGCGGCATCGTCGGGGACGAGTCCTACTTCGACGCCCGCCGGACGGTCGCCGGCTGGAAACCGGGCTTCTACATCCAGGAGTCGCCGCCGCTGTCGGCGCTCGTCGTCAACCGCGCCCGCGTCGGCCGCTACGTCACGCGCTCGCCTGCGCTCGCTGCTGCGACGGCCTTTCGAGATGCGCTCCGGACGGCCGGCGTCGCCGTCGACGGGACTGTGAAGCTCGGCCGCGTCGACGACTTCTCGATCCCGATCGCTGAGCTCGAGTCGCCCTCGCTCGCGTCGATCATCCGCTTCATGGACCGCGAGAGCGACAACTTCACCGCCGAACTGCTGCTGAAGCAGTTGGGCGCGGTCACGCTCGACCGCGGGACGAGCGCGGCCGGGGCGTCGGTTGTGCTGCAGGCTTTGACGGAGGCCGGGGTGCCGACCACCGGCGTGCGCATCGTCGACGGGTCGGGTCTCTCACTGCTCGATCGGCTGACAGCGAACGCCGTCGCAGGAATCCTCAAGGCGGCGTGGACCGATCCGACGGTGCGGCCGGCGTTCGTCGCCGCCCTCCCCGTGGCCGGTGTCAACGGCACGCTCGAGGACCGGCTGCGCAAGCCGCCGACACGCGGTCGCGTACTGGCGAAGACCGGCACGACGAGCGACGCCTCGGCACTGTCAGGTTACGTCAGCACCCGCTTTCTCTTCACCGTTCTCCAGAACGGGCACCCGCTGTCGTACTGGTGGGCCCGCCGCGCACAGGACCGTTTCGTGCAGGTGCTAGCGGCCGAGTAGCTCGAACAGCTGCTGCTCGGTCAGCAGCGGCACCTCGAGCTTGCGCGCCTTCGTCAGCTTCGAGTTGCCCGGTTCTTCGCCGACGACGAGGCCGTTCGTCTTGCCGGAAACCGAGTTGAGCACCTTGGCGCCCTTCGCCTCCAGCTCCGCGGCCGCCTCGTCGCGGGTGAAGCCCTCCAGCGTGCCCGTGATGACGTACGTGTGCCCCGTCAGCGGCCCTTCGACCGGCTTCAGCTCGTCACCGATCTCGAAGCGCAGGCCGAGCGAGCGCAGATCCTCGACGAGCTGGCGGTTCGCCTTGTCGGAGAACCATTCGGCGATCGCCTCGGCGCGTTCGGGCCCGATGCCCTCGACCTCCTCGATCTCCTCCTGGCTCGCGTCCCTGAGCCGGTCGACGCTCTCGAAGTGGCGGGCGAGGTTGACGGCGGTGACCCAGCCGACGTCAGGGATGTTGAGCCCGAAGAGAACACGGTTGAACGGCACCTGCTTCGACGCCTGGATCGACTCGATCGCGTTCGTCGCCGAGATCTCGGCGTAGCCGTCGAGCTCCATCAGCTGTTCCTTTGTCAGCCGGTAGAGCTCCGGGACCGAGCGCACGAGACCGAGATCCCACAGCCGGCGTACCGACTGCTCGCCCACGCCCTCGATGTCGGCCGCGGCCTGGACCCAGTTGATCAGCGACTCGAGCCCGCGGGACGGACACGCGCGATTGGGACAGCGGTGCATCGCCTCGCCCTCGGGCTTGACGACGTCCACGCCGCAGAGCGGGCACTTCTTCGGCATCTTGAACGGCTTCGTGCCGGGTTGGTGCTCGCCGGCGGGCCCGACGATCTGCGGGATCACGTCGCCTGCGCGCTGGACGACGACGATGTCGCCCTCGCGGATGTCCTTGCGGTTGATGTCCTCCTCGTTGTGCAGCGTCGCGCGCGAGACGGTGACGCCGCCGACCTCGACCGGCTCGAGCAGCGCCCACGGGTTGAGCGCGCCGGTGCGGCCGACGCGAATCAGGATCTTGCTCAGCCTCGTCTGCGCCGTCATCGGCGCCCACTTGTAGGCGCGAGCCCAACGCGGCCGCTCGTGCAACGAGCCGAGCCGGCGCTGCTGGTCGAACGAGTCGACCTTGATCACGATCCCGTCGATCTCGTAGTCGAGCTCGATCCGGCGCCGCTCCCATTCGCGGCACGCCCGCGCGACGGACTCGACGTCCTCATGCCGCTCCGCGTATGGGTTCGTCCGAAAGCCGTGCTCACGCAGCCAGAGCAGCGAGTCCCAGTGCCCGTCGGCCGGGAGTCCGTCCTTGCGCCCGAGCCCGTGGATCCAGATCGAGAGCGGGCGCTGCGCCGTGATCGACGAGTCCTTCTGCCGCAGCGAGCCGGCTGCCGCGTTGCGCGGGTTCGGCGTCGGCTTCTTGCCTTCGGCGATCAGGCGCTGGTTGAGCTCGTTGAAGCCGCTGAGCGGGAGGTAGACCTCGCCGCGCACCTCCAGCAGCGGCGGCGGCTGCTCCCCGTTCTGGAGCTGCATACGCATCGAGATCGCCTTGATCGTCCGCAGATTGATCGTCACGTCCTCGCCGCGGTAGCCGTCGCCGCGCGTCGCGCCGCGGACGAACGCGCCGTTCTCGTAGATCAGGTTGATCGAGAGCCCGTCGATCTTGGGCTCGGTGACGTAGGCGACGTCGGAGGTCCCGAGGCGCTTGCAGACGTCCTGATGCCACTTCTCGAGCGCCTCGTCGGTCGTGACCTTCTCGAGCGAGCCCATCGGGCTGGGATGGTCGACCTTCAGGAACTTGTCCGACGGCGGCGCGCCCACGCGCTGGGTCGGCGAGTCCGGCGTGACGAGCTCAGGATTCGCTTCCTCGAGCCGCACGAGCTCGTCGTAGAGCGCGTCGTACTCCGCATCGGCGATCTCCGGATCGTCGAGCACGTGGTACCGGTAGAGGTGGTAGTCGAGCACCTCACGCAGCTCGGCTGCGCGTTTCTTGGGCGACTTCGTCCTAGAGGACGCCATACAGCTCCTCTGCCGTGTCGACGATCGCGTCGGGCTCTTCCGCCTCGAGCTTGCCGCGGTCGTGGATGCCGCCCCAGGTCACCGCGACCGCGTGCATGTCCGCAGCCTTCGCGGCGCGGATGTCGAAGGGCGAGTCGCCGACGTACGCACAGTCCTTCGGATCGACGTTCAGGCGCTTGGCCGCAAGGAGGAGCGGTTGCGGGTCGGGCTTGTGCCGTTCGGTCTCGTCCCCGCCGACGACGGTGTCGAAGAGGTGCCGAAGCGGCACGACATTGAAGGCAAGGTCGACCGTCACGCGCCGCTTTGCGGTCACGATTCCGAGCCGCCGCCCCTCGTCCTTGAGCCGGTCGAGCACGCCATCGATCCCGGCGCAGCAGACGAGGTCGGTGTGCAGCGGTTCGTTGTGCGCGCGGTAGACGTCCACCAGCTCCTGCACGCGGTCGGGTGCAAGGGCGTGCATCTGTGCCTCGAGACCGGGTCCGCCGACGGCGGCCATCAGGAGCTCGTCCGGCGGCTCCGCGCCGAGGACTTCCTTCGCGGCGTGCCGCATGGAGGCGAGGATGATCGCGCCGGAATCGATCACCGTGCCGTCGAGGTCGAAGAGCACGACCGGAAAGAGCATGGAGTTGATGCTAGCCAGGCGGGGTGCCAACCCAGATCGACCAGGGTTGGATGCCCTCGATGATCAGGATCGTCTCCATCCAGGGGTCGCCGGCGAGGCACCTGCGGATTTCTGTCTCGTTCTCCGCGTGGAAGACCAGCAGAGCAGGTCCGAAATCCGGATCGCCGACCGGCCCGCCGAAGACGACCACGCCCTCGTTCACCAGTCCGTCGACGAACGTCGCGTGTTCGTCCCAGCCGTCCTGCTCCCGCCGCGGTCGGCTCTCGTCCCATGCCGGCCCCGGGATCTGGGTGACGAGGAAGTACTCAGCCAAGACCTAGGATTCTTGCGGACGCGTGGCACGCGTAGAGAGTCGTGCAACCCGACTGCTGGGGTCCGACCCCTGCGGGGTCATCAGTACTCCACCCGTTCGAGGTACAAGCCCCACGGAGGCGCTGTGGAACCCGCGTCGCTCCGCGAGCGGCCGTCCAAAAGCGCCGCAATGCGGTCCGGCGGTAGCTCGACCATCGTCCCGACCAGCGTCCTCACCATGTGGCGCAGGAAGCTGTCGGCCGTGATCTCGAACTCGAGCGCGTCGCCGCGGCGCTGCCACTCGGCACCCAGGACGTTGCGCCTGAAGATCTCATGTTGGGTCTCCGTCGGCGTGAACGCGCGGAAGTCGTGCCCGCCGAGCAGGAGCTGCGCCGCCTGCGCCAGACGCTCTTCGTCGAGCGGCCGCGGATACCACCACGCGCGCGTCTGCTCGAACGGCGACGGCTCGCGGCGACGCCAGATGCGGTAGCGGTAGCTGCGCGATTTCGCGGAATGACGCGCGTGGAAATCCGAAGCGGCCGCTTCGGCCGCGACGACCGCGACGTCGTCCGCCAACGCGGCGTTGAGCGCCTCCGTCACCCGCGCGACCGGGGGGCCGCCCTCGACCTCGACGCTGACCACGTTGCCGAGCGCATGGACGCCCGTATCGGTGCGCCCGGCGACCGCGAGCCAGCCGTGCGAGGGAAAAACGGCCGCCAGGGCCGCACGAAGCTCGCCTTCGACCGTCCGCAACTCGGGCTGCGCGGCCCAGCCGCGGAAGCCCGTGCCGTCGTACTGGACGGTTAGCTTCAGCCGCACGTCAGGCGGCCCTGACGGCTCTTGTCAGGATTGCCTTATGCTCTGCCAACTTGCGCCTGTTCTGTTATACTCTAGTCTATGCGCGACAGTCACGCATTTCTTCTGCAGCGGGTACAGCCGGCGATGGTCGCACTGATCGACGGCTCGCTGTCGACACTTGCGCCGATCTTCTCGGTCGCGATCGTCACGCACAAGCCGCACTACGCCTTCATCGCCGGGCTCGCCGCCGCATTCGGCGCCGGGATCTCGATGGCGTTCTCGGAGGGGCTCTCCGACACGGGAGAGCTGACGGGGCGCGGCAACCCTGTCGTGCGCGGCGGGATCACGGGCGTGGGCACCTTCATCGGCGGCATCCTGCATACCCTGCCGTTCCTGATCCCGCACTACCATGCGGCGCTCTTCACGGCTGTCGCGGTCGTCGCGTTCGAGCTCCTGATCCTCGCCTGGTTGCGCTGGCGCTTCTTCGAGGTCAACTTCATCCGCGCGCTCGCGTCCGTCACACTCGGCGGGATCATCATCGCCGGAGTCAGCGCGGCCCTCGGCTCCGCGGGCTAGGTGTCGTGCGCCGGGTGAGTCGCGCATCCCCTGGAACTCCTCGGTGCGCGTCCCCAGCCAGACGACGCATTGATTCTCACCGCTCTTCCACCCGCAGCGTGAGCCCCTCGACGGCGGTCACCACGACCTCCTCACCCGGCACCAGCGGACGATCGGAGCGCGCCTCCCACAGCTCGCCGGCGACGCGCACCTGCAGCGGCGAGGGGGACGTGACGACGGCCCGCTGGCCGACGAGCGCCTCGGCGCCCACGACCGAGCGCCGTCGCCGTGACCAGCGCAGCAGCACGAGCGACTCGCTGATGTCGAGCAGCCCGCCGCCGAGAACCGTGAAGATTCCCCACGGCCAGGGGACGACGAACACGGCGAGCAGGATGCCGCCGAGCAACAGCATGACGCGACCCTACGAGGCGGCGGTCGGCGACGCCGGCAGCATGCCGGCCGGCTCGTAGTCGACGAGCTCGAGGTACACCATCTCGGCCGCGTCGCCGTAGCGCGGGCCGAGCTTCACGATCCGCGTGTAGCCGCCCGGACGGTCGGCAAACCGTGGCGCCACGTCCGCGAAGAGCTGGTGAACCACGTCCTGCGAGCGCAGCTCGGCGAGCGCGAGCCTCCGGGCATGGAGGTCACCGCGCTTGCCGAGCGTGATCATCTGCTCCGCGAACGGCTTGACCGCCTTGGCCTTCGCCGCAGTGGTCTTGATCCGGCCGTGCTCGATCAGCGCGCCGGCGAGATTCGAGTACAGAGCCTTGCGGTGCGCCGAGTCGCGCCCGAGCTTCTTTCCTGCGCGACGGTGGCGCACTGCTACAGCCCGCCGTTGCCGCTCTCGTCGCCGCGCAGCGTCAGCCCGTGTGCGGAAAGCGTCTCCTTGACCTCCTCGACCGACTTCTTGCCGAAGTTCGGGATCGCGGCCAGCTCCGCCTCGGTCTTCACGACCAGGTCGCCGATCGTCTCGATCCCGACCCGCTTGAGGCAGTTGTACGAGCGAACACCGAGCTCGAGCTCCTCGATCGGGAAGTTCTCCATCCCGTGCGCAAGCGGCATCTCGGCGGGAGCCCCGTCGGCGGCCGCGGCCTCGCCGAAGCCCTCGATGCGATCGAGGTCGGTGAAGATCGCGAGCTGCTTGATCAGGATCTCCGACGCCTGCGCGATCGCGTCCTTCGGCGACAGCGAGCCGTCGGTCGTCACGTCGAGGCGCAGCTTGTCGTAGTCGGTGCGCTGACCGACACGCGCCGCCTCGACGTCGTACGCGACCCGCCGGACCGGCGAGAAGATCGAGTCGATGGGGATCACGCCGATCGTGTGCTCCGGCCCGCGATTCAGCTCCGCCGGGACGTAGCCGCGGCCGCGGCCGATCGTCAGAGTCATCTCGAGCTTGCCCTTCTCGGACAGGTGAGCGATCTCGAGGTCCTGGTTCAGGATCTCGAGCTCTGCCGGGGCCTCGATGTCGGACGCCTTCACCGTGCCGGCGCCGCGCTTCGCGACGTGCACTTCGATCTCGGGTGAGTCGCCGTGCAGACGGCAGACGAGGCTCTTGAGGTTGAGGATGACGTCGGTGACGTCCTCGCGGACGCCCTGCAGCGTCGTGAACTCGTGCGAGATCCCCTCGATCTTGACCGAGGTGACCGCGGCGCCCTCCAGTGAAGAGAGCAGCACGCGGCGCAGCGAGTTGCCGAACGTGTAACCGAAGCCGCGGTCGAGCGGCTCGATCTCGAAGACCCCGCGCTGCTCGTCCACTTCCTCGTGGACGATCTTCGGGATCTGGAATTCCATCAGGCTTGTGCGTGTTGCCAAAGTGTTCCTTTCTACTTCGAGTAGAGCTCGACGATGAGTGATTCCTGCACGGGCGTGTCGATCTCCGACCGCTCCGGCCATTTGAGGATCTTTCCGGTCAAGCCGTCGTGGTCGGCCTGCAGCCAGGGCGCCACGGACGCCGTCAGGTCGGTCGCGTCACGGATCACCTGCTGCGCCGACGACCCCTCCGGCACAGTGATCACGTCGTCCGGCTTGACCTGGTAGCTCGGGATGTTCACGCGGCGGCCGTTGACCTGGAAATGACCGTGACGTACGAGCTGGCGGGCCTGCGCGCGCGACGCGGCGAACCCGAGGCGGTAGACGACGTTGTCGAGGCGCGTCTCGAGCATCCGCAGCAGCGACTCGCCCGTGACGCCGGTGCTCTTGGTCGCCTTCGCGTAGTACGTCCGGAACTGCTTCTCGAGGAGGCCGTAGTAACGGCGCGCCTTCTGCTTTTCGCGCAACTGCAGCAGGTACTCCGACTGCTTGATGCGGCCGCGGCCGTGCTCGCCCGGCGGATACGAGCGGCGCTCGATCGCGCACTTCTCCGTCAGGCAGCGCTCGCCCTTGAGAAAGAGCTTCATGCCCTCGCGGCGGCACTGCTTGCACTTCGGTGAGCGGTCTCGTGCCACTAGAGGCCACCTTTCGTCTGAATCGTGCTCGGCAGCCGCGAAACGCCGCTCTCGCAAGGACGCAGGGAGCGCTCGTAGCCGGAGGCTACGGGCGCGACTGAGGACGGGGCGAGAGCGAGCGTTGCAGCGCCCTGCCGAGTGCGAGGCAGGAGGAAGGTGGCCGTCATCAGACTCTCCGCCTCTTGCGCGGCCGGACGCCGTTGTGTGCCTGCGGCGTCACGTCCTTGACGCCGAGGATCTCGAGCCCGGCCGCCTGCAGCGAGCGGATCGCCGTCTCACGGCCGGAGCCGGGGCCCTTGACGAAGACCTCGACCTTCTGCAGCCCGTGCTCCATCCCCTTGCGCGCGCACGAGTCGGCGGTCACCTGCGCGGCGAACGGCGTCGACTTGCGCGAGCCTTTGAACCCGGCGGAGCCGGCGGACTCCCACGCGATCACATTGCCGTCCTTGTCCGTGAGCGCGACGATCGTGTTGTTGAACGACGTCTTGATGTGCGCCTGTCCGATGGCGATGTTCTTGCGCACGCGGCGGCGCGTGCGGCCGCGGGCCGCTGTCTTCCGGGGAGGTGCCATTTACGTCTTCGCCGTTGCTTTCTTGCCGCGGCTGACCGTCTTCGCCGGGCCCTTGCGAGTACGGGCGTTCGTGCGCGTGCGCTGGCCGTTCACCGGGAGGCCGCGACGGTGGCGGATGCCCCGGTACGAGCCGATCTCGCCGAGGCGCTTGATCGCCTGCGAGCGGTCGCGCCGCAGGTCGCCCTCCACCTGGAGGTTGTCGTCGATGTATTGGCGCAGCTTCGTGACCTCGTCGTCGGTGAGATCACGGACCTTGGTGTCGGGATTGAGGCCGAGCGAGGCTGCGACCTTGCGCGCCGTCGGCTGGCCGATCCCGTAGATGTACGTCAGCCCGATCTCGAGCCGCTTTTGATTCGGGAGGTTCACTCCTGCGATGCGTGCCAAGTTAGTGCTCCTTCCGGTGATGCTGCCGAGTCTCTGGGTCGCGAGCACCAAGCCAGAGGCCGCAGTCGTTCGCAGCCAAGGCTGAATGCCTTGGCAAGGGCGAGGGTGGACTCTGGCGCCGCGTGATCGCGGGCGAGAGGCCGGCAAGTATCGCTGGGAGGAGCATTTACCCCTGCCTTTGCTTGTGTCGCGGGTTGGTGCAGATGACCATGGTCTTGCCGTGCCGCTTGATCACGCGGCAGCGCTCGCACATGGTCTTGACTGAGGCTCGTACTTTCATTCGGTTCCTATCGGTGTCTGTAGGTGATGCGGCCGCGGGTCAGGTCGTAAGGAGAGAGCTCGACCTTCACCTTGTCGCCGGGGAGGATGCGGATGTAGTGCTTGCGCATCTTCCCGGAGATGGTGGCGAGGACCGAGTGACCACCGTCGATCTGCACCCGAAACATCGTGCTCGGGAGCGCCTCGGTGATCTCGCCTTCGACCTCGATCTTCTCTTCTTTGTTCGCCAATTCGCCTTTCTGAACGTGCGCATGAAAATACGGCGGGACGGCCCCCGCCGCGAGCCAATTATGGTAGCAAACCGGCCTTTACAGCCGTTTTCGCGCGGGTCAGGATCCGGGGGCCCTCGTCCGTGACGGCCACCGTGTGCTCGAAATGGGCAGCCAGGGAGCCGTCCTGGGTCGAGATCGACCACTCGTCGTCGTGGAGGTACACCTCGGGGCTGCCCGCGGTGATCATCGGCTCGATCGCGAGCGTCATGCCCGTCTGGAGCAGCGGCCCCCGGCCCGGCTCCCCGAAGTTCGGGATCTGGGGCTCTTCGTGGTACGAGCGTCCCACCCCGTGCCCAACCAGCGAGCGCACAACGGAGAAGCCGGCGCGCTCGACGACCTCCTGGACGGCATGGGAGATGTCTCCGACCCTGTTGCCCGGCCGCGCCTGCCCGATGCCGGCCGCGAGCGCCTGCTTCCCGACCTCGAGCAGCCTCTGCGCCTCGGGATCGATCTCGCCGATGCCGAACGTGTATGCGCTGTCCGCGACGAGGCCGTCGAGCGTGATGCCGACGTCGACGGAGATCAGGTCGCCGTCCTCGACACGATGCGCGCCCGGGATACCGTGCACGACCATCGCGTTCGGCGAGATGCACGTGGCGGCTGGGAAGCCGCGGTAGCCCTTCGACGTCGGCACCCCGCCGTGCTCGCGGATGAACTCCTCGGCGATCCGGTCGAGCTCCGCCGTCGTGATCCCGGGTTGCACGTGCTCGCCGAGCAGCGCGATCGTCTCGGCGACGAGTACGCCAGCCCGGGCCATGCCCTCGATCTCCGCGTTTGATTTCCGGATGATCATGCGGCGGGAACCTGCTCCAATGCAGACTGGATCTCGGCGAAGACCTCGTTCTCGCTGCGAGCGCCGTGAATCGGCACCAGGTTGCCCCGTACCCGGTAGTACTCGATCAGCGGCTCCGTCTCGCGGTGGTAGTTCTCGAGGCGGCGCTGGATCGCCTCGTCCGTGTCGTCTGCGCGACCTTCGAGCTCGGCGCGCCGTCGCAGCCGCTCGAACGCAACCGCGTCGGGGATCTGTAGGGCGAACACGACACTGAACGAGCGGCCGATGTCGGCCATCGTCGCGTCGAGCGACTCGGCCTGCACCGTCGTCCGCGGGAACCCATCGAGGATGAACCCGCTCTCGGTGTCGGGCTGTTCGAGCCTCGCGCGGATCAGCTCGATCACCAGGTCGTCAGAGACGAGGTCGCCGCGGTCGTACACGTCCTTGACGCGCAGTCCGAGCTCCGTCCCAGCGTGCATCTCCGCGCGCAGGATCTCGCCGCTCGCGATGTGAGGAATGCCGTATTCCGCCGAGAT
>VAXY01000198.1 GCA_005885085.1 Actinomycetota bacterium | reverse complement strand
CTCGGGATCGAGCGTGAGTCCGGCGGGTAAGGAGCTTCCTGCTGTGAGCGCCCAGGCGTAACCTGACGTTCCGTCTGCCGCCGTGAGCGGCAGCATGAACTGCCTCCCAATCTCGGCCGCTGGCAGGATGGTGATCGAGAACTGCCGCTGCGTCGATTTGATTGTCGTGCACCAGCGGTCATCGGGTCCGGCGTAGTCGCTCATGGCGACGTAGAAGAGCCAGCTCCCGGCCTTCGTGGGCGTGCCCGCGATCAAGCCGCTCGTCGACAGGGAAAGGCCGGGCGGAAGGTCACCGTCGCCGGTGAGAGAGAAGGTGTCGTAGGGCCAGCAGCCGGTTCCCTCGCGACCCGCGAGCTGGACCGAGTAGGGGTCGCCGACGGTGCCATTCGAACAAACCTTCAGCGCACCATCGGGTGGGCACGGGGTATCGCTGAACGCGAGCGCTCCGGCACTGGTCGCGACCGCGCCCGCGACCGCGCCGGCAACGAGGACGAGCAGCAGAACTCGGCTCACACGCACGCGTCTCCCTTTCATGAGGTCAGGCCTCGCCGGCCTCAGCGCAGACTCCGACAACGACCACGGAATAATGGCAACCCAGGCGTATGAGCAATCGCTGATGTAGGCGTTAAGAAGGCGTAACTTCTTTGAATCGGCGTTTACGGTTGGATCGACACCCGCGACCCAAACGAGGCCATGCTCGCCACTCCTCATCCGAGCGAAGATCGTGTAGATCGCCTTGCGTTCGGCCGCGAGGTTTGATCGCGACTTCGTCGGACTGGCGGCGTCGGACAACGTTTCAACGTTTCGCGGCGACGGGGTCAGACCGCGACGACCACAACACAACGGATACTCGCGCTACTGGCCCCACCCAGCTATCACCGCTGTCGCAGTTCCAACAAACCGCGACAGCCACGCATTTTTGGGATGAAGAGGGCGAATTGGTGCGTGCCGAAATCAGGCTTTGTGCGCAGCCCGTTGCCGAACGGTGGACGCTTGCTCAGGGAGGGCTCGTCCGGCCGACGCTAGAGCGATCGGAGGAACTCGCCGAGGCCCCAGGCGAAAAGAGCGAGTGAGGCTGCGACGGTCAGTGCAATCGTTATGTCTGCCGGATGCTTGGCGGACGCTGCGCGACGAGCCATGGAGCAGGTATCGACATCAGTTCATCACGACTGAAGAGCGCGTGCGGCTGGCAAAGTGGTCCTGATTGTCGGATGAGCCGAAAGACGACACGTTCGACCGCTTCGTCCCTGGGGACCGGTGGGCCGAACCGGCACCTCTTGAGGGGACGGCCGGCGCGGCGCACACATGCGGCGAGGGCTCCCGACTGGTCTAACGCTTGCGGAAGTACCACCTGAGCCGAAGTACTGGAGCAGCCGCCTCCACAGCATCGTGTTTCCGATCCTGCGCCGTGCGATGACGGCCAGCCGGTCTTGGCGAAGCTTCGTCGAACGAGCCGATGTGATATTCGTGCGCGTGCGTCCACAGAGACTCAGTCGTCTCCGCGACCGTTCTGCGCGTGGAACTGGACGATCTGAAGATCGACAGCGATTCGCCGGAGTACCACTGGACACTGACCGGGACGAACACCGGCGCCGGAGGAACGGGTCGCCCCGTCCGCATCAGCGGGTTCGAGCAATGGACGATGAGCAGCGAAGGCCTGATCGCCGCTTCGCTCGGTTCATACGATGCGGCGGATTGGGATCGTCAGGTCAATACCGAGCCGTAGTTCTGCAAGCCTTCGCCTCTGGCGTCACTGCCGAGCACTGGCGCAGCTCTCGTGCCTCTCCTCCGCTTGCTTCCGGTTTGCGTTCAGGATGTGGCCGAGCTTCGAGTGGTGGATACTCGGCCGATGGCGCGGTTCGTGCTCGTGCACGGAGGTTGGCACGGCGGCTGGTGCTTCCGTTGGCTTGCCAAGGAGCTCTCGCCTTCGATGATCAGGACCGCTTCGCCCGAGACGACGAGGAAGCCTTCCTGATCGGCCTCCTAGTGGTACAGCGACATCGGCTCGCCCGGCCCGAGCACAAACGAATTGACACCGAGCTGTTCGAATCGCCGCGCACCTTCGAAGTCATCTCCGGCGAGGCAGACGGCGCCGCGGCCGTCGACGTGACGCCACACGGCGCCGCGCAGGTTGAGGGCGAACCATCCCTCCCCCTTCGAGATGAGACCGTGCTCGGTCGGTTCCAGTTTCGACTCGGGGACCATGAACTCGGAGCCTGCCGGAACCGCGGCGAGCACGCGCGCGCCGCGGTGTTTGCGCCAAGCCTAGGGGCTTTCGGGCGGGCCGCCGGGCGGGTCAGGGGCGATCCTCGCCATCCCGTCCGCTCCGGGTGGCGGGATGATTAGCGACATCGCCTCTCGGTCCGGCAGGGACTCGGCTTCCTGAGCCTCGAGCTCCTCCGGGCTCAGCTCCTCATCCCGCTTCTCCCGCGGCTTCTTCTTTGCCATCTGCGCACCTCCCTCCGGGGAGGAGCTTCGCCGTTGCCCAACGGTTCGAAACACGGGAACAGCCGGATTGGCGGTAGCAGCGAGGGGCGGCGCGGGGCCGCCCCTCCGCTGCTGCATCAGCCTGTCGTGGCCGACCAGGTGTCGGTGTTGCCGAAGGTGTCCGGACAGTCGCCGAGAGGCCACGGCGCAGGAAGCGCGAGGGTGCCGGCGGCGAGCGACGCGGCGCGGTAGTCCTGCACGGGCGTGCACACCGTCGCGTTTTGCGCGTCGGTCCAGACGCCGAGACCGTACGTCGCCGTCGCCGCCGCGTAGACGTAATCACCGACGCGCTCTTGGTAGATGTCGTGGCCGGGATACGTTCCGCGGAGGTCGTTGTGACCGCCCGTGGTAACGGTCGAGCCGTTGTAGACGACCGACCACGAGCCCGGGGCTCCGCCGGCGCCGAGCGGCGCCGTCAGGAAGACGCCGTGGTAGGGCCGTGGTGACGTCATGTCGGAACCGCGCCACGGGGCGGTGTCAGCCTCGTAGACGACGTAGGCCCGGTCGCCGGTCGGCGAGATCGCCGGCGCGGCGTAGAGCGGCCTGTCGCCGGCGAGCGAAACCGTCGCCGGACTGCTCCACGTTCGGGCGCCGTCGAGCGACCAGGAGAGTTGCGCCGTGTTCGCGTTGACGTTCGCTCCGCCGTCGGCCCACGCGTCGACGATCTCGTTCGTTGCCCCGACGCCCGTCGGCGCACCGTTGGCAATGTCGACGCTCGGCCCGGCCGACAGGTCCGTGCGGGCACCGGCGAAGCCGTCCATCACGCACCNNNAAGAAGCACGGATCGGTGATCTGACGGACGATCTGTGCCTTCGTCCAGGTTGCGCCGCCGTCCAAGGACTTGAAGACGACGTGGAAACCGTGCGTCGGTAGCCCCACGATAAACGGGTTCTGGAACATCTCTGCGAACAGATAGGCGGCACCGTGGCTGTCGGTGCGGATGGTGCAGCCGCTGAGCCCCCACAGGTTGGGGCCGAACCCCGGCGTTCCCGCTGGCGTGATCTGCTTCGTGCTCCAGGTATCGCCGCCGTCGCGGGACACCGACAACGTCAGCGGCGCCGGGAAGTTTCCGCCCAAGCCTAGGTGGAAACCGACGCTGCGGAACTCCGGATTGCAGATGTAGACGCGGCCGAAGAATGGGCTGGAGTCGGCGTTGTCCACCCAGATCTGCTCCTTGTCCTCGAATGCAGTCTGACCGGTGTGTTTGTTGACGATCACCGGCGCTTTCCAGCTCGCCTTGTTGAGCACGCTGGTCGGTGTCGGGTTGTCCAGTCGCGACACGCCCACGCCGAGGAACCCGTGGAATTCTGGGTTCGGGAACGCGAACCCGGACGGCCACGCGCCGACGAGGTTCGCGTAGTAGACCCGCGATCCGTTGGCCCAGGAGAACGTCCCGTTCGCAGGGATCGGTCCGACGGCGACGGCCGGGTCGCCGGAGGAGACGAGCTTGTTCTCGTAGTACGCGGGCAGGGTGTGGATCGGCCCTTCGTGCGCAGCGCAGGTGGCCGTCGGGTCACAGTCTGCGGCAGTCCAGCCTGTGTAGGCAGGCTGGATCCAGTTCTTGCCGCTGTCGAAGGAAAAGGCGACCGCAGACAGGCCTACGCCGCTGTCCGCGGGGTCCGCACAGGTTCCAAATTGCAACGCATCGGCCTGCGGACACGGCGCCCAATCGACAAAATCGTTCCAGCCCGCCACGGCGAAGCTCGGGTGGTTCGCATCGACGGCCACGGCCGGCTCGTTCTGATGGTTCTGCGGCGTCGTGTCAGGCGGGCTGCCGACGCTGACGTCGCTCGCGAGGGCGGCCGGCACCGCCGCGCACAATGCGCAGGCCAAGCTCGCCGCCATGGTCGCAATCTTGCGGGTCATTCGCATCCTCCAGAGGAAGGGGCGAGGGGCACCGCCCTGGCTGACGTGCGTACACGCGCCTGACCTCGACGGGGCAAGCTGGACCGCCGCAGGACGCCTCTATCGTTGCTCTCCCATGCCACGATCAGGCGGCGCGATTCTTGCACCCGGTCTCGTGCGAGTCAATGCTCGACTTTCGACCCTCCGCTTCGACGAGGGTGGCCTGCTGGAGTCGACCGGCGGGAAAGGAGTCCACGATGAGCAGGCGCACCGTGCTCTCAGCGGTGAAGGCTTCGAGGGCTATTTCCCTGCGTACTGCCGGGTGGCGTAGCGGCTTCTGGCTGCTCGGAGCGTTGCTGCCGCTCGCGTCGGCCTGCGGACATCACGGATCGCGGTCGCAGACGCTCCGCACGTGCGTCGATCGCTGGAACCAGGGCAACATGGTCGGCTGGGGCCCAGGGCCGGTGAATGTTGCCTTCCGCCGGCCCAACGCCAAGGAGCATTCCTCGATCCAGCTGTCCTCGAGCCGCCTCTGCATCGTCGGGATCGCCGTCGGAGACGGGACATGGACCTGCGCGATGTCGAGCACCGGCGCCTATTGGTGCCCGCCGCTCCACGAGGCAACGGGGGCCGCGTCTGCCGGAGAACGCGACGCTGAACAGGCGCGGCGTACGCTGCGGCATGCGCGACGCGGCCGCTCGCCAGGAAGGCGACGAGTGCGGCGGCGGCAACAGCCGCTGCTCTCATGCGTCAAATCGTACTCCGACAGCTCACCGCACGAATCACGGTCCGTGCTCTTTCACCGCTCGAACCTCGGGCTCTTGGCGTTAGCGCCCGAATGAGAACACGAGGATCCAAGAGCCTTGCGGCCACTGGGCGTCGAGCCGGTAGCAGCCGGCTCGCGGGAAGACGACGTACGAGCCCCACTCATGCGTGTCCGGCTTATCGGGCTCGCCCCGACGACGAATGCGCCGCCCCAAACCGCAGCATGGGGTTGACCCGGTTTCGTTGACGTCCTGATACTCGGCGTTGGTGCCGAGGAAGGGAGGTCAGCAGGATGGGTCGTCCGTCGAAGTGGTCGCCGGAGTTCCGCGAGGAAGCGGTTCGCATGTATCGGGAGAGCGGCGAGTCGATCGCGGCGGTCTCGCGTCGGCTGGGGCTAGGGCCGGAGACGTTTCGTGGCTGGGTGCGCGAGGACGAGGTCGAGCGCGGCCAGCGCGACTGGACAACGCGTGAGGAGCACGCCGAGATCGTGAAGCTGCGGCGCGAGGTGCGTCGCTTGGAGGAGGAGAAGTTGATCCTGCAGAAGGCGGCCGCCTATTTCGCGCGGGACCTCGGTGCAGGTGCTGGCATGCGTCCAGCCGAGACCTGCCCAGGCGCCATCCACGTCACGGATGCAAAGAACGACACCCGTAGCTGGACGCTCCCACCACCCCCAGGCCCCACGGTGATTCCGCGGTCAGCTGACCTGCTTCGCTTCGAACTTCGCGCTACCAGTGCCGGCGTCTGCGTGCGCTGGACGACAGCCGCACCCGCACCTACGGGAACAACCTTTGAGTTCACCGCGCGCGGGCCATGGATTCGGGAGGCCAGCGGCGCCCAGGTGAGCCACGGCTATGGCTTCTACCTCGACCTCACCAAGAATGGGGCGCGCGCAACCTTTGGGCTTGCCCGGGTCGGTAGCGCCGCACCGCACGTGCTGCGAGTTCGCGCGGGACAGACCGGGTCCGTCGTGTCGACGTTTCTCCGGAAGGAATGGTTCACGCCACCGGCGAACCAGCGCGACGCGTGGGTCTATGTCTACCGCGTCTCCAGCTTCGAGGCGCGCGTCCTAAGCCGACCCGACGCCAGCGGAAACCGTCGCGTCCGTCAACCTCCGCTACCTACCGGCGGGCGTCACCGCGGACGAGAACGACGTCTGGGTGACGGTGCGGGGACAGTGATCACCTAGCCGCCGACGAGCTCCTTGAACTCTGGCTTGTCGCGGATTGGGTCGAAGTCGGTGTCGGTCTTCGCCCATTCGCGCACGTCCCCGGACCGCTCTCCGGACCGCTCGAAGGCCTGTCGCAGATGCCCGATCGCGTCTGCCGAGCGGCCCGCGAGGCTCTCACAACAGGCGAGGTTGTAGAGGGGCTCAGGGTAGTCGGGGTGCGCTTCCACGACCTCACGACCGCGATCGGCCGCCTCGGCGTACTGCCCCGCCTGGTACAGCGGGGTCACCGGCGCCCAGACCTCGAAGCCGCTCGCCACGTACGCCTTCCCCGCCATGCCGCCGAGCGCCATGATCGACGTGCCCGCCTCTTCGGCGAACGCGGTCCGCTTCACACCCGGCTCGACGAAAACCAATGTCCCGGCGCGCACCTCCCGACGCTCACCGTCGAGTTCGAACGCCGCGCGGCCGCTGAGGACGAGGTAAAGCTCCTCCTGCTCTCCGGCCTCGTCGTGCTCGTTGATGATCCGATCGCCGGCGGCCCGCCCCGTCCAGACGTTGACACCGAACGACGAAATCCCGAAGTGAAGTCGAACGGGACGGAATGGGCAGCGGCCATCAGTGATCTCTTCGATCTCGTTGAGGCGCGCGATCTTGTAGCTCATGCCCCGATCATCGCAGGCCCCCTGCGCTACCGCGTCCGCCAAAGATTCCGCCACGCGAGCCGTCGCGAAGTGTTGGTCGACGAGAGGCGACCGACGAGTAGGGCGGTCGGGCGAATCCAGCCGTGACCGCCTTGGCTTGAGCGACGCCCTCTCATTCGGCGTCGGCGTCGCTGCTCGTTATCGTCCGGCCATTGTCGTCTTGTCTGACAACGAAGCATGGAGCTTTTATGGAGCCCCGTGGTTGCAACCGGTGGCAACCGGTCGCAAATGGCATCGACCCAGAAACCGCAGAAACAAGCGCAAACCGTTGCCGTGGATTGCCACCATGGTAAGGAGGAGCGTTGCGGGCGCTAGCGGCCGCTAGCTGACGACCTCCACCCTGAGGAGGAGGGGGTCAACGGCCCTTCGTAGCAGCGGCTATTTCCTACTGCTGCAGTCCGGGCATGAGCACTGGTCGCAGCCGCAGCCGGTGCATGCCTCGCGGATCATGCCGAGATTGTATCG
>VAXY01000197.1 GCA_005885085.1 Actinomycetota bacterium | reverse complement strand
TCGCTGTCCCGGGATCGACGTCTCCTTAGTTGCCGCATCGGCCAACGCGTCGCGCAGGTCCTGGGGGATGTCCTTCAGCGCCCAGACGTACAGATACGCGGCGGCGTCCTCGACCGCGGCTTCGAGATCCGTCGTGGTGACGGTGCTCATGCCGCAGCTGCCGCCTTCCCCGCCCGGCGCCCGAACACGCAACACTCGAGCAGCGAGTTTCCCATCATGCGATTGCGCCCGTGCGTGCCGCCGGCGATCTCGCCACAGGCGTACAGGCCTTCGCGTGTCGTCTGAGCGTTCGCGTCGATCACGAGCCCGCCGTTCTGGTAGTGGAGGACAGGGTAGGTCAGGATCCGCTGCTTCAGCGGGTCGATCCCGCCCGCACGGTACCGGCGGAGCATGTACGGCAGGGAGACGTCCGCGTCTCGTTCCGGTATCCGAGTGGTGTCGAGGTAGACAGCCGGGCGTCCGTCGGGCGTCTCGACGCCCTTTCCCTTCTCGACCTCGTCGAAGATCGCCTGGCTGACGGCGTCGCGCGGGCCGAGCGAGTCGGTGAACTCCTCGCCGTCGGCGTTCAGGAGCACCGCGCCGTACGCGCGCGTGGTCTCCGGGATCGAGTAGCCCTGCATGTTCGGCGGCCAGGCGCCGCCGTTCGGGTGGTACTGCAGCGCGTCGAAGTCGCGCAGCTCGGCGCCGAGGTCGGCGGCCATCTGCGTGACCTCGCCGGTGGCGCCGGGGTGGTTGGTGGACAGCTCGCCGCGCTCCCGCGCGACGCGGAAGCACCGCCCGCCCGCTGCGAGGACCACCGTCGTGGCGTCGATCGTGTGGTCCCCGCAGCGTGCGCGCCAGCTGTTCTCGGTCCGAGCGAGCTCGGCGAGCGGTGACTTGGGAAAGGTCGTGATGCCGGAGGCCTCGGCGGCGTCTCGAAGGGCGGTCGTGATCGCGTGACCCGTGCGGTCGCCGACCTGCAGCAGCCGCTTGCGCGACGCGCCGCCGCAGCGAGCGAGGCGGTAGCCACCGTTTTCGCGCGTGAACTCGACGCCGAGCTCCTCGAGCCAGTGGATCGCCGAGGGGGCCTCGGACGTGAGGATCTCGACCAGCCGGCGGTCGGCCGTCTCGTGCGAGGACTTCCATACGTCCTCCGCGTGCTGCTCGGGCGAATCGTCCTCGCTGAAGGCCGCCTGAATGCCGCCCTGCGCTTTCGCGGAATTGCAGGACTGCAGCGCGCCCTTCGTCGCAACGGCGACGCGCGCCCCGGCCCGATCGGCCGAGACCGCCGCGGCGAGGCCGGAGGCGCCGCTGCCGATCACGAGCACGTCGAAGGAGGAGTCCGCCACGACGGTCGGAGCTTACCAGCTCTACGCTAATGCGATGAATTAATAGATGTTATGCAAGAGCTGCTCGACCTCATCGGCCGTCGCCTGGCGGGGATTGGCTTTCGCCCCGGCGCGCTCCACGACGGCTTCGGCCATCTCCCGCAGCTCGTCCTTCGGGATCCCGAAATCGCGGAGCCGCTCGAAGCCGCCCAGTTGGGCCAGTTCCTCGACGTCGACACCGACGGCCTCTTTGAAGCGGCGCACGGCATCCGGCGCCACCTTTTCGTTGAACCGCAGTGCGGCCGGCAGCGCGAGCGCGTTCATCGCGCCGTGCGGCAGCCCGTACCGCCCACCCAGCGCCTGCGCCATCGCATGGCCGAGCGCGAGCATGGAGCCGCCGAGCGCCGCGCCCGCATGCATCGCACCCTCCAGCAGCTTCGTCCGCGCCTCCAGATCCTGCGGCGCGGCGACGACGCGCGGCAGCCACTCGCCGATCAGGCGCGCACCGGTCAGCGCGTGCTCGTCGGCGGGGGGGTTGTGGCCCTGCACGTACAGCGCTTCGGCGCAGTGTGCGAGGGCGTTCAGGGCCGTCCCGACGGTTACTTCGCGCGGAAGGGAGAGCGTCAGCTCCGGCTCGTAGACGACACCACGCAGATGCGCGCCCGCGCCGCCGCCCTTCATTTTCCGTTCTGGATCGCGGATGCCGAAGTACGGTGTCCACTCCGCTCCGGCGTACGTCGTCGGGACGGAGACCAGCGGCACGTCGGCCGCGGCCGAGATCGCCTTGCCGAGGTCGATCGCGCTCCCGCCGCCGACTGCGACGACGCCGTCGCCCGCCTGCTCCGAGGCAGCCGCGATCTGATCCGAGGGAACTTCCGTCCAGCGCGCCGCCGAGCGCACGCCGAGGCTCCGGTCTACCCACCGCTCGCTCGCGACGAGGAGCGGCCGCCCGATGCGCAGCTCGGCGAGCACGGCGGGCAGTTCGCGCAGCCCCCACCGGACGATCACGACGGGAGGTGCTCTCGTGCGAACGCCACGAATGCCCGCGCTGCCCGTGTCTCGCTCCGGCCGCTCGCGCGGGCGAGCAAGATCTCGCGCACCGGATCGAGCCCACGCACGCGTGCCGTCGCGATCACGCCGGCGGCAAGGTCGGCCTCGACCGCCAGGCGGGAGATGAAGGTGATCCCGTGGCCGGCGAGCACGGCGCTGCGAACCGACTCCTGCAGTCCGAGCTCGAGTTGCACGTCGAGGTCGCGCAGGCGTGTCCCGGCCTTGCGCAGCTCATCTTCGATCACCTGGCGCACGCCGGCTCCCTCCTGCATCACGATCAGCGGCTCGGTGCGCAGCTGTTCGAGTGAGACCGTCTTGCCCGCGAACGGATGCCCTGCGGGAACGGCAAGGACGACCTCGTCGCGGAAGAAGGGCTCGAACGCAACGCCGCGGTGCCGGCGGCCCGCCCCGACGATCCCGAGCTCGAGCTCGCGATCCGCGACGCGGTCGACGATCGTCTGTGTGTCGGACACCGTCAGGCGGACGTGCACGTCCGGGTACCGCTCCTGGAACTCGCACAGCAGCACGGGCACGACGCTGCCTCCGGGACCGGTGGACGCGCCGAGCTCGAGTGTCCCATCAACAACGCCTTCGTCGCCGGTCGCCAGCTCCTCGAGCAGCTGCTCCTCCAGCTGCAGGAGCCGCTGGGCGGACGCGTACAGACGCAGGCCGGCCTCGGTCGGCTCGACGCGCCGCCCGGAACGGTCGAGCAACTGCCGTCCGAGCCGTTGCTCGAGCGAGCGGATCTGCAGGCTGACGGCCGGCTGCGTCACGCCGAGCCGCTCGGCGGCTTGGGAGAAGCTCTTGCGCTCGACTACGGCGCAGAACGCAGCCAGCTGGCGCGTATCCATAAGGATTCATTATGACGCCGGGCGGAGGCTTACGATCCGGGCGTGGCCGGCGCCCCCAGCCCGAGCGACTCGCTCATCCTGCGGTTCTCGGAGCTGACGGAAGCGAGCGCGGCGCGGCCGCGAGACGCAGTCCTGCGCGCGCTCGACATTCTCTTCTCCGCGCTCTTCCTGCTGCTCTCATTGCCGCTCGCGCTGCCGATCGCGCTTCTGATCCTCGTGACGAGCGGGCGGCCGCTCCTCTACCGAGGCGAACGCGTCGGGCGCGGCGGCCGCGTCTTCGAGATGTTGAAGTTCCGGACGCTCCGCCGCGGTGCGGAGGACCGGCTCGGTCCGTACCTCGGCGAGGAGCTCGTGCGCCGCACGAAGACGGAGACGACGGCGATCGGCGCGTGGCTGCGGGCGACGCAGCTGGACGAGGTCCCACAGCTGCTGAACGTGCTGCGTGGCGACATGAGCCTCGTCGGGCCGCGCCCGATCAGGCCGCGCTTCTTCGAGGA
>VAXY01000196.1 GCA_005885085.1 Actinomycetota bacterium | reverse complement strand
CGCGGGATCTTCGGACGCTAGCTAGAGGTCCAGGCGTGCGTCCTCGAGATCGAGGTCGCGGCGAACGCGGTTGACAACGTCGCCGCCGATCGTGCCGTCGCGACCGAGCTGCGTGATCGCCGCGCGCTCCGCGTCGAGCAGCTCGCGGCGCAGGCGCTGGTACGCCTGTGACTGCTCCTCGATCGCTCCGTCCGACTCCTCGTCGAATCGCGACGCAAAGCGGTTGCGGCGGAAGCCGTACAGACCGCGGAGGCGTTCGGCCGTCTCCTCGC
>VAXY01000195.1:2295-7877 GCA_005885085.1 Actinomycetota bacterium | reverse complement strand
CTCGTGCAGCCGTTCGCGGGAGGGCCGAGCGAGCCGTTCCTGGCAGGCGTTCCCGACGGCTGGAGCGAGGGCCTCGCTCAAGCAGCGGGGGTCGTCGCGGCGGGAATCAGCAACCGTGAGGGTTTCTCCGTCTTCGTGTCGCTCGAGGGTGGGCCCGCGACACAGGTGTATCGCTCGACCGAAGCCGTTCGCATCGGCGGCGTCGACGAGCGCGGGTTTTTGCGCGGTGGGCTTTCTGCCGACGGTTCCCTGCTCTGCTTGGAGCATGCCGAGCACGGCGACCTGATCCACCCGGCTCTGAGGGTGATCGACCCGCGCTCAGGCGACCCGCGCTCGGGCGCAAACGTGGCCGAGCAGGTCGACGCCGGCCGATCGCTCTTCGCCAAGTGCTGGTCGCCTGTCGCGGGCGACCAGCGGCTGGCGCTCGACCATGAGCGTGACGGGGACGTACGGCCCGGGATCTGGGACATCTCCAGCGGCGAGCGCCGAGACATCGAGCTCGAGCCGGCCGGAGGGTTCCACGTCGAGGGCTGGTGGCCCGACGGCTCGGCGCTGCTGCTCAAGCACCTCGTCGAGGGCCGCCACCGACTGTTGCGCTACGAGCTCGACACCGGCGGGCTCTCAACGATCCCGACCGAGCCCGGCGTGATCTGGAACGCTCGCGTGCGGCCCGACGGGCACGTGTGGTTCCTTCACGAACAGGGCCACCGGGAGCGACGGGTACTCGACGACGGCGGTGCCGAGGTTCTGCGCCTCGAACGTACGTCCACCCTTTCCGCGCGCCCGTACGAATCCTGGCACTTCACGAATGCGCACGGGCAGCGCGTGCACGGGTTCTTCGTCACTCCGGACGACTCAGGCGGCCCGTTCCCGGTGATCATGTTCGTCCACGGGGGCCCGACCTGGCTCGACATGGACAGGTGGCAGCCGGAGGTTCAGGCCTACGTCGACGCCGGGTTCGCGGTCGCGCTCGTCAACTACCGCGGGTCGATTGGATACGGCCGCGAATGGCGCGACACCTTGATCGGGAACATCGGCGGACCGGAGCTCGAGGACGTGAATGCGGGGCTTCGCGACCTCGTCGAACGCGGTCTCGCCGATCCGAGCCGCGCCGTGATCGCGGGCTACTCGTGGGGCGGTTATGTGACGCTTCTCGAGCTCGGCAAGCATCCGGAGCTATGGGTCTGCGGCATTGCGGGTGTTCCAATCGGCGATTACGAGGCCGGCTACGAAGACCTCTCTCCGCTCCTCCAGGCCTACGACCGCGCGCTGCTCGGCGCCGCGCCGGACGAGGCTCCGGATCTGATGCGCGACCGCAATCCGATCAACTTCGCCGGCGGCGTCTGCGCACCGGTGCTCTTCCTGATCGGCGAGAACGACAGCCGTTGTCCCTATCGGCAGGCCATGCTGTACGTCGAGCAGCTCGCGGCCCGTGGTCACCCACACGACGTGTACGTCTTCCCGACGGGGCACTCTCCCTTCGACATCGACGAGAGAGTCCGGCAGGTCGGGAAGGCTCTCGACTTCGTCGGCCGGCACGTGCCCGGAGTTCGCACGCCGGCCTGAGCGGACGTCGTGGATCAGGTCCGGATCGACAAGTGGCTCTGGGCGGCGCGCTTCTTCAAGACGCGCGGCGCCGCGGCGACGGCCGTTCTCGGCGGACGCGTGCACGTCAACGGTGAGCGCGTCAAGCCGTCGAAGCCGATCCGCGCAGGCGACCACCTGGAGGTGACGAAAGGCACCGAGCGCTGGACCCTACGAGTGACACAACTCGCAGAACGCCGTGGACCGGCCTCGGTCGCACAGACGCTGTACACCGAGTCGCACGAATCCCGGGCGGCGCGCGAGCAGCAGGCGTTGCAACGGCGGCTCGCGCGCACTCCGGGCGACGACCTCGGCGCACGCCCGACGAAGCAGGCGCGTCGCCGCCTCGACGCCCTGCGTCGCGGGCAAGGGAACTCGCGGCGCGACTAGATCGGCGGTCTTCCGAAACGCCGGAAGCCGAACGGCGGCGGTGCGAAGCGGTCGCCGGACGGAGGCGTGGAGTTGACGAGATTCGTGATGCGATCTCGGAGACCGCCCAGCATCTCAGTCTCCTGCGCCTGCGTAAGCCGGCCCGCGGCTACGGCGCGGTCGAGCCGCTGCTTCGCCGCATTTACCAGCACGTCGACCAGGCCGCTCACCGACTTCCCCTGGGCCGTGGCGACCTGCGCGAGGCTGTTCCCGTTCTCGAGCTGCGAGCGAAGCTGCGCCTCGGTGAGGCCGAGGTATTCGGCTGCGGCCGAGAGGTCACCGAAGAAGCCGAAGTGCCCGAAGCCGGCGCGGAAGCCGCCGAAGAGCGGGAAGTCGGCGGAGTTGATGCGCTGCTTGAGCGCGTCGCCTTCCGCCTTCGTCAGCCGGCCTGCCGTGACGGCGGCGTCGACCCGGTCGCTGAGCGCCTTCTTGAGGGCGTCGCCGAGCTTGCCCGGGGAGATGCCGAGCTGGCTCGCCGCGTCGTCGAGAACGGCCTGGTTCTCTTCCGACGGCGAACCGGACCCGGATGCCGCGATCGCGGCCCCTCCGCCGGCAGCGGCGAGGAGCGCGGCGGCGCCGAGGATGACCTTGCGATTTCGTCTCATGCCGTCAAGCGTCGCATCGGCAGCTAAGAGACCCCTAAGAAGAAGCTAAGAGTTCTGCACCGTGCCGTTGAGCCGGAGGACGACGCGCGTCCCGCCACCTTCCGCACGCTCCGCCACGACGGCCCCTCCGTGTGCCTCGGCGACCTGCCGGACGATTGCAAGGCCGAGCCCGGACCCGGGCTGCCCACGCGCCGAGGGCGCACGATAGAAGCGGTCGAAGACGTACGGGAGATCCTGCTCGTCGATCCCCGGGCCGTGGTCGCGCACCGTGACGGCCCCGCCCCGGACACCGACCTCGACGTCCCCACCGGGCGGGCTCCACTTCGCCGCGTTGTCGAGCAGGTTGGCGACGGCGCGCTCGATCGTCGACGGCATGCCGTGCACGACGGATTCCTGCAGATCCGTCACGAACGTGACAGCCGGCTGGTTGCGTCGTGCACGCTCGACCGCATCAGCTGCGACGAGGTCCAGCCGCACTTCCTCGGGCTCCGCCATCTGCTGCTCCCCACGGGCGAGGTCGATCAGCTCCGAGATCAGCGTCGTCATCTCACCGAGCTGCTCGATCACGTCCTTCAGCAGCCGCTCGCGTTCTCCGGGCGGCAGCGTGCGGTCGCTGGCCAGCACCTCGATGTTCGTCCGCAGGCTCGTCAGCGGCGTCCGCAGCTCGTGCGACGCGTCTGCGACCAGCTGCCGCTGCGCGCGTGTGGATTCCTCGAGCGCGCCGAGCATCGCATTGAAGCTCGCGGCGAGACGGCTGAGCTCGTCGCGACCGCTGGAGTCGATCCGCTCGGAGAGGTCGCCTGTCGCGGTGACGGTCTCAGTGGCCGTGGTCAGCCGTCGCACAGGCGCGAGCGCCGCGCGGGAGACGATCAAGCCGAGCCCGGTCGCAAACGCAATCCCCGCACCGGCAATCAGAATCAGATAGTTCTCGATCCTGCCCAAGGAATGGTCGACCTCGGTCAGCGGTCGCGCGACCTCGACGGCGAAGCCCGGCGCATACGGGAACGTGATCACGCGTATGTGCGTGCCGTTGACCTGCGAGTCCATCAGAAACGTCCCCCTGCCGTCACGAGCGACTCGCTCCACCCTGCCGGTGACGGGCAAAGCAAGCCGCGGGCCGCGCGGGAACACGTCGCCCGTTGCGCTGACGATCTGCGGATAGCCGGGCGCGCCGCCGAGTTGCGAGGCCGGCATAGCGAAATGGTTGAAGTCGCGTACCGGGGTCTCCGCCAACTGAGCCGCGGTCGTCTCCAGCGAGGCGTCGACGGTAGCGCGGAGCTGGTCGCGCACGACGAAGTAGACGACGAAGGACGCAGCGACGATCGCCAGCGCGACCGCAGCCGCCGCGACCAGCGCCAGGCGCGCGCGGAAGCTCATCGCTCGCGCAGCGCGTAGCCGACGCCACGCACGGTCTGGATCAGGCGCAGCTCGCCGCCGGCTTCCGTCTTGCGCCGCAGGTAGCCGATGTAGACGTCCAGGGAGTTCGAGGCGAACCCGAAGTCGTAGCCCCAGACGCGTTCGAAGATGATCGACCGCGTGAGCACCTGGCGCGGGTTGCGGAGGAACAGCTCGAGCAGCGCAAACTCGGTCCGCGTCAGCTCGATCGTGCGACCGGCGCGTCTGACCTCACGCGTGCCGAGGTCGACGTCGAGGTCGGCGAAGGTCAGCACCTCGCCAGTGCCGTCGCCGTCCGTCGTCCTGCGCAGCAGAGCCCGCACGCGGGCGAGCAGCTCCTCGAGGGCAAACGGCTTCGTGACGTAGTCGTCGGCGCCCGCGTCGAGGCCGGCAACGCGGTTCTCGACCTCGTCGCGCGCCGTCAGCATCAGAACCGGAACATGAGGCATGAGCACGTCGAGGATGACGGCATCGGGCTGCGGGTCCTCGTCCGCAAGCAGCGACAGCGCCTCGCGCCCATCTGCTGCGAGCTCGATCTCGTACCCCTCCAGCTGGAGCGCACGGCGCAGCGACTCACGCACGGCGCGTTCGTCGTCGACAACGAGGATCTTCACGCCCCACATTCTGTCGGGGAAAGCTGAAAGGGAGCTAAGAAGCCAGGCTCAGGGCTTCGCCACGGAGAGCCGGAAGGAGCCCTTGCCGCTCAGCTCGCTGACCCGGACGCGATACGAGCGCGCACCGCAGACCGTGGTCGAGCGCGACAACGTGTTGGAGCCGGCCGCATGTGCCACGCGCGTCGAGGACGCGGAGACGTCCAAGGCCAGGCGGAGGCCTGCCGAAGGTCTCAGAGTCACCTTCAGCGTCCCGTCCAGGGGAGTGGACACGGTGTATGTCCGCGTCCTCGACGTGCGCGCGACCGTACCGGTACGCACGGTGCTCGTGTCGGCTTGCCAGGGGTTGACCACGTCTTGTTCCGCCGCCGTCAGGGCGGCCGCGCTGGGATAGAGCGCCTGTGTGACGATCTCCCACGGGCTTTCCGCGAGCCCGAGCTTGCGCTGGTTCAGGACCCTGAATGTCTCTGCCCAGCCCTCGCCGGGATTCGCGTCGTAGCGGACCGGGTCCTCAGCACCCGGGGAGAGCTCACCGCTCTTCGTACGCGCGCAGACCTGCATCGACGAGGCCCAGCGCTTCGGGCCCCAGTCGAGCGCGTTCCAGGGAGCGTTGACGCGGCTGGCGGCCACGTGGTGCCCATACTCGTGAGTGATCACAGCTTCGGCGGAGAGATCCGAGCTCGGGTCTTCGCCGGGGGCGTAGAGCAACGCGCCCTGCGGGCTGTAGCACGCAAGCGCGTCCGAGCCGCAGACGCGTGAGATCTGTGCGGGCGTCGAGAGCAGCACTGTCACGGTCGACAGCTCCGAGCCGTGCACGAGCGAAGCAAGGAAGTTGGCCCACCGCTGTCCAAGCGCGGAGTCGACCGCGTAGCTGTTCGACGCGTAGATGGTGACCGCCTCGCCCGTGCTCGTCATGTACTGGCCGCCCCAGTAACCGTTCGGCGCGACTGCAACCGTT
>VAXY01000195.1:1725-2288 GCA_005885085.1 Actinomycetota bacterium | reverse complement strand
GAGCCGGCGCGCGAATGATGGTGTCCGGGATCCCGCCTGCGGCCCGCCCGATCTCGCCGAGCTGCGGCGACTTCAGGCGCCGTGCGGGCGACGACTGCGCGGCCGCCGCCGTCATTAGGGCGGTAATGACAGCGGCGGCGCACAGCATCAACCAGCGGGCGGGGAAGGTACGTCCCGCCCTGGCCGGGCGCCGCGGGTGGAGGGTCGCTTGGGGTTCCGGATCCCGCGAGGCCACCGCATCAAGCTGCCAGAGCGCCCTAAGACCGGGCTAAGACAGACGTAAGAAGTTTGTGAGTTGCGGTCTTAGTGACTTCTTACCTCCGTCTCAGGATCGTCTTAGTCGGACGTGGTGCCATGGGGGAACGTGAAACGGCGCTCCTCTCTCCTCTCCCTCATAGCGGCAGTCGTCGCCGGCGCCCTGATCGGCGCCGGCGGCGGCGCGGGGACCTACGCCGCACTCTCGTCGGGCTCGACGAAGACCGTCGTCCGCCAGGCCCCCATCAACGACGCACAGCCGACTGCGAACACGAGTGGGCTCTCGGTCAACTCGATCTACAAGCAGG
>VAXY01000195.1:0-1640 GCA_005885085.1 Actinomycetota bacterium | reverse complement strand
TCGGGCTTCGTGTACGACACCAATGGGCACGTGATCACCAACCAGCACGTCGTCGAGGGCGCTACCTCCGTGCACGTGACGTTCTGGAACGGGAAGACGTACACCGCCCGCGTGGTCGGCACGGATCCGTCGACGGATCTCGCGGTGCTCGACGTCGGCGCGCCCTCCTCCGTCCTCTATCCACTGACGCTGGGTGACTCCGGCAAGGTGCAGGTCGGCGACAACGTGGTCGCGATCGGCTCTCCCTTCGGGCTTGCCGAGACCGTGACGGCGGGAATCGTGAGCGCACTCCACCGGCAGATGACGTCGCCGAACAACTTCACGATCGACGACTCGATCCAGACCGACGCGGCGATCAACCACGGCAACTCCGGCGGCCCGCTGCTCAACGCACAGGCACAGGTGATCGGCGTGAACGCCCAGATCGAGAGCGACTCGGGCGGCAGCGACGGCGTCGGCTTCGCGATCCCGTCCGACACGATCAAGTCGGTCGCATCGCAGCTGATCTCGACCGGCAAGGCCGAGCATGCGTATCTCGGCGTCGAGCTCAACGGCTCCACGGAGACTGCTCGCGTGGTGAGCGTGCGCGCGAACACCCCTGCCGCCACGGCCGGGCTGCGCGCACGCGACGTGATCACCGCGCTCGGCGGGAAGACCCATCTTCTGACGCCTTGCGCGCCGCAATCAACGCCCGGCAGCCGGGCGAGCGCGTGTCGCTTACGTATACGCGCAACGGCACGAGCCACACGGTTCAGCTGACGCTCGCCAGCCGCCCCTCGTAGCGTCCGCGCGCGGCGGCCGACCCGCCCCGGTAGGTTCAGCGCGCATGACCGCGCTGCGACGCATCGCCTTTCCGCTCCGGCTCGCGTGGTTGCGGCTGGCACGCCGTGGCGAACGTGTCCTGCTCGTCGCCTTTGGGATCGCCGCTGGTTCCGCTCTTCTCGCCGCCGTGCTGGCCGGCAGCCTCGTCGCCCAGGACCGCAGCGTCGAGCGCGCGACGGCTCGTGTGCGGGCCGAGGATCGCACGGTCCGGCTCGTCTGGGGTGGGATCGCGAGCGGGCCGGGGACCGACATCGCGGAGCTCGACCAGACGTCACGCCGCGCGCTCGCGCCGCTCGTGCGTGCGCCGACGCGGGCGATGCTCTTCCGGACCTCGCAGTCGAACGGGCACCTGTTCGACCTTGGCGCGATCGACGGCCTGGGACGGTACGTGCACGTGCGGGCCGGGCGGCTGCCCCGGCCGTGTCACGCCGGCCGCTGCGAGGTGCTCCAGCTCGGCGGCGCCGGACCCGTTCCGGCGATTCCCGGCCTGCGGCTCGTCCGCGTCGGCCGCGCGACGCTCGATTCGCCGCTGCCGTTCGGGAACCTGATCACGCGGGAGACGTACGCGTCGGTGCTCAGTTCCGCGTTGCTCTACCACACGGCGCCCACGCCGCCGCTGCTGCTGGCGAACGGGGTCGACGGGCTCGCACGGATCCCGGTGTTCGTGCCGACGTTTCGCAGCTACACGTGGGCGGCGCCCCTCCGTCCGGCCGCCGTTCATCCCTGGACGATCGAGCGGTTCGCGCGCCGGGTAACGCAAATCCGTTCCGCGTTGCAGTACCGGTCGCTGCGCTTCGATCTGACGGCGCCGATCGCCG
>VAXY01000206.1 GCA_005885085.1 Actinomycetota bacterium | reverse complement strand
ATCATGGCCAAGCACCAAGTGCGCCGTCTTGCCGTGGTCGAAGAAGACGGCAAGCTAGTCGGTGTCGTTGCGCAAGCTGATGTCGCACGGGAGGGTGACGACAAGAAGACGGGCAAGTTGGTAGAGGAAATCTCCGAGTAGGAGGGCAAATGTCGAGCTTCGAAGCAGGGCAGACATTCGGCGAGGTGATCTCGCCGATCGAGGGCCAGGAGGAAACTCCAGTCCTCACTCAGCAGCCGGAAGAGCAGCCGCGGCAGCCGGAGGAACGAATCTCGCGGGTGCGCGCGGCATCGAGCCGTGGACGCAAGCGCTCGACCACCAGCCGGGCCCGCAAGACCGGGGCACGGAAGAAGGCGTCGACTTCGCGCTCGCGTTCGACCGGCGGCACGCGCCGTCGCTCAACCACTGCGAAGTCACGGTCGACCGCCGGCACGCGCCGGAAGAGCACCACGAGAGGCCGCACGACGGTCCGCAAGGCCGGAGCAAAAGGCGGACGCGCAACCGCGCGCAAGCGCGCCACCGGTACAACACGCCGCAAAAGCACGACTGCGACGCGGCGCAAGAGCACAACTGGGGCGCGCCGCAAGAGCACGACCGGCGCGCGCCGCAAGACCGCGACGCGGGCACGCTCGACCGCGACCCGCCGCAAGACCGCGACGCGCCGCAAGAGCACCACGGGCACGCGCCGCAAGACCGCGACGCGGGCACGCTCGACCGCGACTCGCCGCAAGACCGCGACGCGCCGCAAGAGCACCACGGGCGCGCGCCGCAAGACCGCGACGCGGGCACGCTCGACCGCGACTCGCCGCAAGAGCACCACGCGCGGCCGCACGACGGTCCGCAAGGCCGGAGCAAAGGGCGGACGCGCAACCGCGCGCAAGCGCGCAACCGGCACGACGCGCCGGCGCACCACGACTCGCCGCAAGAGCAGCTAGCTCTCAGCGACGGAAGACGAAAAAAAGGCCCCGCTCAAAGCGGGGCCTTTTTTCATGCCCCGACTGCCGCCGGGAGTTTTGCGTGACCGCTCTCGGGAAGGCCTCGAGTGCAGTCCACGAAGGGGGCACGACATGCCAGAAGGCGAGACTCAAGTGAAGGAAGCCGTTGAACATGCGAAGGACAAGCTGCCCGGCGGTGATCAGAACGGCAGCCTGAAGAGGAAGGTCCTCGTTCCTACCGCCGCCGGGCTCGGCAGCCTTGCGGCGACGTATGCGGCACGTAAGGCAACCGACGCGCTCAAAGACCGCGTCAAGCCGAGGCTCGAGCAGAAGGGTGGCGAGGAAGCTGCCAAGATCGGGAAAAAGGCGGGGCAGCGGATGAAGAGCAACGGCGGTGCTCTGGGCTCGATCGCCGGCAAGGCGGCCGAGAAGCTCGGTGGAGGCGGCGACTCCGGCGGCAAGACTCGTCGCCTGCCGATCCAACGCTGGACCGACATCGCCGCTCCGATCGACGTCGTCTACGAACGCTGGACGCAGTTCGAGGAGTTCCCGAAATTCATGCACCGGGTGCTGAACGTCGAGGCCGAGGATCGCAACACGGTGTCGTGGGAAGAGAAGATCTGGTTCAGCCGCCGCCGCTGGGAGGGCGAGATCACCCAACGGCGCAAGAACGAGCGAGTCGCGTGGAAGACGACGACGGGAACGTCACACTCCGGCGTCGTCACCTTTCACAAGCTCGACACGAACCTCACTCGCGTGATGGTCGACATGGACTTCCGGCCGAGCGGGATGATCGAGAAGCTGGCGTCCGGGCTCCGCTTCGTGAAACGCGCTGTCGAGGCAGATCTCGCCCGCTTCAAGGCGTACGTCGAGCTCGGCGAGACAGAGGGGCTCGAGTATCAGCACGACGAGGGCCACGAGGAGACGAACGAGACGCAACAGCCCCGCGAGCGGTCGGAAGACGCACTGAGAACGCACTGAGAAGGCAGTGAGAAGGCAGTGAGCAGCGACGGGCTGTACGCCCGCGCTGCTCACGTTCAGCTCGAGCCGCTACTCGTCGTCGGCTGACCCGCGTCCCCGCTCGAAGCCGCGGATGAAACGCGGAACGATGTTCTCGCGGACGACCTCCGGCCCGTTCTTCGCCAGGAACTCGCCGGCCTGGCCGGCGGCGTCCTCGAGCATCGGCACGAGGGATTCCCGTGCCGAGCTCCAGGCGGAGCTCACCATCGACGACACGACCGATCCCTCGCCGTCGTCATCGCGACGCCTCGCGCCGGTTCCAGCCTCGGATGAGCTGTCGTGCGAAAGAGCCTTCTTGGCCGCCAGCGCCGTCGCACCGCTCGCCGCCGCCAGCGCAGCGGCTCGTACGACGGTCCTGCGGCCGTCATGGCCGTTCTGCTGCTTCTCCCTCTGTTCGCTCTGTTCGCTCTCCGCCATGTCGTCAGCTCCGTGTCGCCGCTTTGGATTCCGATTTCGCGTCAGAGTCGCGGTTCGAGCTTCGCGACCTGCCGCCCTTCACTTTGTCGAGTCCCTGCATGAGCGTGTCGTTGAGGCTGTTGAACGTTTCCGCAACCCCGTCCGCCTGCTCGCTGAGCTCATCCGCGAGCGAGACCACCTTCTGGAAATCGACATTGCCGTTGCTCAGCTCCGAGCGCAGCTGACCGACGAGATCTTCGAGTTTGCCGGTCAGCTGTTCCGTGTCTTTGAGTGAGGCCATAAACCCTCCTTGGCGTGCTAGGAACGCTTCGCCGGACCTGCCTTCCCCGGCCCGGAATCCGGAAACGCGGCCGCCCGTCGAGCCGGTCAGAGGAGGTCGCCGAGCGGTCCCAGATTCAGATTGAGGTCGCCGTCTTCCAGGTCGAAGTGCTCCTTGAGCTCGCCCATCCGTTGTTCGAGCTTCATAAACGTCTCGCCCAGCCGGTCGAGCTGCTCGTCCGTCAGGGTCCCGTTTTCCATGCGCCGCAACGCCTGACGCTCCATCAGCTGGCGAAGCAGCTCCACCAAAGTGAGAACGAGCTGGGCCAGTCCCTTTTCGACATGCTCCGGGTCGGCGTTGATCCGGCGCGGCAGCGCGGAAGCGAGACGATCGAGCTCGCCGAGCTTGTCCTCTGGAAGGCTCACTTCCCGGCCGTGTCGAGGAGGGCGAAGCTGTACGGAGGCCAAGGCCCCGTGCAGACGAGCCATACACCGGGCCGCTCGCGCTCGGCCGCCGAGATCGCAGCCCGGAACGCATCGATCTGACCGCGCGGAAGCAGGTAGGCGGCTGTCAGCAGGACGTCGGGTTTCGCCAGAACCCGGTGCGTGCTTTCGCGCGCCAGCTCGGCGAGCGAGTCGTGCAGCTCGCGCGCAAGCTGTTCGGCCCGCCCGACCTGGCTGAGCCGATGCTCCATGTACTCGCGACCGGACTGCGGGCGATCGTGACCGCCGTTACCGTTCGCCGGAACAACTCGCAGACCGACCTCCGCACACCCACGCACGCGGTCGAACGCCGTGACCAGCTGCTCCTGCCGACCCTCGAGCCGTCGGCGGAGCTCGTTCTCGTCCGCGAGCGCCTTGCCGAAGCGGGCGGGCAGCACGGCGTCATTCGACGCCGCGAGCGCCTCGACGACCTGCGCGTGCGCGAGGATTTGCGACTGCGCCGGGGGCCGCGCAGTCTGACTCGCATCGCTGACGACCGCATCGATCCGGTCGGCGACGGTGGCCACGCGGAGCGGCATGCCGTCGATCCCTCCCGTGCCGGGCACGTCGGCTGGGTGCGAAACGAGCGCGTACAGATGCAACACCTACGAAGGCTCTCCCCCCAGGCGCTCGAGTGTGCCGACCGAGGCGAGCAGCACCCGTAGGCCCACATACACGAGATCGACGTCGGCGACCGAGAGGGTGATGTCGCCGGTAAGAGTGACGCCCTTGTTCAGCACACGGTCGACAAGCTCGATCAGCGTGACCTGCTGCTGGAGCGCCGGCGACGCGGAGCTCACGGCGCCTCCGCCTCCTCCCCGTCG
>VAXY01000205.1:1322-6213 GCA_005885085.1 Actinomycetota bacterium | reverse complement strand
CGACAGCAGACCGGCGGGCGCGGGGCGGACGTCGTCATCGATTGCTCCGGCGTGGCGGAGACGTTCCCCGAGGCGCTTACGCTCGCACGCTGGGGCGGGACGGTGATCGAGGCGGGCGCGTTCGTCGACCTTGGCCCCGTACCGGTGAACCCGAACCGCGACATCTGTACGCGCAACATCTGCGTCCTGGGAGTCGGAGGCGAGGCGGCGACGTCCTACGTCCCCGCCATGGAGGCGATGGCCGCACACCTGAACGAGCTACCCCTGCGCGACGTCGTCACGCACCGTCTGCCACTCGAGCGGGCAGGCGAGGCGATCGAGCTTTCGCAGTCCGACGCGGCGATGAAGGTCGTGATCGCGCCGAACGGGTAACACGTCCGGCGGCCGAACTGGCACACTCGTGGCGTGATCGGGATCTACCCGCTGCTCGTGATCTGGGCGGCGGTGCTGATCCGGCGAACGAAGGGGAGACGCCATTCCGGCTGGCCCGGCTTCGCCGCCTGGTGTGCGGCAGGAGCGTTGTTCACGTTCAGCCTGCTCACCGGCTTCAGCATCGGCCTTTTCCTGCTGCCGCTCGTCGTAGCCGGGCTCTACCTGGCGGTCAGATCGGCACCGGACTTTCGAGCGTCGCTCGGTTTCGTCGCGGGCAGGGGCGTGATCCTGCTCGTCCTGGCCTCGATCAACAACTTCTCGATCGGGTGGCTCATCCCGGGCTTCGCTCTGAGCGTGGCCGCGCTTACGTCATTCGTGGCCGCCGAACAGGTAGATCGACGCCACCCGTCGTGAGCGCTTTGCTAGACGGCCGCCAGGCCGCGGGCCTTGCGTGACGAGGCGGACTGCCGCTTCTGCGCGGAAAGCTCGGCCTTGCGCAGGCGGACGTGGTTCGGCGTTACCTCGACGCATTCGTCGTCGCCGATGAACTCGAGCGCCTGCTCGAGCGACAGCAGGCGCGGCGGAATCAGACGCACGAGCTCGTCCGCTGTCGAGGAGCGCATGTTCGTGAGTTTCTTTTCCTTCGTAGGATTCACGTCCAGGTCCTCGGCGCGCGCGTTCTCGCCGACGATCATCCCCTCGTAGACTTCCGCGCCGGGCGCGACGAACAGCTGTCCACGCTCCTGCAGGTTGAGCAGCGCGAACGACGTCGCGGCACCGCGCCGGTCGGCGACGAGACTGCCCGTCGGCCGCATCCGCAGCTCTCCGTGCCACGGCTCGTAGCCGTCGAACACGTGATGGAGGATCCCGGCGCCACGTGTCTCCGTAAGGAACTCCGTGCGGAAGCCGATCAGGCCTCTCGCTACTACGAGGTACTCCATGCGCACCCACCCGGTCCCGTGGTTCACCAGCTGCTGAAGCCGGCCTTTGCGCAACGCAAGCAGCTGTGTGATCACGCCGATGTACTCCTCGGGCGCGTCGATCGAAAGCCGCTCGACGGGCTCGTGCAGCTTCCCGTCGACCTCGCGTGCCACGACCTGAGGCTTGCCGACGGTCAGCTCGAAGCCTTCGCGCCGCATCAGCTCGACGAGCACCGCGAGCTGCAACTCGCCGCGTCCCTGGACCTCCCACGCATCCGGTCGGTCGGTCGGAAGCACGCGAAGGGAGACGTTGCCCACCAGCTCTTGGGCGAGCCTGGCTTCGACCATGCTCGCGGTCAGCCGGTCACCGTCCGTTCCGGCCAGGGGTGACGTGTTGATGCCGATCGTCATCGCAAGGCTCGGCTCGTCGACCCCGATCACGGGGAGCGGACGTGGATCGTCCGGGTCGGCCAGGGTCTCGCCGATCGTCACCTCCGGAATGCCGGCGACCGCCACCAGTTCGCCGGGCCCCGCCTCGGCCACGTCGACACGGTCGAGCGCCTCGGTGACATAGAGCTCGGTCACCTTTGCCCGCTCGATCCGTCCGTCCGACCGGCACCAGGCGACTTGCTGCCCTCGCCGGATGGTGCCCTCTCGCACCCTGCAGAGCGCAAGCCGGCCGACGTATGGCGAGGCATCGAGGTTCGTGACGTGCGCCTGCAACGGGTGGCGCTCCTCGTAGAACGGCGCGGGAATGTGGGCGAGGAGCATGTCGAACAGCGGGCGGAGGTCGTCGGCAAGCTCGTCAGGAGCGAGCCCCGCGCGGCCTGCTCGAGCGTTGCAGTACACGATCGGAAAATCGATCTGGGTCTCGTCCGCGTCGAGGTCGAGGAACAATTCGTACACGTCGTTGACGACCTCGTCGATCCGTGCGTCGGGCCGATCGACCTTGTTGACGACGAGGATCACCGGCAGCCGCGCTTGGAGCGCCTTGCGCAAGACGAAGCGCGTCTGTGGCAGCGGCCCTTCGCTCGCGTCCACGAGCAGCAGCACGCCGTCCACCATCGTCAGCGCGCGCTCGACCTCACCACCGAAGTCGGAGTGCCCCGGCGTGTCGACGATGTTGACCTTGACGTCGCCGAACCGAACGGCGGTGTTCTTGGCCAGGATCGTGATGCCCTTCTCGCGCTCGAGATCCATCGAGTCGAGGACGCGGTCGGCGACCTCCTCGTTCTCCCGAAACGACCCGGCCTGCCAGAGCATCGCGTCGACCAGCGTCGTCTTGCCATGATCGACATGGGCGACGATGGCTATGTCACGGAGATCCTCGCGGGCGGGCATGCGACGAGGGTAGCGAGGCTCAAGAATTGAGGCGTACTGGCCGATTGCTACTGTGCAGACACGGGTCGGCAATTCGGCCGCCCGGTGAGATGAGCTTCTCGTTCCTCCTTCGGGTGTTTCGGGGCAGGCAAGTCTCGAACCCATAAAGGAGTCGAACAACCACATGTCCCACCAATCGTTCCGCGAGCTCGGCGTGTCCGCGCCTGTGATCGACGCGCTCGCTGCTCGCTCCATTCACGAGCCCTTCCGAATCCAGGAGCTCGTCCTCCCCGACGCGCTCGCCGGCCTCGACGTGCTCGCCAAGTCGCCCACCGGCTCGGGCAAGACGCTCGCGTTCGCACTGCCGATCGTCGAGCGGACGGCGACGACCGACGCTCGGCCGTCGGCCCTTGTACTCGTGCCGACACGGGAGCTCGCCGCGCAGGTGACTGCGGAGCTCGAGTCGCTCGCACGCGTCAAGAAGCTGTCTGTCGCCGTCGTCTACGGCGGCATGCCTCTCCGCCCTCAGGCGAAGCGGGCCAAGATCGCACACATTCTCGTCGCCACACCCGGCCGTCTCGAGGACCTCGCCCAACGCCACCTCGTCGATCTGACGGGCGTCCGGACGTTCATTCTCGACGAAGCCGATCGCATGCTCGACATGGGCTTCCAGCCCCAGGTCGACCGGATCGTCCGCCGCCTACCGAGGAACCGCCAGACGATGTTCTTCTCGGCAACACTCGACGGCCGTGTGGGCGATCTCGCCCATGCGTACACGACGAGCCCGTCACGCTTCGAGACCGAACCGTCGTCGGAGGAGGCCGGCGAGATCGATCATCGCTTCGTCTCGGTGACGGCGAACAACAAGATCGACAAGCTAATTGAGCACATCGAATCGGCAGACGGCCTCACGCTCGTCTTTGCCCGCACGAAGCGGGGAGCGGAACGGCTCGTCCAGAAGCTCGGCGCCCAGAACGTGAACGCCGTTGCGATGCACGGAGACATGTCGCAGCGGGCCCGCGAGCGAGCACTCGCCCAGTTCGAGAGCGGCAGGGTTAAGACGCTTGTCGCGACCGACGTCGCCGCGCGAGGGCTCGACCTGGACGACGTCACCCAGGTGATCAACTTCGATCCGCCGGACGAGGCGAAGGGCTACGTACACCGGACCGGGCGAACCGGACGCGCTGGACGCGACGGCACTGCGATCACGCTCGTCCTCCCCCAACAGCAAGCGGAGACGAGCCATGTCGCGCGCCGACTAGGCCACACGGAGCGATTCGAGCAGTCGGGCCTGAAGTCCGCGAGCCCTAGGCTTCTATACACAAGCCGGAACCGGCGGCGCTCCAAATGGTAAGGAGCTAACGCTCCACTCTGGACGCCTGTGCATGAGAACCGCGGCCGGGCATCCCCGCGACGACTGAGCACAGCGGAGTGCGAACTAGCCTGTACCCGGCGAGCGGGGGCCTCTCGAGCGGGCTCGGAGGCCCCCGCCGTGGTCGTCCCTATTGCTCCTTGACGAAGAAGAGGTGTGTGTCGGACGTGGTGAAGCCGGTGGTCGGGTCCGGTGGTCCTTCCTGCCCGGCGGTGTAGACGATGTTCGCCTTGCCCAGCGGGTCGACGGCGAGCTGGAAGAGGTCGAGCAGGCTGCGGTCCGAGCTTTCGTTGCTCGACTCGATGCTCCCCTTGTGGATGCCGGCGGCGACGAGGGCGGGACTGAAGGTCGCCGCGCCGGTGAGCGCGTTGGTGCTCTTGGCGAGATAGACGTTCCAGGTCGCGTTTACCTCATTCGGGTCGCCGGCCTTTGTCGCGCCGTAGTAGCCGATGTCGACCTGGCCCGGGCCGACGAGGTCGATCGTCGGGAAGACGTTGGTCGCTGTGGAGGTCGAGACCCCGACCGGCTTGCTCCAGGTCTGGCCGTGGTCCCTGCTGACGGCGAAGCGGATCTGGACGCTACCCCCGCTCGTCACTTCACCCCAGGTGACGTAGACGTTCCCGAGCGAGTCGACCTTGACCGGCTGGAAGTTCCACTCCGTGTCGAAGGCCGAGCCGGTCGACCCGGTGCCGGGGATGTCGAAGGTGTGCCAGGTCAGGCCAAGGTCGTCCGAGCGGGCGACGCCGACGCCGCCGCCCGCCGCCCCGTTCTGCCGGCTGTAGGTGATGTAGATGCTGCCGGTGTTCTGGTCGACGGCGATGCCGCCGGGCGGGCAGACGCACTGACGGATGGTGACCGGCGAGCCCGCGTAACACGGATTCGCGAGCCTGAGCTTCGGCTTGTTGTT
>VAXY01000205.1:0-1204 GCA_005885085.1 Actinomycetota bacterium | reverse complement strand
GCGACGTAGAGGCTCTGGTCTTTGCGGGAGTAGGCGAGCCAGGGGCGATCGTCGCCGGGCGACGAATGACCGGCGACGTTGCTGAGCCATGTCTGCCCCCCGTTCGTGGAGACGCGCATGGTCGTGTCGGCGAGCCACAGGTCGGTTTGGAAGATGTTCCCGGACGCATCGAGGAGCACGTCGGTATCGCCGCCGCCGAGCGCCTGGTCGACCACCCCAGCGTCGGCAGGGAAGATCGGCCCGTTGAAGCTGGTGCCGCCGTCGCTCGAGATCCACACCGGGCTCGGCTGGTCGGCCGTGGCCGTGGTCAGCAGCCCATTGGGCGCTGTGATCACGATCTTGCCGCTGCCGATCGCCATGCTGGGCTCGCCGAATCCGAACGACCCCGGCAGCTGCAGCGGCACCGAGAACGCCGCCTGCGCGGCTACGGCTGGCGACGCGGCCGGGACGAGAAGGACGAAGAGTGTGCAAACCGTCGCCAGGACGGTTCCGAGGGCCTGTTTCATCGGGGTCGACCTCCTGTGAGCGCAGAAAACCTGCCGCTTCCGTACCCAAAATGCGCGAATCGCACCCGCCACCGTCGCCTGAGAACCGCCTGGCACGGCCGGTTAAAAAACGGCTGCTCCGGAGAGGTTTTTGGGGGAGCCACAACCTACCGCGAAGGGAAGTGAGGCTAGATGCGACGTCTGATCGTCTGTGTCGTCGCCGTCTGCGCGGCCGTCGCGCCCACCGCGAGCGTGGCGCCGGCGAAGAGCGGCAACGGCGTCATGTGCGTCCTCCACGCAAGGCTGACGGCCAAGAACGAAACGACAGGCTCGATCTCCACCGCCAAGGGCCACACGCAGATCAAGGTCCGCAACGGCGGCACGATCGAGTTCAAGACGCACATCCTCAACCTGAACGGCGAGACGTTCATCGCCGGGCACATCCACCAGGCACCTGTCGGTGTCGCCGGCCCGATCGTCGTGCCGCTGTTCGTTTCGCCGACTCCGGCGACGAGCGCGCGCCACATCAAGCAGAGCGGCATGGCGACGCCGAACGCGGGCACCACCGGCGCCAACCTGTGCAGCAACCCGAGCGCCTACTACGTCAACTACCACACGACGCTGTTCCCGGGCGGCGCGATCCGCGGCCAGCTGCACTAGCTGACGCGCAACGGACCAGGGGCGGGCGAGCAGCTCGCCCCTTACCTTGCTCAGCTCTT